>JBPCMI010000202.1:0-14353 GCA_051002415.1 Pyrinomonadaceae bacterium
GGCATTGAGGGGAATCTCGCTCGAGGTGCCCGCAGGAATGTTCGGGCTTCTGGGACCAAACGGAGCAGGCAAGACAACCTTAATGAAAATCCTGGCCACGCTGCTCGAGCCTGACTCAGGCACGGCAATGATGAATGGCACCGACTTGATAATCGACAAACATGGCACGCGGAAAATGCTTGGTTACTTGCCGCAGGAGTTTGGACTCTATCCCACGCTTACGGCTGAGCAAACGCTTCATTACTTTGCAAAACTAAAAGGCGTCCACGATAAGAAAGAGCGCGCTGCGCTGGTCGATGCGTTGTTTGACAGAGTGAACCTGACGGATGCGCGCCGGCAAAGAGTTGGCGGGTTTTCAGGCGGCATGCGGCAACGCCTGGGAATCGCGCAAGCGCTGATCGGTCAACCGCAACTCATAATCGTCGACGAGCCAACCGCCGGGTTGGATCCGGAAGAACGAAATCGTTTTCATAACTTGCTGGCTGAAACGGCAGGGGAAGACGCGACGGTGATTCTGTCTACCCACATTGTCGCTGACGTCTCAAGTCTTTGCAGCCAAATGGCGGTCATTCGTCAGGGTGCAATCGTGGCTTCCATTACGCCGCAGCAGGCGATCGATCAACTTAAGAGCACAGTTTGGGAAGCTAATGTGCCGCGCGAGCAGGTAGCGGCGTTTAAGTCCCGCTGTCAGGTAATCTCTTCGCAGATGTTCGGTGGCATGGCGCGACTGAGAGTGATCTCGAAAGGAGTGCGACCGAGCGAAGAATTCACGCCGGCGACTCCGGTTCTCGAAGACTATTACTTTGATCTCGTTAACCAACGGGAGCCGGCGAACTTGAGATGAAAAACCCCGCCTGGACGCCGTTCGGCGCAATCTTTCAGAATGAGGTGCGGATTAACTCGAAGCGCATCGCGCCTTATTTCATGGTTTTGCTCTGTGCGGGGAATGGATTGCTTTGGTGGGGCTGGGGACCTGCCAGTGGTCACGGTTGGGCAGTAAACGCCGACTTTTTCATCGCGGGGGTTCTTCCCGTTTACTCTTTCCTTACCCTGCCTCTCTTCACCGCCCTGTTCCTGGCGGAACCGGTGAGCAGGGACTTCCGAGCTGGCGTAGATCCGCTTATTTTTTCAAAACCCATCAGCCGCGCCGCTTATCTTCTGGGCAAATTTTTCGGCAACTTCTTTGTGTTGGCGTGCTGTCAGTCCACTTTTGTGCTGACGTGGTTTGTGCTTCAGGCAGTTCCCAAACAAGGCGTGATTACCCAGGACTGGAAGGTATTTCCCTTCATAAAACACTTTCTGGTATTCGTAGTGATCTCGCACCTGGGTCTGGCAGCGTTCTATTTTGCCGTGGGAGTTCTTACTCGCAATGCCAAGATCGTATACGGCCTTGGCGTTGCTTTTTATCCGATCTACATCGCTTATCAGACTGTTTTATTGAGCAGCTTGCCGTGGCGCTGGAAGCTTGCCCTTGACCCCCTTGTTATGAACCGGGGCGGGAACTTTCACGCCATCAGCGCTGAGGTGATGAATCACCTCGTAGTCGTTTACGACACAGACCTGATCGTCAACCGCCTCACAATGATTCTAATGGCGGCGATTTGTCTGACGATTGTCTACCTACGTTTCACCATAGCCGAGCGACCAGGGAAGGTAGAAGAGTTGTCAGTTCTCAACCTTACAGCGGGAGTTGGTAGGTTCTATTACGACCCGCCGATCACCGAGCCGTTGCTCGTTGATCGCTTCGAAGTGCATCACTCACGCGAGAAGGTGCTGCTTCCCAATGTCAATAGAACGACCGCTGGGGTACGCGCCCATCTCCGTCAACTATTCGCGGCCTTGGCAGTTGAGTTTCGATTGCTGCTTTCCGAGCGGAGTCTGGTCGTGATCATGCCTCTGGCTAGCTTCCTCTCTATTCTGGAAGTCGCCTTTTATAACATTCCCGCTGACGTCTCACATTCCGCCGCCTATGCGACTAACACAGCAAAGTTGTTATTGCTATTCCTGCTCGGGATGACTGTCTTCTACACGGGCGAAGCAATGCATCGCGATCGCGAAGTGCGGATTGAACTTGTTTTATGGGCCACGCCTGCTTCGAATAATGTCTTGTTGCTCTCAAAGTTCTTAGGGGTGCTTGCCCTCACGGTTTCTTTGATAGTGCTGGTCGGTCTGGCCGCCGTCATTATCCAACTCTTGCGGGGTCACTCGCCCGTTGATGTCTCCACCTACCTGATAGCCTACTCAGTGATTTTGCTTCCGAGCATAGTTTTTATGACAGCGGCATCACTCGTACTCAACGTATTGCTGCGAGATAAATACCTCGCGTATGCCTTGAGCATCGGAACAGGGGTGGGACTGGTTTACTTGTACAGCCGAGGCTATAACCACGGGCTTTACAACCCGGTGCTTTATAATCTCTGGACGTATTCCGACTTAACGGGAGGACCCCTTGACCGAATACTTATTCACCGACTCTATTGCCTGGCGGTTGCAGTCTTATTCCTGGTAATCGCACATTTGTGTTTTCAGCGGAAATCGACGAAGGGTTTAATCGTTAACGGTCGTATGGGGGGTTATGCTTGGGCCGGACTGTTAGGACTGGTTTCGTTAAGCATAGCCATAGGAACTGGAATGTTGCTCGTTGGCTAGTGGTTAATGGACAATACTTAGTGGTTAGTGGTCAGTGGCCAGTTGTCAATGAGCGACCACATGTCACTGTTCGTCTACTAAAGACTTACTGCTCGCTTAAGATAAGGACGACTAACAACCAACCACTGAAAACTGACCAGCTTCTGACTCCTGACTCCTGACTCCTGACTGGACCCCATGCCCCAACCCGTTGTAATCATCAACCCTGCCTCTGCTGGCGGCGCAACGGGCGAGGCTTGGCCGGGTATAGCCAGTGATCTACGGTCGCACTTTGGTGCCTTCACGCCGACTTTTACTAAATACGCTGGGGAAGGAACTGTACTTGCCGCGGCTGCCGCGCGCAAAGGAGTCAAACTAATCATTGCCTGCGGAGGCGACGGCACGATTTCAGAAATCGCCAATGGCATTCTTGTTTCTGGTAAGGACGCGGAGCTGGGACTTTTACCGAGCGGAACTGGTGGAGACTTTCGCAAAACGATTGGTATTCCCCGACGCGTTCGTGAAGCGGCCGAGATCTTGCGCACTGGTCGTTCGCGTCGCATCGATGTCGGCCGCGTTACTTACACCACCGCAGCCGGAGAACAGGAAACTCGTTACTTCCTTGGCGTGGCATCCTTCGGGATGACAGCAGACGTAATCCAGCGTGTAAAAGAAAGGAATCCCGAATGGCTTCCTTTCAAAGGTCCACAATGGTTGACCGGCCGCCTCTCATTCGGCGTGTCAATGTTGCAGACCGCGATGCAGTCAAAAGCCACTCGTGTTGTGGTGCAGCCCGATGACCAGCCGGAACAGCACATGACACTCGTTGCCTTGTGCATCGCCAACGCGCGTTACTTTGGTGGGGGAATGAAGATCGCTCCTGACGCCAAACTCAATGACGGTAAGTTTGATTTAGTCAGCATAGGTGACCTCGGCGCGTTCAAGATCTTCACGAATGCTCCTCGCTTGTACCTGGGCGCCCACCTGGGAATGCAGCAGGTTGGACATGCCCTCGCGGCCAAAGTCCTCGCGCGAGCGGCGGCAAAGACGGAAGTAATCTCCATCGAAGTCGATGGCGAACTGCCCGGCCGGTTGCCGGCAACTTTTCAAATCGTACCCAACGCTTTGCAAGTTCGCATGCGCTAGCCAATGCCATTTTGACGATTGCCAAGTGGAAATTGGCGATTGTCCCTAAGCGCGCTTCGCCTCCCACCAATCGGCAATCGGAAATCCACAATCGGCAATTGCCTGGTGGTTGATTTACCAGCAGTAATCATCCAAGATGCATGAAACCATTGATAGAGGAGGCCCGATGCCGGACGAGAGCTTTGACAAAGCTGAGGCGGTAAAACTTCTTAACGAGATACTCGAAACCGAACTGGCGGGTGTGGTTCGCTACACACATTACGCGCTGATGGTGTTTGGTCATAATCGGATTCCGATTACGAGTTGGTTACGCGGCGAAGCGGCCACTTGCCTGGCCCATGCAAACCAGGCGGGCGAGCTGGTTACACACTTTGGAGAGCATCCCTCGTTGAAGATCGGCGCGCTCCTGGAAACTCATAAGCATGGCATCAACGATATTCTGCTGGAGTCGCTCGCTGCTGAAGTATCCGGACTCAGCTTGTATCGCAAGCTTCTCGATCTGGTGCGCGATCGTTCCGTGCTTCTGGAAGAGTATGCCCGGAACATGATTTCCGAAGAAGAGACTCATTTGGGCGAAGTGCACAAAATGTTACGCAAACCTGGCGACCTGACTTAGTTTACCCACGAACTTATGGATGATCGTCGAGAAAACCCCCGGTTGCGTGTCAGTCTCGACGCAATGTGGGACAGTTCAACGGAAGCGAACAGTGCGCTGATTACAGATCTTTCCGAAGGCGGTTGTTATCTCGATTCGGTCGGTTCGGTGCGACTGGGAGAGATTGTCGGCTTTCGAGTTTTACTCCCCGATGATGACTGGCTTTATCTGGAAGGTGAAGTCAGGCACTATGGCTCTGGAACCGGATTCGGAGTCAAGTTTGTCGATTTGAATGACGAGCAACAGGAAAAGCTCCAGTGGCTACTAAGGATTGCCGCAGAGCCAGGACCTG
The DNA here is from genome assembly GCA_051002415.1 of Pyrinomonadaceae bacterium. Classification (GTDB taxonomy): domain Bacteria; phylum Acidobacteriota; class Blastocatellia; order Pyrinomonadales; family Pyrinomonadaceae; genus PSRF01. Next base: position 4,722 of record JBPCMI010000202.1, read on the forward strand.
CATCGCCGTCAATTCAGGCTGACCTGGTTGAAGAATAATTGGTAGAAGGAGTGATTGGATTATGAAGAAGTATCTCTTGCCGTTTGCAATCGTGGCAATCGTAGCGCTTGGTCTGATGGCAATGCCGTCGCGTTTCGCGGGGGCTGCCGGTGAAGCGCCGGCAGTAGGCTCAGTGGCCCCTGAATTTTCGATGACTCCCAACGAGGGGAAACCAGCAACTTTGAAAGATTTTCGCGGCCAGTGGGTAGTGCTCTATTTTTACCCGAAGGACTTTACTTCGGGCTGCACGCTTCAAGCGCGAAACTTTCAACGCGACCTCGACAAGTACAAAGCCATCAACGCGGTCATCCTCGGAGTTAGTGTCGACACCGCAGAATCGCACAAAGAGTTCTGTGCCAAGGAAGGCTTGAATTTCAAACTCCTGTCAGACGTTGATGGGAAAGTCTCAGACGCCTATGGTTCGGTGATGGAGTACAACGGAATGAAGCTGTCGGCCCGCAATACCTTCATCATCGATCCGAAGGGTAAGGTCGCGCAGGTTTTCATGAAAGTGAAAGTCGCGCCGCATAGCGAAGAAGTGCTCGCGGCGTTGGCAGCACTGCAGAAATCATAAAGCGTGCGAAGCACGCGATAAGCGTAAAGCCTAGGGCGTTAGCCCTGGGTTGAACGCCATCCACGGTAGTCGAGCCCGCGAAGCGGGCTTATTATTTGCAATGATCCCTACCTAGGGCTAACGCCCTACGCTTTACACTTGTCGGTGCTTCGCACGCCTCGGAGCCGGAGTACGAACAATCTCCGGCTGACCGGATGCACAACCTTGCGCCAGCGTGAAATCCGACGCGTGCTGCACAATTGAAATCCCTCCGCGGCGAACGTGTCACGCCATTCAGCCTCACTTAGAAACGTGCATGGTCCGGTACGTCCGCGCCACTTCCAATTGTGGATAGCGCAGACAATTCGATCCCACCAGCGCTCAGGAATATCTTCATACACCACGAGTAGGCCACCTTGGCGCAAGGCACGACGTGCTTCCGCTAAGATCGCTTTCAGGCCTTGGGCATGATGTAACACGTAACAAAACAGGGCCGCATCGAACTCTTCATCGCCAACGGGAAACTTTTTTCCATCAAACTGCCAATAGGGGATCAGGTCTTCTGTCCTTGAGGCGACGTCAATGCCGATGACGCTGGAACCGAGAAGCGCGCTCAGGTGATGCGCGATGTAGCCGTTGCCGCATCCCACATCGAGTACGCGTGATCCCGCGGGAATATCGCGGGCAATCTCGAGCGCCATATCGTAAGCACGACCAACCTTCCGGCGCCGGAGTTCACGGTTCCAGCGGCGTGCGACTCCATGTGCAACGTGCTCCCAGGGCCTTGAGCGTTGCGCTGCTGCCAGTGCCGGAATAAGTTCGACTTCGAAGTCGTGTTGATTTGGTTCCTCCAGCGACCAGCGCTGAAAAATTGAGGGGGAGCCTATCCCCGGCTTGGTTGCAGGCGTTGGTGCAGTAGCTGACATCGCGATCGCACTTGGCAATCAAGATGCCGTCGCGCGTTCAGAACGTTTGAGCAGGCAAATAACGTAAACGCGTGAGAAGCCCGGGTTGATTGCAGCTAAAGGCGCATGAAAACTACGACAAGAGAAGCAACCAACATTGCCAAATGCCGATTGGCGATTGCCAATTAGCCCGTAGCGAAATAAGCCAATCAGAAATGCGCAATCGGCAATCGGCAATGTGAGGGCCCACCGGCTATAGCCTGGCGGTACTGTCTCCAACTAATCGGCAATCGGCAATTGGCAATGACTAAGTAGACGAATGTAGGCAAAATCGGCAAAATGCTGAAAATCAAATTGTGAGGTAATTATGCAAAAGCTTCCCGTGGTTGCTTTGGTACTCTGCTCGCTGACCCTTATGCCCGCAACGAAAACAACCGCCCAAAGCGTGCCCGCCGGATATTGGTCTCTCGAGAAAAGCCAGCCAATAATCGATAAGACGCAGACGATTCGGCTTGCTCCCGATGTTTCGCACCTGAGCGCCGGTGAAAAGACAGCGGTGGCGAAACTGATTGAAGTGGGAAAGATCTTTCAGCAGCTCTACGAACAACAACGCCATCCCCAGGCAACGGCTGCGTATCGCGATCTCCTGCAACTTGATAAGCGTCGCGGCTCTCGGCCCGCAACCCAGAATCTGCTGACACTCTATCGGCTGTTTCAGGGACCGATTGCCACGACACTCGAGAACAAGCGTGAGCCATTTCTTCCGGTTGACGGCGTCGAGCCGGGAAAGACTGTCTATCCCTGGGGCGTGAAGAAAGAAGAGCTTGATGCATTTCTTACGGCACACCCGGAAAAGCGCGATGCCATTCTTGACTTACGTACGGTCGTGCGCCGCGCCACCGCTACGAACGCGCAGAAAGACTTGGCGACGCTCCGCACGTATCCGGTACTCGATACGCTGCATCCCGGATTGCAGGCCGAGTTGACAAGGCTCTCCAGCGGTCCTGCCCGCGGTGCTGCGAGCGCGGCAGGTTTCTATGCATTGCCGTATTCCATAGCCTATGCTCCGGAACTGATGCGCGCCCACGGTCTGCTAAATGAAGCGGCTAACGCAGTCCAAGTCGATGACGACGAATTTGCGCGGTACCTACGCAACCGCGCCCGCGATCTTCTCACCGATGATTACGAGTCAGGTGACGCAGCCTGGATCACCGGCCGTTTCAAGAATCTCAACGCACAGATCGGTTCCTATGAAACTTATGACGACGAGCTTTATGGCGTAAAGACTTTTTTCGCATTCAATGTGCTGAGCACGAGACGAGCAGAAACCACGTCGCTGCGTCAGGCGATGCAGGGCCTTCAGGCGATTGAGGACTCGCTGCCGTACGCACAGCATAAGAAGATTCGCGAAGACATTCCGGTTGGCGTTTACGACGTCGTTGCTGACTTTGCGCAGTCGCGCGGCGGCAATACGGCAACGATTCTGCCGAACGAAAGCTATCTGGCCAGACGCTACGGGAGGACAATCCTACTGCGCGCCAACATCATGCGCGACCCTAGTATCTTCATAAGCACCGGCAGTACATTCGAAGCTGCCGTGGGAGCTGAGCAGGCAAAGGAGCTAACGTCGGATGGCAACTTCTACCGCACGCTCTGGCATGAAGTTGGTCACTATCTGGGCGTCGATCGTACGAAGGACAACCGCGATCTGGATGAGGCGTTACAAGAAAACGCCAGTGCGCTTGAAGAGATGAAAGCTGACCTCGTTTCCCTATTCGCTGTAAAAGCTCTGGCCAAGCAGGGTTATTACAACGACGCTCAGATGCGCTCGGTCTATGCAGGTGGGATTTTGCGCGTGCTGCAAAACAACAAGCCGCGGCGCGATCAGCCCTACAACACGATGCAGCTAATGCAGTGGAACTTCTTTCTGGAGAACGGACTCCTGACTTTTGAAAGTGGTCGCTTGCGCATCCATTACGACAAGTATCACGATGTGGTCGAGAAGCTGCTGAAGAAGGTGCTGGACGTGCAATACCAGGGGGACAAGGCGGCTTCAGACCGTTTCATCGACGAGTATACGATGTGGGACGACAGCCTGCATGGCGTGATTGCCAAGAACATCCGCGACCAGCAGCGGTATCGGTTTAGGGTGTTTAAGTATGGCGCACTAGGGGAATGATGATGTTGCCGATTGCCAATTGGCAATTGCCAATTTCCAAGAGGTCTTGGTTTTGGGTTTTTGGTCTTTGATTGCTCTGCAACGTGGCGAGAGCGTCAACGAGCGTTTTCAGAAACAAAAATGGGATCTAGTTACCGAAGACCAAGTTCAAAGACCAAAGACCAAAGGCCAAGACCATTCTTTGCCAATCGGCATTTGGCAATCGCCAATCGGAAATTACTTGAAGGCTGCCCCGACCAAAAAGTTCTCACGCAAATACACGACGGTATCGTGCAACGTCTCGCCGGGATCGCGAGGCTTGAAGGCGAGCTCGCGTGAAGCCTTCGCACAGTTGAGGTACCAATAGTATTGCGCCATTTCAATGGCGCCGGGTTCGACGGGCGACGCCAGATCCCATTGCTTGAAGAGGGAATCGACGAGTTTGGCTCCGCCCACCACCAGTCTTGAAGGCAAAGCAATTTTTGGCGCCGAGACTTTGGTCAGGCGCGCGAGCCGGCCAAAGAATTTATCAAAACTCCAATTTGCCGCACCCATCAGATAACGCTCGCCGTGGCGGCCGCGCCGCATCGCAACTCTAAACGCCCGCGCTACATCGCGCACATCCACGAAGCTGACGCCACCGGTCGGCACCGCGTTAATCTTCCGCGACATGAAGTCGAGAATCACTTTGGTGGAACTGAGCCGGTCGTCATTTGGTCCCAGCAACAAACTCGGATTCATGATCACGAGGCGCAAACCCTTGCCGTTGAAGCGTTCGAGCCCAGCCATCTCCTGGTACGATTTGCTGGCATAGTAAGGCCAGCGCGCGATGATCTCGAGCGGTTGCGGATACGTTTCGTCAGGTACCAAATCACCATCGTTGGTCACCGCAATTGTCCCGCTGGTAGATGCCATGACGATGGTTTTCACGCCCGCACTTTTCGCCGCGTCACAAAGCACGCGCGTGCCCTCTACGTGAATCTGATACATCTCGCGGGCGTCTTCGCGCTCACGAGAAACGCGTCCCGCGAGGTGATAGATGTCCTTAATTCCTTCTACAGCGCGTGCGACATCGGCAGGTTTGGTAATGGAACCCTCAAACGGTTCTACGCCGAGATCAACGAGCCAATCCGGAATTGAGGTGGCCATCACGCGAATGTCTTTCACTCCGTCTTCCACCAGTTGGCGTACCAGGTGAGAACCAAGAAAACCTGTGCCGCCGGTGATCAAGGTCGCTGCCCGAGGGCGTTTTTCAATCGCAGCCCGGCGCTTCGACCCGCTGGCAGGGGTCATGCGGGCGATCCGTTTCTGTGGAGTTTTGGGCATCTTCGATTGGCGATTGCCGATTAGTCGGCACTCAACGCGCTGGCGGCTTCGCGGTCGTTGATCTGCGCGCGGCGTTCGGCTTTCCAGCGCTTGCGCGTTTCCAGTGCGGCAAATGGAATTCTGGTGCGGTCCCGCAGATTCTCAACTTCGTGTTTCACAAGCGCCGCTATCAATCGATACGCTTCCGCGCGCGGCATCCCTTTCGTCATCTCTTCGAGTTGCTCGATGGAAAGGTAACGACCAATACGCGCGCTTACGTCGCGGCTCTTGATGATATTTGAGCCCTTCGGCATCGCCTCGTACGTCCCCTGGAGATAGATCGGCAGGATCCCAACACGCGATGCGAGGGCCAGATAACCGATCACCGGTTTGAAGTCAGCCATCACTCCGGTCATCGAGCGAGTGCCTTCCGGAAAGATCAGCGCGTTATAGCCGCGATCGAGGAACGAAGTGGCATGGCGTAACGACTGGCGGAGGGAGCCGGTCCGTTCCATCGGCACCAGGTTTGTAAAGTTCTCCATGTAGGCGCGCTTGTATTTGTTATCGAAGAAATAGTCAGCAGCCGCGAGCGCAACCATATCCTTGCCGGCGGGGCCGAGCGCCATCTTGGCGAGTCCCATGTCGAGATGGGAGCTGTGATTGGCAGCAACGATAAAATTTGTGTGCGCCGGAATATTCGATTGACCTTCGTAATGCGTGTGCAGGAGTCGCTCGTAAAAGGCTTTTTGCACGAAATCGAGACCCCGGTTACCGACTGCCCGGATCAGGGAAGGAACATAGATCTCTCCATCTTCCGTGGTTTCCTGGTCGCGTACTGATCGCTTCACACGCGAAGCTGCCGCCCCGCCCTTACCGACAACGCTAATTAATTCCTTCACATCCTGAATCTCATTGAATCTTTCCGGTGCGGAAATCGAACCGCCGGCATTCTCGATTGCCGTTGCCAGCTCCACAAACATCAGGCTGTCGAAACCCAGGTCAGCGAGGCGAGTATCAGCTGAGATTTCACTGCGCGAGCGATTGCTGACAGTTGCCACAACCTCCAGCACCCAGCGTGTGTCAGCAGCCGCGCTTGCCTGCCCGTCAGAACCCCGGCTCGCTTTCTGGTTTTGCTCCAGCGACTCCAACGTCTGCAGTACTTCTCGTCGCTTTACTTTGCGGGTTGCCGTGCGCGGCAATTCCACGTCAGTAAAGTGCAGCAACTTGACGCGCTTGTAATAGGGAAGGGAAGCCGAGACAAGACGAAAGTGTTCTTCTACCCGGCGTCTTAACTCGGCACGTGAAAGCGCGATGTCATATTCATCGTCGGCAACGACCAGGCAAGCGACCTTTTCTCCAATTCCATCCGGCAGGCCGACGATACTCAACTCTTTGACGTAAGGTGAGTCAGCATAGATCTCTTCAAGCTCGTCGGGATAAACATTCTTGCCATTTGTGTCGACAATAATTTCCTTAGATCGCCCGACCAGAAAGAGGTTTCCATCATCATCGAGTTTGCCCAGGTCGCCCGTATACAGCCAGCGCTCGACGAGGGTGTTTCGCGTTGCCTCCTCGTCGTCGTAGTAACCCAACATGACATTAGGGCCGCGCGCTATCACTTGGCCCACGCCTGCGGAATCGGGATCGGCAATTTGCACTTGCACGCCGGGCAACGCCTTACCAACACTGCCGGTCAGCATGCGGTTTTCCGGACGCGTGACGGTCAGCACGGGCGATGCTTCTGTCAGGCCATAGCCTTCCAAAATCGTGAACCCAAGCCCCTGGAAGTCCTGATGAATTTTCTCGCTCAACGCTGAGCCGCCGCTGATGAAGTATCTAATCCGACCTCCCAATCCTTCATGAATTGGGTAGAAGACTATCGGGCCGAGATTGACCGGCGTGTTTTCGCGCAGCCAAAAATTAGCTTTGATAAGGGCGTCGGCAGTCTTGCCAATCCAGTCGCTGCGCTCGTAGAGCCGGGTCTTAATCCGCCGGTGCAGTAGTTCCCAAAGCGCCGGGACGCCCACCATTCCGGTGACATGACCATTCTTGATGGCCCGCGCGAGGGCATCGCTTGTCAGCTCCGGCAGGTACGTGATCTGTGCTCCACGACTAATCGGCGTGAGAAAGCCGGTGGAAAATTCAAACGTGTGATGTAGCGGCAAGACGGAAAGCACTCCGTCTTTAGTGGACATATCGAAGACGGAGGAAAGCATTGAGACCATGCTCGTTAGGTTGCGATGCGAAAGCATCACGCCTTTGGGACGGCCAGTCGTGCCGGACGTGAAAATTAAAGAAGCGACGGACTGGGCGTGGACTTTCTGCGGCAAGAGGGCGATGCGTTGATCCTCGGTTGCCTCGTCCGGAAGGGCAAACACTTCAGCGAAAGTCCAAACACGCGGAGTCAGTCCTTCATCGGCCAAACGCTGGCGCAGCTCCGGATGTTCTTGATCCAGCTTCTCGCTGATGACAATGCCAGCCGCGTCGCCGGCGCGGGCGAAGTTTAGGATCTCGCTCAGCTTGCTTTCAGGGTCAACGGGAATGCAGCTGGCCCCAGTTTTTAGCACGCCGAAGTAAGTCATGCCCCACTCCGGCGCGTTATGGCTAAACAGCATGACGCGATCGCCGGGCTTGACGCCTTCGCTCGCGAGGAAAGCGGCAGCTCGCGTCGCAAGCTCCTTCAGATCGGCGTAGGTGTACTGCTCGGTGCGTTCATCACGTTCGATGCGCATCGCCACCCGGGTTGCGTGTCGTTTAGTGGAAGTCTCGAAGAGCTCAAGCAGGTCGCGATAAGTGTACGTGCGCTTTGGTTGCGCCCGCATATCATCTTCAAGTTTAGGAAAGACCCACTTCTTCAGACCAGGAATATGAACATTGATCCAGTAGTGGTACCAGTCGAACTTCTCTGGATTCCACGTCAGAAGCGACTGCTCGTCTTTTCTGATGCGCTCGAAAAGAGACCGAACATTGTCGGAACGGAACACGTAGGCATTCTCGATCGTGAACGGTCGAAAGATCTCAAAAGAGTTTGTTGTTTCGCGAGTTATCTCTTCGACACGATCAACCGAAGTCTTAACGCGATCGATCACTTCTACCATTCGCCCGCCACCCCAACGTGGTCGCGCGCGGTCAAGTAAGGCAGAAGCTTTCTTTGCCGCCGAGTTGAACATGGGGATCGAGGTCGCTTCGAAACGTGCGGCCGAGACGGGGCGGGGCGCCATGCGCGCGGCTGCTTCGTTGAGCAGCTTTATCCCAGTTTCCTTTTCCTTGAAGTGCTTTCGCTTGTAGAGCCCGACGAGAGAAATGATCCGTTCCATGTGGGCGGGATTCGCGTCGCCGGTAGCGGCCTGATAGACGAGCCGCGGCTCTTCGACGCATGCCTGCGCTGCAACAGCTAACATCACTGACGCGACCTGATCGACCGGAGTGATGTCGAGGATCAACTTTTCGTTGGCGGGAATCTGAGTTTGTCCCTTCAAAACGAGAAAGATGATTGGCGCGGTAGTAGTGAAGCCCTCGTTCCAGCCTGGAAAAGGATAAGAGAGTGCCGACTCAACGATGCTGGGTCGAACGATGCTGCGGACGATTCCAGTTTCTGCGGCCACCAGTTGCTCGCCGAGGGCTTTGGTGTAGGTATAGATGTTGGGCCAGCCCCACCAACCGGACCGCTCAACGCCGAGATCGGTAAGTCGCGTGCGCGTCCAAACCTTACGCTCGCGCGCCACCGCCAACCCCAGGGCATCGGGATCGTTTTCGTCGCGTCCTTCCTCAATCAAACGCCGGCGCGCAAGTTCACGAAAGCGCGCCACCATCATTGCGTCCTTCGCGTCTTCCTTTACCCGCTCAGCCAGGCGGGCGCAGTCTTTGATTTCCTGCTCTACCGAAAACTCGACGCCGGAAAGCTCACTCTTGCGCGGAAAGTAACCCAATACCGGATCGCTTTCCCAAATTGTCCCCTGGCGATTGCCCGCCACGAAACAAGTGGAAACGTGAACGAGAGCGGGCCGCTTCATGCGCTTGGCAAAAGCAATGACGTTCCGTGTGCCGACTACGTTTGTGCGGAGCGCACTTTCAAGAGTGGGATTGAAAGTGACGTTGCCGGCGCTGTTTATGATGATGTCGATATCATCGGCAACTCGCTGAGCTTCTTCTCCGCTGTATCCCAGGTTTGTATCGCCGATGTCGCCACCCAGTACGACCACCTTGCTGCGGATGAAGCCATCGAGCGCGGCGCCGTAGCGCGCCCGCAGCGGATCGAATGGCGGTGCTGTGATAACGCTGTTCCAGAAACGGCTCTCGGATTCCTCTTGTGACCGCGCGCGCACGGAAACATAAACGCGGCCGACGTTGGGAAAGCGATGCAACAGCATGCTGAGCGTGACTTTCCCCAGGAATCCTGTGCCGCCAATCAGAAAGATCTTGCGGTCCTGAAAGATTTCTGTCGGCGACAGTTTCAAGTCGTGAAGCAAAGCGCCGACGAACTTACGATTATCTGGTTGCTTTGAAGTCATCTAGCTCATTCTTGCTGTTCTTGAAACCTATTCCATGTCGGCAATGCCAATCATCGGTTGATGCAGCATAGTGATCTCAGCAGAGTTGCCCATATAACTGCGGGCCATGGCAATCGCCTCCGTTAAGTTGTCGGCGCGTTCCCAGCCGAGCATTGCGGGCA
>JBPCMI010000203.1:0-12598 GCA_051002415.1 Pyrinomonadaceae bacterium
TCAGAGCGGCTGAAATAACCGCGCTTGGTTCGAGCAACAACGCCCGTCCGACTGACTACCTGCACCGCGACAGTCCGCCATTTTCCGTCGCGCTGATTATTGTTTGATTTGTAACCCAGGCTGTAGACGGTGCCCAAATCCTTAATAACCTGGTCATAAACCGCATCCAGATCCTTAAGATCCTTGGCCGGATACACTCTCGTGCCCCCCGTATCAGCAAGTTGCTTCAGACTCTCGCGCGCAATGGCATAAGCGAGGGCAGTGCCGCGATGGCGCTTCACTTCTTCCTTCTCCGTATCCAGATAAACCGGAAACACCACTACGTCGGAAGCTCGCATTCGTTCGAGCAATTCTGGAAATGTAGTTTTCGATCCTTCACCAAAAATACCGGGCAGCGCATTGTCCACGCCATCCGTCATTACGACGACGGAACTGCGGCGTGTTGCATTTTGTGCAGGCAAAACATAATCGAGCACAAAAAGAAGCGAGTCCCAGAAGTTAGTGCCACCGCCAGGATCTTCGATTTTCTTGATCGCTTTTTTCAGGGCGTCACGATCGAGAGTTAAAGGCGAGATTACATGTGTCGCATCAGTAAACGTTACGATTGCAATACGATCGATCGGGCGCGCCGCTTCGACAAAACGCTGCGCGGAATTTCGCACTAGTTTGAGCTTCTTAGATGTTGACCCGGAAAGGTCAAGCAAGAGGACAAGATCGAAAGGCGCATTCTCGCCCTCGAAAAACGAGATGTCCTGGGGCTTGCCGTCTTCAAGAACCAGAAAATCAGACTGTTGTAATTCGGCGACCGGGCTAAGCGTATTCAGACGCAACACACTCACTTTTAGATCCACCAGATCAGAATCAACACGAATGACTTCAGCTGGCTCCGAGGTTTGCGCGAGACTAACGACGGGCAGGAACACGAGGCAAACCAATGCCAGGAGCCACACTGCCGACCCTTTCAAATCACGAGATCTAATTCGCGAAGTAACCATGTTTGCCTCGCGCAACTGCCGAGGGGCGCGCCACATTGACGCGGATCGTCCGCCACTTGCCATCGCGCGCTTTATTTGCCGGTTGATAAGCAAGACTGTAAACCGTGCCGAGATCGGCGACCACACGCTCATATGAGCCGGCGAGATCTTCGAGACGGTCAACTTCATAAAACGCACCGCCACCCACTTCCGCCACTTCCTTCATCCGCTGATGGCTTTGATCGAATGCTTCGGGTTGCGTGTCGAGCGGACTAAATGCTTCGTATTCGGTATTGAGCCAAAGCGAATAAAGCACGCCGTCAAACTCACGCACGTGCCCGAGTAGCTCGTTGTAAGAGACCTGTGACCCCTGACCCTGAACTCCCTCAATCGAGCCATCGAGCCCATCACTCATCAGCACGAGGGCCGTGCGCCGCGAACCGATCGTTCCTTGTGGTACCTGTCGCAGAGCAAACTCGATGGCATCGTAAACCTTTGTGTCGCCCGTTGCGGTGTCGATCGATCCAACTCTCTGCCGTAAGACTTCTCGATTCAATGTGAACGGCGATACGAGCACCGGCTGACCGGCGAATGAAATTATGGCGATCCGATCGGAGGGACGGGCGGCGGAGACGAAACGAAGCGCAGCGGCGCGTATCAACTTAATTTTGTCGCGCGTGGATCCAGAAACGTCGATCAAAAGCACCAAATCAAAAGGTGCTTCCGACGATTCAAACTGGACGATGTCCTGCCGCGCGCCATCTTCGAGAAGTTCGAAATCTTTTTGGATAAGGCCCGTAACCCCGCGGCTCGTGGTGCGGTCGACGACACTTACATTCAGCGTTGTCAGTTGTGAATCTACACGAATGATGTCGCCTTCATCGATTTCCTCAGACTCCGCACGGCTGGCCGGTGTGCCTGCGCCTTTGCTGGGTTCCGGTTCGGCTAAGCGCGGCGGCTCCCGCCGCGCGGCTGTTGGCTCGCTGGTAGCCGCGGACTGCGTCAGGAGAATTGTGCCGCGTTCGGTGTTAATCCGCAGCACATGCGCGCCGCTACCCTCACGTGTTTGCAGCAGATGACCCTCCGCACTTAGTGGCGCAGCTAACTCCGACCGGATAGTGCCGGAAACCGATCGAGCGCTTATGTCAGCGTCCAGCGGGTGAGGCAGATCAGCGCGAATATCGCCTGCGGAAGATTTTAAAGAAGCGGATGCCGGCAGACCCTCAATGATGATTGCACCTGCGGTAGTACTGATCTCGGCGTGCACACCTTCGGGAAGCTTTACTGTCAACGAGATCCCAACTTGGGGATCGAGTGGCGTCCGCACCACTAAAATCAGAAGCATCTGGTTGCGATTATCGATAACGATCGGCGAGCGCCTAAACACTGCAGCGCCGCCTTCGATACTCGCCGCAACCGAAACATACTTTTCTTTCCAAACTGAAGCGGTAATCGCTCCAAAAGGGTTATCAATACGAACGCGCGCGGCGGCCGGAACGTCGATGCGAATATCCTGATTCGATTCAGTTCGCGAAAAGGAAACGCCCGACAAAACAGAGGTGACGAGGACGGCGATGAGCGGGAGAGCAAATGCGCGGAACTTAAATGACATGCCCTGAAACTTCACTACGCCGGGACAACCGAGGAGAGTGTTGAAATAATACCGTGAGCTGGTGCAGCTAACAACGCCAACTCAATCCTTCTAACCGTAACCTATTCTCGCGATCTACGTTAGCGCTCGATTAAGTCCAACATGGAGTCAGCTTCAGGCGGCACTGCCTTCACGGGCGCCGTCACGCTACCACCCATGTCATTAAGTCGGAGCAGCAAGTTGTTTGCATTTGTGGCGTAAGGGATCGCCGCCTCTTTGGTAACTATCCCTTCCCTGATCATCTTCTCAAGCACGCCATCAAACGTTTGCATCCCTTCCTGATCTCCCTGCTCCATCGCGTCAACCAAAGATTTGCCTTCTGACTCGCCCTTTTCGATGTATTCGCGCGTGCGCATTGTCGATTTAAGAATCTCCACCGCGGCAACTCGTCCTTTGCCGTCTGGCTTCGGCAGCAGGCGCTGGGAAATAATAAACCTAAACGATTGCGCCACTCTCGTGCGAATCACCTTCTCTTCATTCTTGGGGAAGACGCCGATGATGCGGTCGACAGTTTTCGCTGCGTCAATGGTGTGTAAAGTCGACAAGACCAGATGGCCCGTCTCCGCCGCCTCGAGCGCCACCTCAATGGTTTCACGGTCACGCATTTCACCGACGAGGATCACCTTTGGCGCCTGCCGCAGGGCGGCGCGCAGTGCGATAGCAAAAGTTGGTGTGTCAGAGTGAAGCTCGCGCTGGTGGACAGTCGAATTCTTATGGTTGTGCAGGAACTCAATGGGATCTTCAATCGTGATGATGTGATAGAACTGGGTTTCATTGATCAAATCGATAATCGCCGCTAGCGTGGAACTCTTTCCACTTCCGGTTGGGCCAGTTACCAACACGATCCCATTCTTAATCTCAACGATTTCTTTCAATTGTTCTGGAAGATTGAAGTCACTGAACTTCGGCGGATGCACGGGAATTACGCGCATCACAATCGCATGCGTGCCCCGCTGCTTGAAGATGTTCACGCGAAAACGTGCTTCGCCGGGAACGCTGAACGAGAGATCGGCGGAGCCAGTCTTCTCCAGACTTTCAACCGCGTTCTGATGATCGCCGATGATCACCTTGGCGATTCCGGCGGTGTGCGCTGGTGTAAGCTTCTCAAGTCCGGGAATATTGACTGGTTGAAGCTTTCCGGCGAGCTCGATCTGCGGAGCGCGACCGGGAGAAAAGATCAGGTCACTTACTTTCTCCGACGCATTCAGCATTTGTCGTAAAACGGTAACGAAGTTTGGTGGTGATGGACCGACTTCTTGAGGAGTTGAGGTGTTTGGTGGTGTACTCATTTTCAAATGGGAACTTTTCGAGCTTGTCGAACGTCAAATGTAGTGGAATGTTCGTGACCAAAAAGAAACCTTGGTGAGAACAAACCTGGATGTGCTTCGCGCCATCTAAAAGTTGTTCGCAGTGACCGACGCTTTATAGCACTCCGGTCCAGCTTAGAAAGGAGGCGCGCAAACATGGCGACTTATAAAGATCCTGTTAGATGCTTTGCACCACTTGAAGTCGTCGAGCGCCTGCTGGAAATTCGTGCTGAAGCGGGTTATGCACCTGCCATTTATCTCCTTTCACCCGATGATTTGGCAGCCTATCTCGACGCGTTTGGCTTCGATGTGTACGCTTTGTCAGAGGCCGAATCAGAATTTCATTTTGGAGATTATCGAGCTACCTTGGCTCCCGGCGGCGATCACGCGCACAACTCGATAACCACACACTAGGAAGGATGAATATTGAACGATGAACGATGAGTAAGAGCGATTAGGGAGCTTTTTCTTACCATCGTTCATCATTCTTCCTTCAGCGCCTTAATTACAAAGAACGTGATGTCGTCCGTGGCTCCTTGTCCTTGCGTCCAGGCGAGGACGTCGCGTTGAACTGCGGCAATCAATTGTTTGGCGCTCAAATGCCTAGCCGCTTTGACCGATTCAGCTAGCCGCATACGTCCAAATTCCTCGCCCTCAAGATTCGCCGCTTCGGTCACGCCGTCAGTGTACAGCACGAACAAGTCATCCGGTGCCAGCGTCAAATAATATTCATGGTAGCGCGTGTCGCGAAAGATCCCGAGCGGGATATTTCCCCGATCCAAAAATTTTCCGTTGCCGGCGGCGTCGAGCAACAACGGCGGATTGTGTCCCGCATTTGTATAGGAAAGCGTCTTGCTCGAGGCGTCGAAAATGCCGTAGAAGGCCGTTACATACTGATTTCTTTCAATCGACTCCCAAAGCAGATAATTGACCTTGGCCATTGAGATGTGCGGCGAGTAACCAATGTGAGTTGCTGCTCTTAGACTCGCCCGCAGAAAAGCCATCAGCAGCGCTGCCGGAACTCCCTTCCCTGACACGTCAGCGACAACCAATCCGATCTGGTCGTCATAAATCCGCACCCAGTCGTAATAGTCACCCGATACTTCTTCCGTGGGATAGTTGTAAGCGCTGATATCAAAACCTTCGAGTTGAGGATCGCTGGGAGGTAGCAGTTCCAATTGAACCTGGCGCGCCACTTCCAGCTGACCCTGCAACCGCTTCTTTTCAATCAACTGCTCATGCAGCATCACCTTTTCAATAATGATTGCGACTTGGGAAGCCAGCAGCTTTAGCACTTCCAAATCATCGCTGGCATAGGCGTCGAGCTCATCACTCTCCAGATCAAACACGCCGATCACTTCGTCGTTGGAAATGATCGGGGCCACCATCTCGGAGCGGGTCTTTTCGCGAGCGTTGATATAAAGCGGATCTTGCCGGACGTCAGGCGAGATATGAGACTGGCCCGTGAGAGCAACATTGCCGACGATGCCCTCGCCCAGTTTCAGGTGCAGGTCCGAAAGCTCGTCAATGTCGTAACCGCGCACTGCTTCCGTATGAAACACGCGCAACTGATCGCCGGGTTCAACCGGCGCCTGACTGGCGCCGCTGAGGATGAAGATGCCCGCCGCGTCGTAAGGAATGAGAGAATCCAACGTGTCCATTACCAAATTGAGGATTTCCTGAAGATCGAGTGAGCGACTGATCTTCTTGGTAATGTCCAGCAGCATCCGCAACTTGTCGGTCGTGGTAAGGCCTGGCTTGCGGGGCTGTGTCAGTTGTTCTGCCATTGAGTTGGTGGATGTGGCGGCTGTGAAAACCTCATCAGTCGACTAAGGATTATAAGCGGTTACGGCTTCAACCCTGAAACTCTTTACCCGCCGCCGGGTTTGACCGCGCCGACTTGTAGGTCCTCCAAAGGCGCGTAACTTTCAAGCGGTATTCAATCAGATCTTTGCTTACGCGAAAGTGCCTGGCAATCTCTGTCGCTTCCTGCCCCTTAAGAATTAACCGGCGCAGGGCTCCGTAAGGCACTAGCGCAGCCGCGCCGGTCGCGTAGGCTTCTTCCTCATCAGCCTTACGGTAGTCGCGGGCGAGCGTTTTTCCGTGCTCATCGTTTGCGATAATCGCCAGCCGATTTGCCTGGTGACCCAGAAAGACATGACAAATCTCTTCCATCAAAGTGGCGTTGGTGCGGGCGCGCCCGTGCGTCGGGTTCAGGATGACAACTTTCCGGCCATCCGGAAGAGCCCGGGAAGTGGCGCCGCCGGACCACTCTTCCGCGGCGGCCCCCAGCAGATGGTCTCGCGTTTTTTGACTAAGATCCCGCAGCTTGTCGAAATCGACTACAAGAAGATTTGCAAAGCGTGCCAGGTAGAAGGGATTGAGGGCGGCATCGGGAGGAACTCGTGCGAAGTCGCGAAGCCCCAGAGCCTGCAACTCATACTGACGCCATTTTTCGCCGGGTGGTAACTCGAGCGGAGCCACGAGGCTAATTTAGCGCTTTATGAGGGGCAGTGTCATCGGGGAAGCGTCTAGCGACGTTTGCGCGCGGTCTTTTCCGGCTCACTCCGGCTGAATTGGGTATAAGCAACGCGAAAAAGTTCAGACAACGCGTTTGCGGTTTCCGGAGTGAGGTTTCGATCGGCGCGCAAGTGGGCCTCGACGATTTCCGGCGTGGACTCACGGGCAAAATAGACCACAGCTTTGGCGCTATCGTTGTCGGCCTGTCCGCCGAGAATTCGCTCCATCGGCACGTCCAGCCACTTCGTCAGTCGCGCGATGTTGTCGGCGTCAGGCTTTCCCGTTCCGTTTTCAATGCGTGACAGAGTCGAGGCAGAGACGGTGGTTTCATCGGCAACGTCGCGCAGACTCAAGCCCAGCTCTTCTCGTTTCCGGCGAATTGCTCGCCCTAACTCTTCTGTGTTGACGAGCGTCTTAGCGTTTTGCTTCATAGTTACACCTATGGCCGAAACTCTATCATGCCGGCGGTTTTAGACGCAAGACTTTGTTTTACTGCTGCAACACGAAGAGGGCAGCGATCCAGTTTCAGGCATCGCTGTTCTGTTTAGGAGATTTACTGCTGGGTTCGTTGCCGGGCAGACATCGCCAGATCGCGAGCGCGTGGCACTACTTCCAAAGCGCGCGTTACCTGGGGGTCTTCTCCAGTCACAAAAACACGATCCGCCATCACTCTGCCATAAGCTGCAGTTACCAGATTGAAGCGCAGTTGCAGACCGACAAAAGAGCGGTTGGCTTCCACAAGTGGCGAAAGACTTTTCAGGGCAGGATCCGCAGCGATAAATTCTTTGAACGACTGGAAGAGTGAATCTGTGATGGGAAAGTCTGTTGCTTGCAGATCATGATCGAAATCGATCGGTTGCTGCACGCGATAGCCGTCGAAACCTTTCACGCGTCCGTTGACTAACTCGCGTGAGAAACTGAAGATTGAACTTATTAGTCTTCTTTGTCCCGGGGTTACCACTTTCGCGTTCACCTCTTCATCGGGAGCAATACCTCCGCCGCCATAGACAGCGCGGCCGGTATCAGTCTTCTTTTCAGGTCCCGCCGGTTTGTTCACTTCAGTTTTCTTGTCCAGCCGATTTGAGCCGCCGTGGGTGTAGTAGTCGTAGAACCCGCCATTGGAATAATCGCGCTGAATCAAACGTCCTGATGGCGTGAAATACTTCGCAGAAGTCAGAGTCAGGCCCGCGCCAAACTCAAGCGGGATGATGCTCTGCACGAGCCCTTTGCCGAAACTCGTTTTTCCGACAATCAAGGCGCGATCATGATCCTGCATGGCTCCGGCAACGATCTCGGAGGCGGAGGCGGTGCTTTCGTTAATTAGAATCACTAACGGAATCAAATCCGGAGTTGTATTGCGCGAAATATAGGTGTTGTCCCGCAATCCATTTCTTCCCTTCTGCGTCAGGATCAGCTGACGGGCCGGGAGAAAGAGCTCAGCGACGTTAATTGATTGATCCAAAAATCCGCCCGGGTTGTTACGGAGATCAAGCACGAGCGAGGTCATTCCCTTCCCCCGCAGGTGTTCGATCGCGTCCTGCAACTTCTCCGTAGTGTCGTAATTAAAGCCGCGACTCATATCCACATAACCCACGCCCGGCTTTAGCAAATAGCTATCGGGTATCGATGGCTGCGGTACAGCGTCGCGCGTAATCTCGAGCGTGCTGACGCGCTTATCGACGGCGCGCTCAATCGTTATCTTCACAACTGAGCCGCGTGGGCCACGAATCTTGTCTCTTACTTCCGCAGAAGGTTTACCTGTCATCTTCGCGCCATCGACAGCGAGAATGCGGTCGCCATAACGTAGACCAGCACGGTTTGCAGGCGCCTCGGCAAAGGTGGCTATGATAAACGTGTCGGCGTCCCTGCCAACGGTGTAGTTGTAGATCGAAGCGCCAATCCCAAAATACTCGGAGCGCTGGTCCGTCTTTAACTCCTCAAACTCTTCGCGGTCAAAATAATTCGAGTGCGGATCGAGCGAGCGGAGCATGCCGATGATCGACGACTTAAATGCGACGTTGTAATCAAGTTTCTTTCCTTCGATGTAATTTTCTTTGATCAACTCCAGCGCCTCACCAAAGTCGCGTTCAATCAAGGGAATCACATTGCTGGAAGTCCCGCGCGTACCGCGGCGACCCGGAGCGGGGACGTTGGTTGAGGGACGTGTAGCTGAACTGCTACCCGGCGGAGACTGTGGTTGCGGTTTCTGCTGAGCTAATACGAAACCCGGGATTGCGAGAGTAAAGCTGAGGAGCAGGATGGCAGCATGTAAAGAAAACTTTTTCACTACTATTTCACCATGAACCAAGTATTTGCTGACTCAACACGCGGGGCTAACAAACGCATGTCAGGATCATACTAACGGATGCTTTGGACGCGAGCAAGGTTGCGTTTCGCGATAACCGGGCGGCTCTGGAACTCCGTTCGCGCATCCACCGTTTCCGAGATGAGACAGCCGGCAAACTAGAAGATTGTGAAGAGCGACTACGCTTACCCCAAGTAGTACGCCAGCTTGACGGGCCTTTGAGGGCGTCCGTAGAATGAACCTATGCGCGGCTAAACACGTAGGTATCATAGACAGTCTAACTCTCTTGAATATCTAAGGAGCCTTAAATCATGAGTAGTCCATACCAAAGGGAAGAAACGCGAGTGACGGAAACAGTTGACGACCTGATGGTCAGCGATCCGCAGGATCCAAATTCTGACGATGCGCGCACCGCTTCGTCGGTCCGAGACATAGCTTCTCGGATTCCCGAGTCCTTGAGTGCAATTGGACGCGACATCAGCCGCACGATTGAACGTGCCATGTCAGCGAAGGATGATTACGTGGTTGCAGTTAAAATTTCTCCGGAAGCTCAGGACAAACTCGAGCAACTGGTTCAGGCAGGGGTTTTTCGTAATCGCGCCGAGGCGGCGGGTTTCCTAATTGATGAAGGCATCAAGACGCAAGCGGCCCTCTTCGGACGCGTTGAGCAAAAGTTGGCCGAAATCGAACGCCTGCGCGCTGAGCTGCGCGGCATGATTACCGAAAAACCAATTTAGAAGGGCGGCCCGCACCTCAGTTTCCTCGGTCCCCCAACCGCAGTGAACTCTCCCTTTCAGGAGACGAGCGCGCCCAAAAGAGAGTTAGGCGAATCGAGACAAACGTGGCAGAAACTTTTCAACTCCCGCAGACCCCAATCAAACAATTTACACTTTCCAACGGCCTCCGCGTGATCCTCTCGCCGGATAACGCTGTCCCCGTTGTCTCTATTGCAGTCTATTACGACGTAGGCTCCCGTAACGAGAAACCTGGCCGAACTGGTTTTGCACATCTTTTTGAGCACATGATGTTTCAGGGCTCTGAGAATGTTCCCAAGGCCGCGCACTTTCAGCACATCTTTAATGCTGGGGGCACGATGAACGGCACGACCTCGACGGAGCGCACCAATTATTATGAAACGCTGCCGGCGAACCACTTGCCGCTGGCGCTCTGGCTTGAGAGCGATCGCATGCGCTCCCTCAAGGTGACGCAGGAGAACCTCGACAACCAACGGCAAGCAGTTCAGGAAGAAAAGCGTCTGCGTTATGACAACCAGCCTTACGTCAACGCTTTTTTAAGAATCAATGAGCTGATCTTTTCTAACCCCGCCAATGCTCACTCGACAATTGGTTCGATGGAGGATCTCGATGCGGCGACAATCGAGGACGTGCAGGAATTCTTCCGCATCTTCTACGCGCCCAACAACGCGGTCCTGACCATCGCCGGAGACTTCGACGAGCAGGCAGCTCGCACCCTTGTTGACCATTATTTCGGCAGCATTCCCAGTCAGCCAAAGCCTCAGGAAGTTGACGTAAGCGAACCAACAGCAGTTTCGCAACAGAACGAGGTTTTCCATGACAAGCTGGCGCCATCGGCGGCGTTCGTGTTGGGTTGGAAGATCCCGCCGCGGCGGACGCCGAAGTATTACGCGCTCGCACTCGCCGGCGATCTTTTGTTTGAGGGCGACAGCTCGCGGCTTTATCAAAAGCTGGTGAAGGGCGACGAGTCTGTCGTTTCGATTCAGGGCGGAGTCGATGAACGGCGTGGGCCTTCAGCCTGGTACATATTCGCATTGCCCAAACCCGGCGAAGAGGTGGCAACAATTCGCGATCAGATCTTTGCTGAAATAAAGGATCTCGCCACTGCCGGACCAAGTGATGAGGAGATGGAAAAATTGCGTAACTCCTTATCAAACGATGCCGTCCGCGGGCGACAGTCGAGTATGTATCGCGCCCAACGAATCTCGGAATACGCGCTTTATGATAATGACCCGCAGCTGTTTGACTCGGAGTTGGGTATCTATCTTTCCGTGACAGCTGCTCAAATCAAGGACGCAGTAAGCGAGTTTCTTGACGTCGATAACCGCGTCGTACTCGACATTATTCCTGCCGCCATGGAAGAAGAGCCTGAGGAAGTGGAACCCGCCGCCTCTCCTTTGCCCCCAGGCGAACCTAAGCAACCGACTGCTCCAGCGGCTCAGGTTCCGTCGCGTCCTCCCGTAAAACCTACAGTCGGAACTGCGCCTGCTGTGCTGGGCGAACCTGATTCGGCCACGGGTGAATTAGAACAACCAACAGATTCGCCGAAGCCGGCGAAACGCGTCTCTGGTCCCTTACACCCGTAGCTATGACCCTTCAGGAACAATTTCGCCAGCAGGCGCCTACACCTTTAGCACCGCGTCCGATTCAACTGCCAACCGCGGTAGAAGCTACACTCAAAAACGGACTTGAAGTAGTTGTAGTCCCGGACGTCCGCTTGCCGTTGGTAAGTTATCGTCTCGCCTTGCGCTCGGGGGATGCGCACGATCCCGCGGGCTTGCCCGGGTTAACGGATCTGCTCACGGGCCTTCTAAGTGAAGGCACGGCGGCGCACAGTAGTCGTGAGATAGCCGACTTGGTGGCAAAGATGGGCGCCACATTAAGTTCGGGCGCAAACTCCGACTACACAACAGTCGCTGCCTCGTCCCTGACGATGTTTCACGAGCAAATTCTCGATCTGCTGGTTGATGTGGCGTTGAATCCTTCATTCCCTGAGAACGAAGTAAAGCTGATCAAGGAAAACACCAAGGAAAGCCTGCGGCAACAGCGCGCGCAACCATCCTTTTTGGCAACAGAGATGGTTTCGCGCATTATTTTTGGTGAGCACCCTTATTCGAAAATTGCGCCGACCCTGGACTCCCTGGATGCGACCACGCGCGAAAGACTTGTCGCGTTTCATAGTTCCCTGTTTGTACCTAACAATGCCGTGCTTGTGGTCGCCGGTGATGTTAATGCGGATGCGCTAATCAAAAGGGCGGAGCGTTTGTTTGCTGATTGGAAACCTGGCGAGGTCCTGGCGGACAACTTTCAAGCGCCGCCCCAACGATCCTTCCGCTCGGCATATCTCGTTGACCGGCCGGGCTCTGCACAGTCGAATATTGTGATTGCCAATGGGGGAGGTATTACGCGAACCAGTCCGGATTACTTCCCGATGTTGCTAATGCACACGGTGCTGGGGGCTAACGCTTCTTCACGGTTGTTTATGAATTTGCGCGAGGAGAAGGGCTACACCTATGGCGCTTACTCGAGCCTCGACGCGCGCCGTAGCGCCGGATCATTTCGCGTGAGCGCGGAAGTTCGTACCGCGGTAACGCAAGAATCGCTAAAAGAATTTTTCTATGAACTTGATCGCATTCGCGACGAGCCTGTAACTGAAAAAGAACTCGAGGACGCGAAATCGTATCTCACCGGGGTCTTTCCGATTCGCCTGGAAACGCAGGAAGGACTAATTGAGCAGATAGTTCAGATCAAAATGCTCGGACTCCCGGACGATTATTTGCAGACTTACCGCCAGCAAATCCAGGAAGTGCGCCTTGATGAAGTGCAGCAGGTCGCCAACAAATATATTCGACCTGACGAGGTCGCCGTCATTATCGTTGGAGATGGCGCGGACATTAGCCGGCAAGTGAAACCATTTACCGATAAAGTTGAGACCTACAATACTGCGGGAGAGCTAATGGCTAAGTGAAGAAGTCTGTAGAGCAACGCATGAGGTCAGAAAGTCATCTTAAGCGTCGAGGTTAATGGATCGTCGCAGATTGATAGCGACAACCGTAACTCTCGGTTCCTCCTGATTTCGCCCGGCA
>JBPCMI010000204.1:0-17540 GCA_051002415.1 Pyrinomonadaceae bacterium
ACGGCATCCTGCTGGATAACTCTGGATCTTTAAGGTCACAGTTCGATCGCGCGCTAGAACTCGGCAATGAAGTTGTGCAGGACGCTCACAAGCGCGGTCCTATCTCCATCTTTAGTTTCAAAAGCACAGGTAACCCAAAAGACGCCCCGCCCTTAATGGTGACACACACCATCTGGAACCAGGATCCCGTTGTGCTTTCCCGATATTTGGACAGCCTGTTTATCGAAGGCGGACAGACAAACCTCTTAGACGCGGTCCACTCAATGGTGGATTACATCAATGCCAAGGCGGACCAAGACAAAACGCCGCACGCCCGCAAGGTCTTGGTTCTGATAACGGACGGCGAAGACCGGAAGAGCAAGATTAAAGAGAAAGAATTGTTGGCTGAGTTGCAGCAGCACCAGATCAAAGTATTTGCAATCGGCTTAGTTGAGGAACTGGATCAGGACGCGTATATGCGAAGCGCCCGAGACAAGGCTAGCAAGCTCCTGACAAAACTCGCAAAGGAGACTGACGGCCGCGCCCTGTTCCCCAAGACTAACAACGGTGATGTTGGTGTTCTGATACGCGAGCTCTTCGCCGCGCAGCCGTAGCGTCGCCGCCGATCTGCGACCAGGGAATGTATGATCTTGTATCAAAACCTGCTGAAAAACTCCGAAAAAGGAATGTGTATGTCTCCTCAACTATTCAAGCTCCGCGTATTGATGCTGTTAGCGCTCGGTCTTCCCGGCTTTGCCCAAGCCCAACAACCTCTGGATGCTTTAATCGATCGTGATATCGCGGGGCTTGTGTCTACCTACAAGGAACTGCACGCCGCTCCAGAACTCTCACACTTTGAAGAGAAGACATCAGCGTTTGTAGCTAAAGAACTGCGCGCGCTGAGTTACACGGTTACAGAACGACTAGGCAAATACAGCCGTCCCGAATGGAAGGGTTACGGTGTTGTCGGGGTGCTGAAGAATGGCTCCGGACCTACCGTGCTCGTGCGTTCAGATCTGGATGCACTTCCTGTCGAAGAAAAAACCGGCCTGCCCTATGCGAGCAAAGTGCGAACCAAGAACGATGCCGGCCAGGACGTTGCCGTGATGCACGCCTGCGGTCACGACATTCATATCACTTCCTTACTAGGAACCGCGCGGTTGCTTGCGGAGCTTAAAGATCAATGGCGTGGCACCCTCGTATTAGTCGGCCAGCCCGCCGAGGAATCGGTTGACGGGGCGAAGGCGATGCTGGACGACGGACTCTACAACCTTATTCCGCGGCCCGATTATGCGCTCGCCCTCCACGATAGCGGCGATCTGGAAGCGGGAACGCTTGGCGTCACTCCCGGCTTTGCCTTAGCTAATGCCACGAGGGTCGACATCACGGTGCGCGGCATCGGGGGTCACGGATCACGCCCGGAAGTAACAAAGGATCCAATTGTGCTCGCCGCGCAGATCGTTATTGCATTACAAACCATCGTCAGCCGCGAGTTAGGACCTCTCGATCCCGCCGTTGTCACCGTCGGCTCCATCCATGGCGGCACGCGCGCCAATATAATTTCCGACGAAGTGAAATTGCAGCTGACAGTTCGCTCTTACAAGGAGGAAGTGCGTCAGAAAATTCTGACGAGTATTGAACGCATCGCGAAAGGCACGGCACTCGCGGCCGGCTTGCCTCCTGAACTCGCGCCCATAGTTAAAGTGGCTGAAACCGAAGGAACTACCGCGACCTACAACGATCCAGCGTTGTCCGAACGACTGAAAAACGTGTTCATGAAACTGATGGGCAACAACAAGATATTTCCCGTCGCACCGATCATGGCCAGCGAAGACTTTGGACGGTTCGGCTTGGCAGGACATCAAATTCCAACCGTAATGTTCTGGCTGGGAGCCAGCGATCCCGCGGTTCTGGAAGAGAGCCGGCGCAGCGGCAAACCCGCGCCGTCACTGCATTCGGCGTACTTTGCTCCCATGCCCGAGCCGGCAATTAGAACCGGGGTGAAGGCGATGACGACGGCCGTTTTGGATTTGATGAAAAAGTAAGAACAGTCTCTAAAGTCATGCAGTATGCTAGTTCCGGCTTTGCCGCCTGATGTGAGGCGGCAAGGCCGATACTTCAATTGAGGAAGGACTTGTGAGGGCAAAGCTGAAAAGTAAGTAAGCTCGTCCCGACCGCTTTGAGCGCACGTCTAAGAATTCTGGAAGGCAGCGAGACGATCGCAATCCAAAGGACTCCCATGAAAAACATTCTCCTAACATCCTTGTTATTACTCGCCGCGTGTTTCCCCTCGCAGACCTTCGGCCAGGCAACCGATGCAAAGCCTCCGAGTCTTCCCGAGAGCGCGAGGGTAGTGGGGCTCGATGACATGGGCCACCTCGACGGAGTCAACTACGTTAACGACTTCTTTGGGCTGTCATTTTCAATACCCGTCAACTGGGTTGTCGTGCAGCGTCAAAATAAGGAGATTGCCGAAGCCTCGAAGAAACTAGTGGCTAATGAAGACGAGAAAAAGCGCGCCGAATACGAGAAGTCGATAGAACGGAGTACTGTTTTGTTGGGATTGACCCGCGTACCGGCAGGTGCGCCAAATAATGCGTCATTGCTCGTAATCGCAGAGCGAGTCAGCTCGCCAGCCATCAAAAACGGCGCCGATGCGCTTCGCAGTATGGAAACAATGACGAAGAACTCCAGCTTCCTGGTGGAGTTCCAGGATGGCATTCACAGTGAAACTATCAACGGGGTAGAATTTGCCTCCGCCATGGTTAAGACCACTTCGCCGAACGGTATTTTATGCAGAAAATCTACATGATGATCAAAAACGGCTACGGCTTGGAATTCTTTTTCACGTACCAGGACCCTGCTCACGTGGCAACGTTTGATAAGCTAATGAACACGGTGAAGCTTAAGTGATGATGAGCGCAGCGGCGCCGGAATGCAGTTAATGAAAGACCTAACAGAACTTCTCGAAAACAACCGTGCCTGGGCTGAAAGCATTAAGGCCGGCGATCCGGAATTTTTTCAAAAGCTGGCCCAGCTACAGAATCCAGGTTACCTCTGGATTGGTTGCTCGGATAGTCGCGTGCCCGCGACGCAGCTCGTCGGCTTGCCTCCAGGTGAAATGTTTGTGCACCGCAACGTGGCGAATGTGGTGGTGCACACCGACGTCAATTGTCTTTCCGTAATCCAGTTCGCAGTCGACGTGCTCGAAGTTGATCATGTCATTGTCTGCGGCCATTACGGTTGTGGCGGAGTCAAGGCGGCAATGGACAACTTGCAACTGGGGTTGATAGATAACTGGCTGCGTCATGTTCAGGATGTGATGCACGACCACGCAGCGGAACTCGCCAAGATTAAGGATGAAGCGATCCGCTTAAATCGCATCTGTGAGCTGAACGTGATCGAACAGGTGTTGAATGTCAGCCGCACCACCATTGTCCAAAACGCCTGGGCGCGCGGCCAGGAGCTGGCAGTGCACGGTTGGATCTATGGCGTTGAAAACGGGCTGTTGCGCGACTTGGAGATGTGTATTACGAATCAGCGGGAATTAATAGCAGCTTACGAAAGAGCAGTTCGCGCTTCGGCCTAAATGAATTACTTACGAAGAACAAGGAGAGTATTAATGCGGCGAAGGAATTGTCTTTTGTGGTTAGCACTCATTAGCCTGACCCTGGTTCTAGTTCCTACTGTTGACGCGCAAACTCCGAGCGCCGACGAGACTGCTATCAAACAACTCGTTCAGCAAGTCCAGGATGGCTGGAACGCGCACGACGGCGCAGCTTTCTCCGCTCCCTTTGCTGCAGATGCTGACTACGTAGTGGTTAATGGCATGAAAATCAAAGGTCGCGACGAAATCGAAAAGGGTCACACGCGAATCTTTACGACTATCTATAAAGACAGTCGAAACATCGCGTCGGTGAAAGGCATTCGTTTTCTACGGCCGGATGTGGCGGTAGTTCATCTTGAATGGAGCCTGGAATACGGCGCCCCCGGTGAGAAGAAGAACGACCGCGCGATGAACAGTTGGGTGGTCACGAAAGACAATGGCAAATGGAGCATCGCTTCGTTTCAAAACACGCCGATACAGGCTGAACGGCGTTAATCACAGCTTCACCGCCTGCGATGATTTACCGACAAGCCGCTAAGAAGCGCCAAGTTCGCCAAAAGTTGAAAAAGGGTGAAATTTTCGGGTGGAGAAAACCAGCGAGGCTGTAGTGCCTTTTACCTGAATCTGCATGGCGTACTCTGCGTTCCTTGGCGGCTTGGCGGTTTATGAAGCGTACGGTAGCGATAATCGACCCTCAGTTTGAGAGTTCCGCTACGATTTCCTCGAACGCTTCCCGGGCCCGTTCTACCTCGTCCGGCCGAAATGATATTGCGCCTACAACCGCATGCCCGCCGCCGCCATAGCGTTCGCAGATCTTCGCGATGTTATGCGTCCGAGGCACCGGGGCCCAGGGATTGGAACCGACGGAGATTTTTGTTCTAACCGAACCCCGGGTGAGCGCCACTGAATAAGTTGTCTCAGGATACAGGTAGTAAGGAATGAACTTGTTAAAGCCTTCGTAACCCTCGTCGATCAGATCAAACCGGACGACTCGATCGGCAAAGACAGCTTTGCCTCGCACCGCCTCGAGCGTTTCCAAGTGTTGTTGCTGGATCGGAAAGAAGCGTCGTTGTACTTCGTCGCTGGAAGCGACTGTTTCCAACGGCTGCACTACCAGTTGGCGAATCAGTTGTTCGATAAAGTCGTCATCAGGATCAGCTTCGATCACCTGCATCAATTGCAGCGCCGGCTCTTTTAGCTCAACACATTGCTGCGGCGATTCGTAGAGCGCGCCGTCGATGATGTGGGCCCAGTGCACGAGGGAATGGAGCGGCTCGGGGTTGAATCCGAAACGAGAGCTGGTGATGTCTGCAATGAACTCTGTACAGGACTTGCGGGTCGAATCGACAAACTTTGTCCCCGAAGTGTCAGCACGAAAGTGGGCTTCGTCTTCGGGAGTGAGAAACGCAGACTCGTGATGATCGAACCACCACGTCAGTCTTTCCGAGGCGGCGTATTTGAAATCGACGATAGCATTCTCGTCGCCATCAAACATCTCCATGTCAAAAAGAGTCCCCGGGCGATGCAGCAATCCCCGGTAGTGGATCTCTGCTTCGGGATGAACTCTTTCCTGATAGAAGCGACTGAAGGTAGCGGCCGAGGCTACTCCATCAAAACAGTGGCCGTGATAGAGCAGACGAAGTTTCATTAATGGTCTGGGGAAGTTGGACTTTGGAAGAATTGGGTTTTTGGTCGTTTGGTCTTTGAGCTTTGAACTTGGAACCTGGAACTTTGAACCTAAGTCCTGCCTTCCGCCTACTGCCTACCGTCTACTCCCTACGGCTCCTTGCATGGCTCAATCGCCGCGGCCGTGGTTGCATTTAAGCGTTCGTTGATAAATTTATCGACGTCTTCTTCAATCAATTCGCCATTTACCACCCAGGCCTTTTCGGCAAGCAGGTCGCCGGTTTTTGGCAGCTTCGCAGGCTCAAGAAAAATATTCCACGGCGATCCCCAGTTTCTGCGGTCGCCGGTCAGTTGCCGGTAACCATAATGTGCGGTCTTTTGCTTGTCTTCGCGCGTCTCGGACTCACTGACCACCGGATAAGGCGGACCAGCAGTCCCAAAGAAAGCCTTAACATCATCGCGCGAGGCATACTCGCTGACCCCGATCACCTGGAAACCCTGCGCTTTAAATTTCTCATAAAGCTTCGCCGCCACTGGGGCCTCAAAACGCCAGTTGCCGCACCATGGTGCGAAGTAAACAACCATCACCAGCTTTTTGCCGGCCGTGAGGGCACGCAAATCGACAGGCTTGTCGTCGGCAAGGCTGGTGAGCGTCCAATTTTTATAATTGACCGTTTTTTCTTCCAGTGCTGAGTACTCATGCTGCGCGTTGGCGGCCACTGGAGCCAGACCAATCAGCAAAAACATTAGTGTTAATAGCTTAATCATTGCAATACTCCTAAGTTCACACTTCGATGCGCTTCACTTCATTTGGTAAGCCTGGCCGTCGCCGCTTCTTCCAGTAACGGCTTCACGGCGGCTTCAAACGATTCGCGGCGGCGTTCGCCGATTATCCTCGCGCGAATGCGGCCTTCGCGGTCCAGAATGAAAGTAGTCGGCAGCGGACCTACGGCAAACTTGGATGCTACATTCGAATCGCCAAGCAGCACGGGATAGTCCTGCTTAATGTCCTTCCAAAAATCTTTTACCCCGTCCGCCCCGTCATAAGTAGACACACCTATAACAGAGAGGCCTCGGGCTTCGAGGTCGCGGTGCATGATGTTCAGTTCGGGAATTTCGGAGCGGCAAGGGATACACCAGGTGGCCCAGAAGTTCAGCAACACAACCCGTCCGCGCAGCTCTTCCAGTTGAAATGCTTTCCCCTCGAGAGTCTTTAATTCAACCGAAGGCGCGACAGGAAACGATGCGAGATTTTCCGGAACCGCCGCAGTCACCGGCGCAGCCGGCTTAACTTTCAACCAACTCTCCGCATTGGGCAAAATACTCGCGAGGGTAGAGCTGGCAAGCAAAGTTGAAAAACCAGATGCTACAAGCAATCCCACCACTATCAGAATGACGCCCGAAAGGACTTCAACCTTGTGCAAGTGACGACGAAACTTTCCGTAGAAGCCGAGGAACTGATTGAGACCCAGCCCGGTCAACAAAAACGGTATGGACAGCCCCGCCGAGTAAAACGCCGAGAGCAATAGTCCACTGCGCCATCCGCCGCTCGTGGCTGCAAGCCCGATGATGCCTCCGAGGATTGGGCCGATGCAGGGCGTCCAACCGGCAGCGAAAGCGATCCCTAAAGTAAAAGAGCCGGCCATGCCACGCGGCGTGTCATCGGAAAAGAAGCGTGTGTCTTTATAGAGTGCCGAAATTTTTAGGAGGCCGATGAGCTGAAGACCGAAGGCAATGATGATTGCACCGCCGATGATCCTCACCCACATGTTGTTGAGGACCGTTCCGCCCACCAGACCGGCCGTTGCTCCCAGCGCGAGAAAGATCACGGAGAGACCAGCATTGAAAGCCAGTGAATTAAGTATCACCGCGCTCCGCGCATTCGCAGCCGATCCGCCTTCTTTAAACCGATCAATGCTGACGCCCGACATCAACGAAACGTAACCGGGGACAAGCGGCAAGACGCAGGGCGAAAGAAACGAGAGAATGCCCGCTAAGAAAGCGATGCCGATAGTGATGCTTGAACCTTCCATTACTCAATCCTGAAACTCATGCCGCGTATCGAGTGGTTTGATTATAAGAGCAAACCCTCCCAGCGACGAACCGGGCCATTTCCCGTTATTTAAAGGCAGCTCTGCTACCGCCCTGATTGGCTTTCAAGGTCGCCCACTGCGGGACGACCGTACATCTGTTGAAGTTGGCGCGGGCTCCTCAATCAACTCTCTGATCTTTTTGCCCAGGGCGGTGGTCTCCTCGTCGTTCGCGCCCACCGCGATAAAGCGCACAGTGCCAGTGCGATCAATCAGAAACGACATGGGAATCGAGGAGACACCATAATTAATGTCATTTTTCGTTGAGCCGGATATCACGAAGCCGTAAGGCAAACGATTGCGCTTTTTGAAATCTCGCAGGTAAGCCAACTCCTCTGCCGTGCTAGCGCGCTTGCCATTGGCCTGACCGAAGTAATTCGTCATGCCGAGGATCACCAGACCTTTGTCCTTATAGCTTTCATGCCAGCGCTGCAGTTTCGGGAAAACATAGTGGCACGGCCCGCACCAGTGGGCCCAAAAATCCAACAGCACCACCTGGCCACGCAACTCGGCAAGCGTCACCGGCTGCTGATCAATCCACTCCGCCGCTACTATCTCCGGCGTCACACCCGCTTCGAGACGCTTACCGGCTAACAACTTGAGTGAGTCGGTGCCTGGATCCAAACCAGCGAGCCGCATGCGGGCCATCTTGTAGAGATTGCCCGAGGGCAAAGTCAGTGAGAGCTTAAGCAGATCACGGAGTGTAGCGAGCGCTTCGTCGTGCCGGTCTGTTTTTATTAAAGCGTCCGCCAGCTGCGAAGTTGCCTTGAAAAGGCGCTCATCACGTCTGAAGACGCCAACTTTTGCCGCAGCCTTTTCATTGCGGGCGACTTCAAGCATGGCCCGTGCGTGCTCTTCCATGCGGGCGTAGCTGTTGGCCTTCTTGAAAGCTTCAGTTAAGAGCGCTTCCATTCCGAATAGCTCATTAAAGTCTATCGGTTCATTTTTCCGATAGGTGGCAACTGTCGCTTCCGCTTCTGGTAACAGATTTGTTCGAGTTGCGTGTAGCACTACGACTGCGCGGGCGATCTGTGACTTTTCTCCCTTCGAATTCTTTGCCAGATAACGCCCCATCACATTCAGTGTGGCCTCTGCATCGCCGACCAGGTGCCGCAGCATCCCCAAATAGTAAAGATCATCTTCACAAAGATTCTTGCGGCCCACGAGGGTCGCAGCGTTAGCAAGCGCGAGCTCTTTCTGTTCCTGCTTAGTTTTCGCCTCCAACTTTGAGTCGTAGCCAAGCTTTTGCTTATTAAACTCAGCGTACTTTCTGCCCAGATACCCGTTCGCGTCCTCATACAGTTCCTGCGCCGGACGCTCGTCGGGTGCATTCGCTTCGCGGGCGGGTGAATGCGCCGGGCCGGCGCCCACGGTCGTTTGACTGGCTATTGGAGACGCAAGCACCAGCGACGCGCCCAGGGCGATTACGGCAAATTGAAGTTGGCGCATGCTCAATGGAAGAAGGAGTTAGTTGACAGTTAGTGCAAATCGATCGGGAGCAAAAGTCTGAAGCTCCGTTGCCACGACATTATCCGCTATCAGTGCGGCGATCAACTCGCCAGTAAGCGGCGCCAGCAAAATGCCATTCCGGTAATGGCCGGTAGCAAAGAAGAGCCCTTCCGTTTCACCCGTCTTACCTAACACCGGCAACTCATCAGGGGCGCGCGGCCGCAAACCAGCCCAGGAATCAACCTGCTTCAATTCCGCGATGCGCGGAGCAATTTCCAGCGCGTGATTGCGGATTGATTCAACCCCGCGGGCGGTTACTTCTTTTTCAAAACCGGCTGCTTCAGTTGTCGAACCAGCCAGCAAGCGGCGGTCGCGACGGGGAACTAAATAACCTCGCGGGCTGTAGATCACATGGCGCGCGAGGGCCGGCTGGGCCTCGAAACAGATCATCTGCCCGCGCACTGGTTCGATGCGAATTGGCGGAGCTTCGGTCCCGGTATTGATGAAGGAGGTCCAGGCGCCACCCGCAATTACGACATTTCGGGTGTTCACAAATCCTTTGGAAGTTGAAACACCTGCGACCCTGCTTTTTTCAATTTGCAGCGATTTGACGATGGTATGCGCGCACGATTTAACGTCGAGTTTTTGGTTAGCTGCGATTAAAGCCCGAAGCAGCTGACGGTTCTCAACTTGAGTATCCGCGGGAAACTTCAACGCGGCGAACACTCTTTCCGAAAGGTTCGGTTCCAGTTCGCGAGCCTGCAGGTGAGTCAATTGCTCGACTGACAAGCCAAGGCGGCGCTGCCACTCATAACGTTTCTCGATCTCCGCACGATCATGTTCGGTAAAGGCGCAATAAAGCGTGCCCGTCTGATCGAGTTCGACGTCAATGCCGGTTTCTTCAAGGAGTTGTGCCGCGAAGTTTGGATACAGCTCACGACTGCGGCAGCAAAGTCGAAAGAAAGCGTCGTCAGCATTCGCTTCAGCTTGCGGCGCAAGCATACCGGCGGCGGCGAACGATGCTTCCCTGCCGAGATCTCCACGCTCGACTAGCAGTACGCTTTCAACTTGCTTACGAGCGAGCGCGCGCGCGACTGACAGACCAATCACGCCGCCGCCAACAACGACCACATCAGCTGTCTCGTCCGAATTAAAGAATGCACTTGCCAACTTTTGAGTTTGGTTTCTAGTTCAGTTGTCAGTTCGCAGTTGTGGCTCTATTCTGTTGAACGATCCAAAGACGCACGTGGCAGGGAGTCGATTACCGCGGAGCTGCGTGTCGAAACTACCAATTGAGAATAGCCAACAATTCGTTATGAAACATACTATCACACTGATTCCGGGCGATGGCATCGGCCCGGAAGTCGCTTCTAATGTCGTCCGAATTATCGAGGCGGCGGGCGTACAAGTAACCTGGGAAACCCATTACGCCGGCGCGCAGGCGCTGGAGAAATTTGGGACCACTCTTCCCGAAGAGTTGCTCGCCTCAATCACGCGCAACAAGGTCGCGCTTAAAGGTCCAATCACAACCCCAGTCGGCAAAGGCTTCGCTTCAGTCAATGTGGGGTTACGCAAGACCCTCGACCTTTACGCCAACCTGCGTCCGGTGCGCGCATTGCCAAACATTCCCTGTCGCTATCCGGAACTCGATCTGGTAATTGTGCGCGAGAACACTGAGAGCCTTTACGCTGGGATCGAACACGTCGTCGTGCCGGGGGTAGTGGAGAGCATAAAGATTATTACGGAGAAGGCTTCCACGCGCATCGCGAAGTTCGCGTTTGAGTATTCACGCCGCGAAGGACGTAAGCAGATAACCGCTGCACATAAAGCGAACATCATGAAATTGTCTGACGGACTCTTTCTCGATTGTTTTCGCAAAGTGGCGGAAGGTTTTCCCGAAATCAAAGCGGACGACAAGATTATTGATAACGCCTGCATGCAATTGGTAATGCGTCCCGAGCAGTTTGACGTGATGTTGCTGGAGAACCTTTACGGCGACATCGTCTCGGATCTTTGCGCCGGATTGATTGGTGGACTGGGCTTGGTTCCAGCGGCAAACATCGGCGAGCTCGGCGCCGTGTTCGAAGCGGTGCACGGCTCGGCGCCGGACATTGCCGGTCAAGGAATTGCCAATCCCACAGCGTTGCTACAGTCCGGAATCCTGATGTTGCGTTACTTGAACGAGCGTGAAGCTGCGGATCGGATTGAGAAGTCGATGCTGAGAGTGTTTGAGGAAGGAAATATCCGCACTCGCGACATCGGGGGCACTTCGAAGACTGCCGAATTCGCTGACGCAATCATTACGAAGATGGCATGAGACTTTTTGGACTGCGGCAAATGGTTGCCGCTTTGGGGCCAACGGAGATGCTACTAGGATTTAATCGCAGGTCGGGTAGGGGCCTGCCCCCGCCTCCTGTCGAAAATTAGCCACAGATTACGCGGAAGACGCGGATCAGAACCTTAATGTCAGGGCGGTTCTGATCTGTGTATCTGTGTAAATCTGTGGCTTGTCTTATTCTGAGCGGGGGCACGCCCCCCTTCTCACCTGCAAAATTACTTCTCGTCCCTGCGGTGCACCCCAAAACGCTACCTGACTACTCCGCTATCTTCCAGCGCCATGTAGGTGTCGGTCGTAAACAAACCCAACCAGGGATCGGACGACGGCGTCAGAAACAGTTCTGAGTAAATCTTGTTATTGAAAGTCTCCAGGTCGCTGCGACCAGCATCCTGAACCAGCCACCCGTAAATCCTCGCGCGCATTAAATATTCGTTGCGCACCGAATCCATTGCGACATTCAGCTGCAGTTTATCCAGCAAGGCCTTCAGATCATTTTTACCCAACACCTTTCGGGTTTCTCTTTGAATCAAGCCGATGCTACGCGAATCCAGCTGCGCATCAGACAAGTGGAGCTGCCCGATCTTGCGCCACGTCCCCTCATCGGTGACTCGTTGTAAAGACTCCGCACCCGTCGTGAGCGAGCGTAACAAACTCACTTCCGTGATCGCCTTCGTAACAACCGTAGTCGCCGCGTAAATCGCGGTGGGAGTGCCGTCAGGTGCGCGCACCAACCCCTCGGGCGTCTTGCCGCCGGTCTTTTGAATATCGGCAAGCCACTTAACGTAAAGAGCGTTGATCCTATTCCGCCGGTAAGTATTCAACCCTATGCCCGGATTCGCGTTTTTGGCCTCACGCAATTTCGCGAATACTTTTTCCGACACCAGTAACGAGCCCAGGAACGCCTTGGGTCCATAAAGTCCCGGCAATGCTTCGATGATTCGACCTTCAACATCGAGAATGTAATGGATGCTGTTGCCGGTTAAGGTGCGCTCCAACTTGCGTCCGTCGCCAAAATCGATGGTGACATGCGGGACTGGGCGCACTGACCGCCAATGCAACACGAAGTCTTCGCGCAATTTTTTCGAGATCGTGCCATTCGAATAAAGGATAGTGCGGAAGAAGCGGCTGTTGGCGCAGCTGAACTCATCGCTTAACTTACCCAGTAGTCGCAAGGAAAGAATCGGCTTACCGGATCTTTTCGCCGCGGCTTTGGCCTCGCCCATATCCGTGTACCAGTACATTCCCGAAAGATAACTATTCTTTTGTTGGCTGATAGCGTCGAGCGCTGCACTAAGTCTCTCCCACTCAGGGGTGCTGGGCGTGAGCGGGTCCACAATCTGTTTGTTGATTGCGCTCGCGTGCACAGCAAGCATCGCTTTGAGTCCGGCTGGGCCGAGACTTCGCAGTTCGGCGATAGCGTCTGCTGCAGTTTTCTCATCAGCGGAAACTGCCTGCCGCGCGAGAGCTTCGAATTTGTTTTGAGCTTTAAGAGCGGTTGGGGATAGAAGTACTGCCAGTAAGAGCAGGAGTAGCAAGAACCTGGGCCTCATATGGACCTCCGAGCAAATTGGCAAAATGAGACGAGCGGCGGGGAGGGAGTGACTTTTGGAGTGCGGGAAGGTGAGAAAAGGTTGTCCGTAGAGCACATTTTAGAGGCGCCAGGTTGAATTTGATTACTTTGAGTCAATAGATTTCCATCCATTTCACCTCTGTCATTAATGGTTAAGTCGCAGCCCGAAGTTAACGCAGAGCCACAAAGACGCAGAGCCGCAGAGAAACGCAAAATAGCAAACAGCCTATGCCAGGGTTTAACGTCAAATTCTCTTTGCGGCTGTGCGTCTTGGTGGCTCTGTGCTTAATCTTGCCGTCTCAGCTTACAAATGGAAATGGAAAATGAGAAATGGAAAATGACTATTTGACCGAGTCCGCAAAGAGGCACCTCACTTCAACTGGTCTCGTACCTTCTTTCGCAGCTTGTCGCGAACAAGGTCATACGCAGTCCGCAAAAGGGGTTCGAGTTCGCGCTTATTGAGAGCATCAAATCGCTCGAGTGCTACCCAGTGATAACGCGCTACATAAGGCGCTGGGATAATGCCGTCGCGCTCGATGAGCTCCGCGAACTTCTCGGGCGTACACTTGAACGACATGACATGATCACTCTCCGGCTCGAGTGAAAGCACGACAAACATCTTGTTGCCAATGCGCAGCAAGAGGTCGTGTTCCCACTGAACACCTTCAGTGACGTGTGGTAATGAAAGGCAGAATTTGCGAACTGATTCAATGTCCACGAAAAAGGTTCCGGGTCTCAGGTTTCAGGTTTCAGGTAACTGGTCCTAATCGTTAAAAGCTCGCCGGCCAAAAGGACCAAGCGGGATAGCATGCTCACAACTCCAAGCTTGTTCACCGATTGATTCAGATTTTTTTGTTCGTTTCTGTTCTCGGGGTCCTTTTTGTTTCTTGGCCTCTTGGCGGTTATTCTTCAGGCCCGATTCTATATCATCACCAGCTCTGCCTGAGTCTCATCCCAACGCCAGATGTTTGCATGTCCCTGCAAATGGACTCCGCCCAACCAGTCCTCGATTCCATTCAGCGTCACGCGGTCAGCCACGCCACTCAACACGCTTTTGCCGGCAGCGGTGATCGCAAAGGCACTTTCCGAGATCGCGTCTCGGTCACCCTCAATCGTCAGTAACGGTGACGGGCCTTGCTTTAACTGTTGCAGTGCATTCCAAAACTGCGCGTCGCCAAGGCCAAAATTCGGCTCCGCTGCGACAAACCGCGAAAACAAATCTCCAAAGCGCGAAGCCCCCTGGTCAATCAACTCCAGTCCCGTGTTTTCAATTTTGTTTAGTCCATTGCGAGCCGAAGGAAAGCGCGTAAGTTGAAGTTTCAATGCAGCATCGAGGAAAGGCAACGCACTTGTATCAGTCTGCAGTAGCCGTTCAAGCTCTCGAGGATCTTTAGAGCGATAGGCTTGCCACGCGCGTACGGCTAGCTCGAGTTGACCAGTAGTAATCTCGCTTCGTTTGTCGAACAGGGATGCTAATTCTGGCGGAGTTAACTCACCAAGGCCACGAAAGTTGGGCCGCCCCGAAAATTCACCAATGCAGATGAGCGATAGCTTGGTTGCAGGATGACGCTGCGCGCACCAGTCGAGCATATAAAGCAGATTAGCCTGGCAGAACAAATCAGATTCAAACCAAAGCGTAACCTCTTTATGATTGTCAAAAGACTCGAATATTTGTTGCTGTCGCGCGAAGCCGTCTTCACACTTCTCAATTTCCACGCCGTAAGCTTCGGCTATATGCGTCGCTCTAATGCGGCGCCAATCAGATCCATTCACGGCGGGAGCCGGACCGGCAATCAGAGCGTCTCGGAAAGAAAACCGCTCCCCGCCGATCGCTGTTTGCGACAGTATCGCTTCAGTGCTTTCACCGTTGAGTATGTGCAGCATTGGATTTTGTTGGCAGCGGGGAATCTCAGACGCCAAACAGCCGTCGCAACTCGCTGATGCGCGTTAAGTGAAAGTCGTCGTGTTCGGCCTGGAAGAAAATCATGTCTACCAAACGCATTGGAACATTCAGTCGCGGATGGTGAGCCACTATTGCAAACGCTTCCGGTGGAAGTGAGTCGAGCCGCGCCACTAACTGCAAACGCTGTTCGCGAAACGCGCTCAGGATCGTAGCGATTGCCACCTCGTTGTGCTCGGCCTCGTAGGTCTTGAGGTTAGTCATGTCAGCGGCATGCCACTCAGTGGCATTGGCCAGATACTCGTCCAGCCGCTGGCGCACCAGGGATTCAAGATCTAATAAGTGTCGCGCGTTTTCCTGCATCGACCAGCGATCGCCGTCGCGGCGCCGCAAAACGTCCGGCTGCAACGAGCCCAAATGCTCCTCAAGGCGTGCCGGGGTCCCGCGGAACCGCTCGATCATTTCCGGGTACAAGCCTGCCGAAAAACTAAAATCAAATTTCCGATCAGTCCACTTAATTCTGGTAGCCATGGAGTCGGTTATCGAAAGAAAAAGACAGAGTCCAAAGAGCGGCGCTGTCTTTTGCTCGAGTTTCAAGCGCTTGTATGGGGTAGCGAATGCATTAGCAGCGGGTTGATCCTACACGCGAGCTCAACCTCGCCGCAAATAATTCTAAGTCTCCGAGCTCAATCAAAAGCGGTGGCAGACGCCCTGAGCCTCCACATAGAATCGACGACAACCCGTACACTTCTGTACGATTCTACGTCGCCGATTTTCTTAAAATACTTCTGCAAATCCGCTAAACCCCTTGTCGACAGCGACACCCATCAGTGCAAGGTTGGGCATGCGTGTTGCGATCTTAAAGTTGGGCACAAACGCGCTCGACAGCCGAATTCCCCCACACGGATTATTCCCCCTACACATTTAGATTCGAGGAGGAGCAGCTTATGAAGAATTTTGTAATTAGTAGTCTGGCAGCAGGTGCGTTTTCCCTGGCGCTGTGCGGAGTCGCCATCGCTCAGGAGACAACCACAACCACGGTCACGCAAACACCTACCACGGTAACGAAAACTGTCCAACACCCTGATGGCAGTTACACTGTAATCGAATATCCGGTAGGCAAAGAAACTATTGTCACGCTTGATCCAGTAGCATTAAAGGGTGCTGGAGGAACAGCAACGATTCTGCGCGATGACAGCGGGACGCGTATCAAGATCAACATGACCGGCATTCCTAAAGAAGTAACCGCGGTAAATCTTTATGCGATCGATCCTAGCGGCGCCATAACATCGCTCGGCCCGGTGATCGTAGCTGATGGCGTAGGTTCTTTTGCGGGAACAACTCCGCTCTCAAAATTCATGATCGTGGCTTCACCGGAAACAGCGTTAACGACTTACGATCCGGGAGCCGTTCTATTCCGCAGCGCGGTGCCAGCAGGCTTTGCTGTGATCCCGCATACGATGGCTCCAGTTGGTGAAAAAGTAGTTGCTACCGGGGCTGCCACTGCTGCCCCAGTTACCACAACAACTCCAGTTACCACAACAACTCCAGTTACTACAACAACTCCAGTTACTACAACAACGCCAGTTACTACAACAACTCCAGTTACCACGGAAACCCCAGTTGTTACCACGGAAACCCCAGTTACCACAGTCGCCACACCCGCCTACACCGTTCCGATGCTGAACATCCCGGCGTACAAAAAGGGCGACGACACCAAAATGAAGATCAACTTCAGCGGGGCGCTTACCGGCACGCGAGCGAATGTCTTCATCACGCCTCGGAAGGATGGGCCGACCGAAGTAAGACTTCGCTTCCACGAATTGAAGGAAGCGCCGGCAGGACACACATTCACAGTGTGGGCCGTTTCTCCTGACAATAAGTTTACGAAACTCGGGCAGATTGTGAATACCGCTGGTCGTAACGAAGCGGAGATCAAATCTGAAGTCGCTCTTGCGGACTTTGGCCTGTTTGTGACTTTGGAAGACTCCACCGCTGCTCTTACGAATCCCGCGGGACCGAGCATCGGGATCGTGGAAATCGTTAAGTAAGCTAAATCCACGGCTTTACCACACATAGAACAAATCTTGGGCCGCCGCAGGGCGGCCACTTTCCCCCAATTGTTACAAAAACATTGCGCGCCCACCCGTTTCTTCGGGTAAAATCAAACCCGTTGAAGCTGGGCTGTGCAATGCAGCTCTCACCGGTGCCGCCCTCCAAAACGGTGCTCCCCAAACAATTCGGCTGAACTGTCATCCGAATACATCAACAGTTTGCTTGTCCGCTCAAACGCGGCCCCCCAAGGACCCTTATGAATAGACGCATCTTCCCCCAGTTGCTGCTACTCCTTATTGCACTCGTTACTGCCAGACCGAGCTACTCTCAGGAAAATCTTCCGGAATTAGTCAAACGTGTAAAACCGTCGATTGTCGCGATTGTCACCTATGACGCGAGCGGGGTCGCCCTGACCACGGGTAGCGGGTTCTTTTTGCGCCCCGGGCAGGTGGTAACCAACCTGCACGTGATTCGCGGAGCGCGACGTTGCGAGGTGAAGACGCTCGACGGCAAGGGTCGAATTTATCAGGTGGCCGGCCTTCTCGACGTTGACGAGGAAGGCGATCTCGCACTGCTCAGTGTTGAGGTGCCTCATAGCCGCGCTCGTGCAAGTCAGCTCGCTCCGCTCTTGCCGGAAGAGGGCGAAAAGATTTTTGTAATTGGCAATCCTTTGAAGCTGGAAGGATCGGTAAGTGACGGCATTGTTT
Organism: Pyrinomonadaceae bacterium; assembly: GCA_051002415.1. Lineage (GTDB taxonomy): Bacteria > Acidobacteriota > Blastocatellia > Pyrinomonadales > Pyrinomonadaceae > PSRF01. The sequence continues at coordinate 17,322 of JBPCMI010000204.1, forward strand.
CTGCAGTACGCGAGCTGCCGAACATCGGCAAGATCATCCAAATCACTGCACCCATCTCGCACGGCAATAGTGGTAGTCCGGTATTTAATCTGAAAGGACAGGTGGTCGGCGTCGTCACTATTAAGGTGACCAACGGACAGAACATTAATCTGGCGATCGGCGCGGCACGCGTGCGCCAACTTCAGGCCGGCAAGCGCCGCCTGCTCGCAGAGCTGACAA
>JBPCMI010000205.1:0-52679 GCA_051002415.1 Pyrinomonadaceae bacterium
CCCAATGACCCAATGACCCAATGACCCAATGATTCAATGATTCAATTTCCTTACTCGTCTCGCAACGCCACCAACGGGTCGACTTTCGTCGCGCGTCTCGCCGGGATGTAACACGCAAGGAGGGCAACGACGATTAGCGAGCTGGCAACAGCAATAAAGGTGACTTTGTCAGTCGGCGCCACTTGAAACAGCTGACTCTCAAGAAAGCGAGTAAGCGCGAACGCGCCCGCTAGTCCGATTCCAACTCCGATTAATGCCAACACCATCCCGTTTTTGAGGATTAGTTTCAGGACGTCCACTGCTCGTGCGCCGAGGGCCATGCGGATACCAATCTCCTGGGTGCGCTGAGATACGGCGTAGGACATCACTCCGTAAATCCCAATCGATGCCAGCAACAAAGCGCATAAGGCAAAGACCGCAAGGATGTAGGTCATCAAACGCTTGGGCGACATTCTTTCGTCGATCATCTGCCTAACTGTTTTCGCGTTTGAGACAGGCAGAGTCGGATCGAGCGCGCGCACTTCGCGGCGCACCACCGATACTAATTGGGTCGGATCCTGCGTGCCGCGAATTACGAGATTCATCGTCCGTCGGGCGTTTTGGGAATAAGGCAGGTACGACGTGGGGTCGACCGTCTCGTCGAAATCGTCGTTCTTCACGTCCGCCACTACGCCGATGATTTCGTGAGTCTCTTTCTCATCGCCGAGTTGAAGCCGCTGTCCGATTGGCTGCTGGCCGGGCAGGAATTTCTTAACAAAAGTTTCGTTAACTAAAATAACCCGGCCCGCTTTCTGGTCGTCCTGCGGACCGAACATCCGTCCCTGTCGCAGTGCGGTACCAATCGCGTCAAAGTAGCCAGGTGTAGCCACCCGCACTCCGACAAAAGGCTCTTCGCCTTTGCGAAAGGGCGCCTGGCCGACAATCTGAAAATTATTGCTGTTGTCTGACGAGCTGAAGGGGACGATGTCGATTGCTCCGGTTTTCATTATTCCGGGCGTGGTCTCAACGCGACTGAGAAGCTGCTGATAAAAATCCAACCGCTTCGTGTCGTCCTTGTAACTCTCCGGCGGGAGCGAGACCTCCATCGCGAGCACGTGTTCAGGTTTGATCCCGAGGTCGGCGTTTATTAGTTGAACGAAACTCCGGACCATTAATCCGGCGCCAATCAGAAGAACAAGTGACAGAGCTACCTCGGCCACAACCAGAACGCTCCTTACTCGGCGGTGGCCGCCTTTGCCCGAGTCGCTGCGCCCGCCAGCCTTTAGTGCTTCGTTCAGATTAGTCCTCATCGAGTACCACATCGGTGCTATCCCGGCGGCGCAGCCTGCCAGCAGCGACACGATGAAAGTAAAACCAAGGACGTTGAAGTTGATTCCCAGACGACTCCAACCCGGAATGAACTTTGAAAAACCTTCGGGGATACCACTTGCTAGAGCCTGAATGGCCCAGACTGAAACAACGAGACCGAGCGCGCCACCAATTAAGCCGAGCAGCGCACTTTCAGTAAGGGCCTGGCGAATTAGTCGCGCACGGCTTGCGCCCAACGCCAAACGTACGGCTGTCTCTCGTTGTCGCGACGCGGCCCGCACGAGCAGCAAGTTGGCGACATTCGCGCACGCGATCAGCAACACGAATACGACTGCGCCCATCAGGACCGGCACGCCTGCGCGCGCCCCTCTGACCGCGTCATCGGTAAGGGTTACCACTGAGACGTCGCGCCCGCTGTTCGTTTCCGGGAATTGCTGTTGATTGCGTTTGGCGATCTCGTGCAGTTCGGCTTGCGCTTGAGCGATCGTCGCTCCCGGCCTCAACAAAGCGATGACTCGGAGATAATGGTTCTCTCGATTGTGCTGTTCGTCTTTGTCAAAGACGAGAGGAGTCCACAGCTCACCGCTGTTGTAGGGATAGTTGAAGTCCGCCGGCATGACGCCGACCACTGTGAAGGCCTCGCGGTTTAGCGTGATTGTCTTGCCAACGATGTTCGGATCGCCGTTGAGGTGTCGTTGCCAGAAACTATGCTTGAGCACGACGACGTGCTCACGTCCCGGCTCGCTCTCTTCCGGTAGGAAAGTGCGACCCATGCCCGCCCTCACTGCCAACGCGTCGAAAAACCCGCGGGTTACGCCGTAACCGGGGAAGCGTTCCGGATCGGCACCGCCGATATCAAAGGACTGTTGGCCGATGGCCACGATTTGTTCGCAGGCTCGCGTCTGGTCTCGCCAATCGCTGAAGTTTCCGGGGGCGACTGATCCGCGCACAGTTCCCACTGCCAGGTTTTTTTCCCACAGGACCAGGAGTCGCTCCTGATTTGGAAAAGAAAAGGGGTGCAGAATCAGTGCATCAAGAGTGCTGAAGATGGTGGTATTGGCGGCGATGCCGAGGGCCAGCGTCAGGATCGCAATCAAAGCAAACCCGGGATGCTTCAAAAAGGAGCGAGCGGAAAGTGCCAGATCGCGTAGCAATGAATCCATCCCAATTCTCCTAGCCGATTTTCAACACCAGCAATGTGACATCGTCGTAAAAGCTGCCATTCCCAAATTCAGTGACCGCGCCGATGATCTTTTCACGCAACTCGGCCGCCGATAGATGCGCAAAGGTCAACAGCAATTCCTGCAAACGCTCTTCACCAAACTGCTCGTCGTCCGCGTTCATGGCCTCAGTCACCCCATCAGTGAAGAGCACCAAACAGTCGCCGGCGCATAACGGGACCGTCTGCGTTGTATAGGTCTGTTCGGGAAAGACTCCGAGGACTGGGCCACCATCGCCCAGCCGGACGCAATTGCCGTCACGAATTAACATCGGCGCGTAATGGCCGGCATTTGTGTAAGCAAGCGTTTGTGTTTGCGAATCGAAGAGCGCGTAGAAGCAACTGATGAAGCGATTAGGAACGATGTTCTGGCAAACGACACTGTTAACGCGGGCGCACAACTCATGCGGAGCGATCGTCGCCGACGCCAGCGATTTCATCAGCGCCTGCGCATTCGACATCAAAAGCGCTGCGGGCATACCTTTACCGGCCACGTCTGCAATGCAGATTCCCGCAGAGTGGTCAGTAAACTTCAGCACGTCGAAAAAATCACCGCCGACTGCTTCGGCCGGACGCCAGGCAACCGCGATATCAAGGCCTGCGATTGTGGGCAGCGCTTTCGGCAGCAGTGCTCGTTGAATCTCTTCAGCGTCTGCGAGCTCCATATCCAGGTGCTCGCTAACGCGACGGCTCTCGGCCTCAATGTCGATCTGTTTGCGCCGCGTGCGACCCAGTTCGATTTGCCTTTGCAGGGTCTTGAGCAGGTTGCGATTGTCCCAGGGCTTCTGTACGAAGTCGTGAACACCTCGCTGCATCGCTTCAACAGCGATCTCAACCGTGCCCCAGCCGGTGAGCACTACAACCGGCAACGTGCTATCCAGTTTCCGAATGTTGGTTATTAAGTCGAGGCCTTCCTGGCCGGAGGTGGTGTCGCGAGCGTAATTGAGGTCCATCAACACGAGATCAAAGTCGCGTTGTTTGATCGCCTCAAGAACTGCATCAGGCGAAGTAACGGCTTCAGTTTGATAGCCGGCATCTCGCAGCAACAAGCGCAGGGCCATCGCTACGTCCGGCTGATCATCGGCGATTAGTGTGAGTGGGATGGACTTCGCCGGACTGTATGTGTTCGTCATAACCATTTGTATTGCTGCGCTGCGTAAGTGGCGCTTGGGAGACGTACACTTCGGTTAATTTCCTGCAGGCCCTGGGTGACCAACGAAAACCTAACTTTCAAGAAACAGCGCCGGCTTTAGAGATCCAGGGCGCGCTGGCTTCATTCCTTCGTGATCCAACCATCTTCCAGACGCACGATCCGGTTGCCGAATTCGGCATTAGTTTCGGAGTGGGTGACCTGCACGATCGTCGTGCCTTCGTCGTTAAGGCGCTTAAACATCTCCATGATGTCTTTGCCCTGGCTGGAGTGCAGATTGCCCGTGGGTTCATCAGCAAGAATCATTCGCGGATTGGCGACGACCGCACGCGCGACCCCTACCAATTGCTGTTGTCCGCCGGATAGTTGGCTGGGAAACAAATCCTTTTTGCCTACGATCTGAAACCTGTCGAGCGTGTCGCAGACGATTGACTGCCGATCTTTTTTGGCAACATCACGATAGGAAAGCGGCAACTCGAGATTCTCAAAGACGGTTTGATCGTCCAGCAGGTGATAACTCTGAAAGACGAAGCCGATGTTGCGATTGCGCAACGCCGCACGCTTTTTCGTGTCAAGCTTGTGCACCGCAACGTCGTCGAAATAGTACTCGCCAGACCATGCCTGGTCATGCATCCCCAGGATGTGCAGGAGTGTCGACTTGCCGGCTCCGGAAGGTCCCATGATCGAGACAAACTCCCCATCCTGAATTTCCAGATCGACGCGGCGCAGCACAAAAGTCTTCGCGGGTCCATGCGAGAACGACTTTTCTATGTTGCGTAAGCGAATCATCCAATCGCTCCCAGACTGTCTTCTCCGATGGCGCGTCTGGCTTCTTCAACTTCACGGCGATTGGCCCCCGCCTCTTCTTCGACAATTAGTCCGTCGAACAAGTGCACGATGCGATCCGCGTGCTGCGCATAACGCGCGTCGTGGGTAACCATGCAGATGGTGGCGCCGTTGCGATGCAATTCACGCAAAAGATCCATCACCGCTTCACCATTGGTTGAGTCAAGATTTCCCGTCGGCTCGTCGGCGAGCAGGATGCTCGGTTGTCCGCCGACGGCACGAGCTACGGCTACGCGCTGTTGTTGACCGCCTGAGAGTTGACTGGGTAAGTGCTTGGCGCGATGTCCCATGCCGACACTTTCGAGAGCGTCAGTCACACGCTTCTTACGATCCGCCGAACTCATGCCGCGATACGTCAATGGCAACTCGACGTTTTCGTAGACCGTGAGGTCTCCGATCAAATTGAAGCTTTGGAAGATGAACCCAACTTCGCGGTTTCTAATTCGCGCTCGCTCTGACAACGAAAGGTTTTCGACAGGCTTTTCATTGAGGACGTACTGACCGTCGCTGGGGGTGTCGAGTAAACCGAGGATCGACAAGAGCGTCGACTTACCACAGCCCGAGGGACCGGCGATGGAAACGTATTCACCTTTCTGGATGTCAAGGTGAATTCCCGAAAGCGCGTGGGTTTCTACCTCATCGGTATAAAAAACCTTCTTCACGTCTGCCAGGTGAATTAGGGGGCCTGATGAGCTCATTTATTGTCTCCTCGGAAATGGTTAGGTTGCTGCAAAATACTGAAAAGTGATTCAAGTCCCAGATCTCAAATCTCAAATCTCAAATCTCAGATCTAAAATCTCAGATCTCAGATCTCAAATGTCCAATCTCCGATGTCAGACTTCCTTCAGTTAGCTCTAAGTCTTTAACTTGAGACCTGAGACTTGAGACTTGAGTCTTAACGCACGCGGATGCGGTCGTAGCTATCCATCGATGACGTGTCTGACAAGATGATTTGGTCACCTTCTTTAAGCCCGCTAACAATCTCGATGGTGCTTACCGAACTGCGGCCGAGCGTTACTTGAACGCGCACAGCTTCCTGGCCGTCAGGGGTGAGACGAAACAGTCCCACTGTTTGTTGACCCTGACCGAATGCAGGTCTGCCTACGTGTAAGACATCGGTCAAACGTTCCAGTTCGATCGTTCCATCGACGCTCAAATCAGGTCGGGCGCTGGCCGGGAGCGGACCCGTTAGCATCACGTCAACTGTAAAAGTGCCTTCGCGCGCGGCCGGATCGATGCGCAGAACTTCGCCTTGAATGATTCCGTTGCGCGTGTCCACCGCAACCGATTGGCCCAGCTTCACGTCTTTGATTTGAGTTTCAGGAATCTTTAATTCAGCTTTGAGCGACGCCGGATCGGCCACGCGCGCGATGTTGAATCCGGGCGTTACCTGTTGGCCTACTTGCACGGATACTTCCTGCAAGACGCCACTGGTCCCGGCGCGCACTTTGAGCCCGGTAGCCTGGTCGCGCTTTAGTCTGGCTAATGCCCGCAGCTGCTGGATGCGCGACTCTTGCGCGTTGATCTGCGCGCGGGTTGATTTACTGCCTACGGCGAGTCGATCTTTTTCTACCTTCAAACGATTGTTAAGTGTCTGCACTTGCATGCGCGAGATCTTAAGCATCAACTCAGGAACCAGTCCTTGTTTGCCCAGTACTTCATCAGTTTCCAGTTGCAGCTTTGCCTGACTGTATTGAGCGTTGATCCCGGCGATGGCTGACTCTTGAGTCATCGATTCGCTTTCGAGCCGCGTGCGCAGACTTTCTTTGTCGGCCTCGGCCGCCTTCACCTGAAAGTCGGCGTCCATGGCTTCCTGCTCCATTTGCGGATTTGAAAGCTCAACGATCACCGTGTCGAAGCCGACGACGACGCCGGCCTGGACTGGAATCTTTTCCACTCGTCCGTCAGAGGGGGCAGGCACCCAGCGAACCAGCTGTGGAACGAGAGTTCCGTTGCCTCGCACCTCGCGTTGGAAGGGTCCACGTTTGACGGTGTCGATCACAGCAGTCGCACGCTCGAGCGTGGGGGCTGCGGGCTTCAGGCGAGATAATCCAAAAGTGATTCCGCCGATAGCCGCGATACCGATAACGACCAGGGCTATGCTGCGAATACGTTTCTTAACTTTCGATTTGGCGGGGCGTTTTATATCCATGACTAATAATTAATTCGATTGCTTAACCAACTGACACCGCCACTCAACTGTTGGTAACAGAAAACAATTGGCCGCAATCACTGAATCAAGGCCTATGCCATGACAGCGGAAGTAAACCCTTTCCAGGATGCAGGAGGATTTAGAGCTGAGTTTGCAGGTGTTTGAATGTGATCGGGTGTTAGCTGACGATCACTCTTCGCGTTGTCCGGATGGCCCGCGCAAAGTGAGTGGTTCCGCTTTCGGGATGGACAAGTCCCATTATCGGGAAAGTTTCATGAAATCGTATGGACGCTCGATTAGTTGAGAAGAGGTAGGCAAAACAAAATGAGGAAGGCGCAATTCATCGCCGGCCTTATTCCTATTTGGGTCGAGGGTCTCTCGCCCGCACCGCGCCGCAATTACAAGATTCTCACGATGGACTTAGGGTTTTATTTCAATTGCGGGCGAGACGCCCGCGATCCCTTCCGGCGCAATTCATCGCCGGCCTTCATCCGTTTCAACTGCTTTCTGCCTACTGATGCTGCCTCCTGGTTTTAAGGCTCATCCTCGCCTTTCTTACCTTTCTTCTTTTGCGGCTCGACTTCTCGCGGTCGCGTTGTGGGCGGCGGTGCATCAGTTCGGGGTGTCACAACTTCCGGTTTCGTTTGCGCAGGTTGTGAAGTGTCGTCATCGCGCGGCGGTGGAGGTAGCGTGACCTGTTCCTGTTTTGGCTGAGTCTCTGTGGCCGCATCGGTGTCTTCAGAATCTTCATCGTCGTCATCATAAGCGGCGACCAGCGCGCGTTCAGCAGCTAACTCGCGCTGTCTTTGTCGGAATAGCTCCTTCATGTCCTCAGGCATTGAAGGCGCCTTATCAAAAGTCTCCTTCGGCTTGTCCTTCAAGAACGTCTTCATGAAATCATTAAAGAACGGCAAGGCACCGACGCCGCCTGTCATGTTACTTCCGAGATCTTTTTTCCGACCCGGATAGCCCATCCAGACACCCGTCACATAAGTGGGCGTATAGCCAATAAACCAAACGTCAGTGTGATCGTTAACGGTACCGGTCTTTCCTGCGAGCTGGACCCCGAGAGACTGAGCAGCGGTAGCTGTACCCGATTCAACTACGCCGCGCATCATCGTCACCATCGTCAGCGCGATATATTCATTCATGACTTTGTAAGTCGTCTTTTCCCATTCCTCGAGGACCGCGCCATCGCGATCCAACACGCGTCGCACCATATGTGGCTCCACCCGCACGCCTTTGTTCGGAAAGGCTGAGTACGCCGAGACCATTTGATCGAGAGGCACCTCCGTCGCGCCCAACGCCGAAGAGAGATAAGGCGCCATTGGAACTTTAATTCCAAACCGCCGCACCATTTGCGCTCCCGTTTGAATTCCCACCGTCTGCAGCAGGTGGACTGCGGGGATGTTCATTGATTTTGCGAGTGCGGTTTTCAATGGCAGATCGCCATTGCCGAGTGAGCCATCGTAATTATGCGGCTTCCACGGACCGATAGTGATAGGTGCCCCGCTGACAGTTGTATCTGGAGTCATGCCCCATTCTACTGCCGCCGTGTAAACGAACGGCTTAAAGCATGATCCAGTTTGGCGATAAGCCTGGGTCGCGTTATTGAATTTGCTCGTGCTGTAAAAGTCGTAGCCGCCCACCATGGTGACGATTTCACCCGTCTTGGCATTGAGCGTCATCATCGCTCCCTGCACTGCAGGAACTTGTGAGATCGCTACTTTCAAGCGGCGATTCTTATCGTCAACTTCTTTGATCTCAAATTCGGAAAGATAACCAGGCTTGAATTCAGAGGCCGGCTGCCGCCCGGACCAGCCCATGTCAGCGACTCCGACCGTCGCCGTATAGTTTCCAAAACGCACGTTGGCTTCATTACGAGCCCGATCGACTTTCATCACCAGACCGATCAAGAACCGGCCTGTCTGATACTCGTTCCCGTACCAGTCGGGATGTTTGAAGTTGGCAAGCTCCTGTGCACTTGGCGGTCCGGCAGCGTTATTCGCCGAAGTAGGAATCATTGTGTAGGTCGAACGCCAACCGCGGCCGCGATCGTAACGACGCAGACCCGCACGAACCACTTCAAACGCACGCTTTTGCGCCTCGACATTGATGGTCGTGTAAACCGAAAGGCCGCCTTGCGCCACGCGGGTTGTGTATTTGTCTTCAAGATCCTGGCGCACGTACTCGACCGGATAGTCGAATGCCGATGATCGTGGTTGTGATTGATAGTAAGCAGTGTCAGCCAGTTGAATCGGTTTGGCTTTGGCGGCATCCACTTCCGCTTGCGTAGCAAAGCCATGACGGGCCATCAAATCAAGCACCAGGTCGCGACGCTCCTTTGCTTTGGTAGCGTTCGCGGTCGGGGAGTAATCACTGGGAGCCTTGGGAATGCCGGCGAGCAACGCGGCCTCACCAATTGTCAGATCCTTTGCTTGCTTGCCGAAGTAGGTTTCCGCACCCGCTTCGATGCCGTAAGCGTTGGCGCCGAGGAAGGTATGGTTGGCGTACAACTCCATGATTTGGTTCTTGGTGTAGTAACGCTCAATCTGCAGTGCCAGGGCCCACTCGTTGAATTTCCGCTGGTAGGTTTGTTCTTTAGAAAGAAAAAGGTTCTTGGCCAGCTGCTGAGTAAGGGTTGAACCGCCCTCTACTTTATCGGTTGTGAGATTCTTCCATGCTGCGCCAACAATACGAATCGGATCGATCCCGACGTGCTCATAAAAACGTGCGTCCTCGACGGCGAGGATTGCATTCCTCACGAGCGGCGGGATTTCGTGATACTTCAGCGGAATTCTTTTTTCGAGAGCAAACTCTCCAATGACAGTCTCGCCATCGTCGGCGTACACACGCGTAACCACGCTGGGACGATAGGTCGCAAGCGCCGCCACCTCATTCGCCGCGCGCGAATAGTTCAGCTTGTAAGCCGCGATAATTCCCGTCAGTCCCCCCGCAGCAAGGGAGAGCAATAAAACCGCCGGCAGCCAGAACCGGCGAAACATGCTTCGACCGCCAACTGGAGGATTTCTTTTCGCTTTTTGGGAGTAAACCCTTGGTTTTGAGCCCGGATGTTTTGCAGCCATACGATTAAGACCTCAATATTAATAGTGCCTTATGTTAGCGAATCGGGACAATGTGGCTTCCCACAGTCTCCAGTCTCTCAATAAATAGTTCTTAATATTTAGACACGAGAATATAACTTATCTAACTCCCCCGCCAGTAAGGCCTTAATTTAAGCGAGCGAGACCCCGGGTTAGAGGAACAGGGAAGGGGGAAAGGGGAAAGGGGGAAAGGAGCGAAAGATGAAATTGGGGATCCGGGAAAGGACACTAGTGGGTCTGTATTCCTTTCTCCTTTTCCCCTCTTTCCCCCGTTCCCTTCTTCCGCTGTTCCTTGCAGCTTAGACAAGACGGCATCGTCGCCAGCTGCACGGCAAAAGATCGGCTCTGAAGCAAAATCGTGACCTGGCAATCCTCGCAACCTGACAGAAGTACTTCGCATCTCTTATACTGAATCCGCAAACGGGGGCGACAGGCTTCGACAGGGGTACTGGCGGTCGACCGGATGTCATGCCGGGCTACTCTATGCAGCTCGTTAAAAAGCGTAGGGAAAAAACAATTGCCAATAACAATGAATTGGCTCTCGCTGCCTAATTAGGCTCGAGCGTCTCACCGCAAGTTGCTTATGCGCGCGGAGGGAGATGTCACTCAGATAAGCTGGCCCAATCTTTCGGTCCGTAGGATTGGGCGAGACCAAAGTCGGACTAGCTGATATCGAGGTCTTGTCACTTCACTTACTCGATAATGAGCGAAACTTTGTCGGGTGTTAGCCTGACAGAAAAGAGAAGTGAATAAGCATGTAGAGTCTTTCGACGTTGTCTCTTGGATCCGAGTTCAATTCTCGGCGCCTCCACCAAAACAAATTGCCAATTGGCGATTTATAATTGGTCTTTGGTTTTTTGGTCTTAGCTTGCCTTCTCAGTCTTGGCTTTTTTGCTCTTGAGCATTAGTTCATAACGGTCGACTCCAAAGACCGAAGACCAAAGACCGAAGACCACCACAGGCAGTCGGGAACAAACTTGGTCCTCACGAGAAAGATGAGCACGTCAACTCAATTAATGACCGCTGATGAGCTAATGAAGCTACCAAGTGGCCGCTTCCGTTACGAATTGGTCAAAGGAGAACTCCTCACCATGTCTCCTGCCGGCGAACAACACGGGGCCGTTTCACTAAATCTTGCGTTAGAGTTGGGCATGTATGTCAAAGCTAACAAATTGGGCATTGTCTATGCCGCCGAAACGGGCTTCAAACTCGAAAGCAATCCAGACACAGTACTCGCGCCCGACGTAGCGTTCATTGCGCGGGAGCGCGTCGGCCAAATCTCAAAAAAATATCGAGAAGGTGCTCCAGATCTGGCGGTCGAAGTGATCTCGCCCGGTGAGCGCCAAGCTAAGATCGAAAAGAAAGTCGGCCAATGGTTACAACTGGGAGCTCGCGTGGTCTGGATCGTTAACCCCCAGACCGTGACCGTTACTGTGTATCGCGACGATGGCGATACAAAAATCCTTTCCGGTTCGGACCAATTGACGGGAGACGACGTCGTTCCCGGTTTTAAGATTTTAGTAAGTCAGATTTTTGATCTGGAAGGCTAATGGATTGCCGATTTTCAATTGGCGATTGCCGATTGAGGAAGTAGCGAATCGCAAACAGTCACTTCCGACCCCTTTAGAAGGATTTCAGAATTGGCAATCGGCAATCGGCAATCGACCAGAACTCCCTTCCCATCGGCATCTTTGACAGCGGCGTTGGGGGACTGACAGTCTATCGCGCGCTGCATGAGCGCCTCCCGAATGAACACTTCATTTACCTGGGCGACACCGCTCGCGTTCCTTACGGCACCAAATCACTGAGTACAGTCGAGCGCTACGCGATCGAAAACGCGAAGTTTTTGGAAAGCCGTGGCATAAAACTCTTGGCCGTCGCTTGCAACACGGCTTCCGCCTTAGCGCTGCCGGCGATTCGCGCGTCGGTTAACGTTGAAGTAATCGGCGTAATCGAACCAGGTGCTGCGGCGGCCGTGGCCGTAGCAAAGGGAAAAACGATCGGCGTAATAGCTACCGAAGCCACGGTCCAAAGCGCAGCTTACTCCCAAGCTATTGCTAAGCTTGACCCGGCCGCTAAGGTCATCGAACAAGCCTGCCCCCTATTTGTTTCACTTGCGGAAGAAGGATGGGCGGAAAGTTCTGTCGCGGAGACCGTGGCGGCCGAGTATTTAGATAGGTTTCGCAAGGAGAATCTGGGCGCCCTGGTGCTCGGTTGTACTCACTATCCAATCCTCAACGCGGTAATTAATCGCACCCTCGGAAGCGAGGTTCCCTTGATCGATTCGGGAGAGGCTACGGCGAGTAAGGTACAATCTCTGCTCGAGTCACTGGGCCTGGCCAGATCGGGTGTAACAAGTGGGGATCGCGAACGGCAGCTTTGCGACGATCTCGATCATTTCTATGTGACTGACGCTGCCAAACGGTTTGCTAAAGTTGCCGAGAGATTCCTGGGTACCGCCCCTTCGGTGTTAGAGGCGGTAGAGGTTTGGGGACACGATGAGCTTCGTACGAACTGACGGGCGCGCGCTCGACCAATTGCGGGCAGTTAAGATTACACCGGACTACCTGCCCTATGCCGAGGGTTCGGTGCTAATCGAGATGGGACTGACGCGAGTGATCTGTTCAGCTTCGGTTGACGATCGCGTGCCTCCGTTTCTGCGCAACACCGGGCAAGGCTGGGTCACGGCGGAGTACGCGATGTTGCCGCGCTCAACACAACAGCGGAAGCCACGCGAAGTGGTTCGCGGTCCTTCCGGCAGAACGCACGAAATCCAACGGCTGATTGGCCGCAGCTTGCGTGCGGTTGCAGACATGCGGGCGCTCGGCGAACGGACCATGACGCTCGACTGCGACGTGTTACAGGCGGATGGAGGAACGCGGACTGCCGCGATCACCGGCGCTTACGTAGCTCTTGCCCTGGCAAGCAAACGACTCTTAAAGAAAGGTCGCATCACGCGAACCATCGTTACTGATCAGGTCGCAGCCATTAGCATCGGTCTCGTCGATAACATTCCCTTGCTCGATTTAAAATACGACGAAGATTCTCGCGCCGACGTCGATATGAATGTGATTTGCACAGGCGACGGGCGTTTCATCGAGGTGCAAGGCACTGCCGAGCGTGAACCATTCAACAGGGTGCAGATGGATCAGCTGCTCGAGCTGGCCACTGTTGGAATCGCGGATCTCGTGGAAATGCAGCGTGAAGCGATTGAACGCGCCGGGCTGGTCTAGTTGTGGCAGACAACTCCGTTTGCCGGGCCGGGCATCAGAAAACGGACAAGTGCACCGCCTAAGAATCATCCCTTCCAAAGCTTTCGAGGAGTACCAATCAATGCGCACTTTGAAACTCGCCTTAATTAGCACGTTGATCGCGGCGAGCTATCCTCTCGCCGGCGCCCAGGAGTTGTTTACTAACGAAAAGCTGCCTTACAGCCTGGAGATGCCTGCGGCGACCTGGCGCGCGATTTCCGAACCCGATGCCGCGCACGAGCATCTGGAATTTGTTAACGGTGATCGCCTCGACGGGTTTTTACAGATTCGTAAGGAAGTGGTCGAGAGCGGAATGACAGTGGCTGATCTTGCCCGACGAGATCGTGATCAGAAGTTCCGCTTCTTTCCTGGCTTCGTTGAGGGTCGTGAGGAAAAATTCGCCGGACGCTTAAACGGAGTAGTTGTGAGTTATGAATATATAAAGACCGGCAAGACGATGCTGGGTCGTATCTATTATCTTCAGGCTGACAATCGCACTGTCTATGCCTTGCGCTTCACCGGACTGCGCGACAAACTTACGCGCATTCGCAATCAAACAGATTTGATTGCCCGCAGCTTCAAGCTAAAATGACTTATGAAGTAACGACCTTTTTGGCCGCCACGCGTCGTACAACGCGGGCGGCCATTTAGTTTTGGGAAGTCATGACGCCGAATGAAACTTAAACTGGATCCCAAGCTTGAGATCAAACCTTCGCCTATAGAAGGCCGAGGTTGCTTTGCGCGCGTGCCTTTAAAAGGCCGCAAGAAAATCGCGGAGTACTCCGGAGAAAAGATCTCAAACCTCGAAGCCGCGCGACGTGGGGGCCGCCGGCGGCTGCGTATTTGCGAAGTCAATGGCAGATGGAGTTTGGACGGAAGCAGAGGCGGGAATGGTACGCATTACATCAATCATTCCTGCGAACCCAACAGTTATATGAAGATCGTTTACGATCACATTCTAGTGATGGCGCTGCGCGATATTGTAGCGGGCGAGGAGCTGACGATCGATTATCACTCGACGCTGCACTCAGACAGAAAACGATGCACGTGTGGTGCGCCGTCGTGCCGGGGTACGATTAACAAGGTAGACGGAAGAGACTAGGCAGTAGGCTGAAGGCAGAAGACAGTAGGCAGTAGGCAGAAGGCAGTATGGCAGTATGGCGGTGCTTGAAGATGATGATCGGACTATTGAATCTTAATTAAAGACCCCGCCAAACAACTACCGACCACGGGACTCCTTTCTACTGACTACTGCCTACAGCCTTGGCAGCGTAAAACTAAACTTCGACCCGCGCCCTTCTTCTGTCTCCAACTTCACGGCGCCGCCGTGTTGCTCCACCACTTCACGAACAAAAGAGAGACCTAAGCCAGTCGAATCTTCATCCTTCTCCTGGCCTTCCCGCACGACGCGATAAAACTTTTCCCAAACCCGATCGCGCGCCTCGGCAGGAATTCCATAACCGCGATCTTCCACAGAAACTCGCACCGCTTCGGCCTCCAGGGCCGTGGAGACCGTTACCGTGGTGCGCTCAGGACTATATTTGATCGCATTACTGACAAGGTTTTTTACTGCCTGCGAAATTAGGCTCTTGTCAGCGGCGACTGGGGGAACACGCTGGTTTGGCTGTTCAACCAGGCGAATGCGTTTCTTCCTGGCGCTCGGCTGCAGGTGCAACACGGTCTCGCGCACGACATCGTCAAGTCGCAAAGGAATCTTCAGAACTTCCTGACGATCCTTTCGTTCCAACTGGGTAAGGGCCAGGAACGTATTGATCATGCGAGACATTCTTTGCGACTCACTGGCGATGATCCCCACAAATTCTTTCGCCTGCTCCGGCAACTCATCGTCTGCAGTCAGCAGCTCCGCGAAGCCGTTGATGCTTGTCAGCGGGGTTCTTAGCTCGTGAGACATCAACGAGATCATGTCGCTCTTTAACTGCTCGTACCCTTTTAAGCGCGTCAAATCTCTGACCGTAATTGCCAAACAGAGTGGTTCTGCAATCGAGCCGGTTGGTCCCAACTGATCCAGCACGAGGGATATGCGCAGCCCGAACGTGCCCGCCGGTTCTGTAAGTTGCAATTCGCCCTCATAAGCCTCGCCGGTTTGGAGCACGCGGCGAACAGCAATTGTCGGCTCGTCGAATATGTCCGTACGCAGCGTATCGAGTAGATCGAATAGTGTGAGTTTGTGCGCTTCTTCCTGAGGGAGACGCACAAGGTCCAGCAGGGGATTATTGACGTACGCGATCGTGCCGTCGAGATAAGCGAGGGCGATGCCATCCTGGATTTCTGCGAGGGCATTCATGCCGAATCGCTGCTCGGACAAGAGACCATTAACAACCACTAGCAGGTCGAGTCGCCGCTGCCCAGCACTGGCGGATAGATAACCAAACTTGCCCAGTTGCGACACCGACTTGCTCGCCTCTTGTCGTTGTAGATTGCGGGCGAGTTGAACGCCGACGGCATTCAATAATGCGCGATCATCATTGCCAAGTTCGTTTGCAAGTCTAACCAGCAGCGCGCCTACAGATTGTTTCTCATGACGCATCGGGACTGCGACGTTTGTTCCCGAGTTGTCGTTTCCGACTTTCTGCGTAAGCAGCGCGCGCCTTTCTAAAGATTGCTCACAAAGCTCAATACCATCGCGCCACGCGGAGTTTCGCGAAGAGTCCAATGAAACGCCGTTCGCGCGAAGTCGGGCCGCGGTAACGAGCTTGCCGTCGAGATCGCGTTGAAAGACGATAATTTCCTGAGGCGAGAGCATCGTGTCGAGAAGTTTCAAGCTGCTGTTCAGCCGCGCGCTCGTCTCATCGGCCTGAAGTGAATTGAGGTTGCTTGAAGAATGGATCAAGCGTTCCGTCAGTCTCTCGTTCAGGCTCCAAAGCTGTAACGCGTGGACTGAGATCACTGCCAAAGCGATGGTTAGGGCGAGGGGAATCAGAAGGACGTCGAACGAGAAAAAGCGCGCGCTCAGCACATGCGCGGTTACTAAGCCGGCGATCAGAATTACAAGGTAAGGCCACGAGCGTTGCAGGCCCAACTTCTGAACCACAAGCGCGGCCGCAAAAGCGAAAGCGCTAAGAATGAGCGCGACTATTGCGAACCCGCGCCCAGCGGACGCACCCATCTCACCCGGCGGTGGCAAGACAAGAGTCTGTACTAGCCACGGCACAAAGACAGTGCGGCAGATGATCAGGGCCACGGTCGATGCGAGCAGGGCTAGAATCACCAGCAGCAGAACACGTTTGTACGAGATGCTTTTTTCAGACACGGGCGGCGGCAGGAGTTTTGTGAACCTTAAGGTCGGTCGATGAGGTGCTTTACTGGGAACAAAGCCACTTGGGAGTATACCCGGCGGGAATTGTTTAGGCTACAAAAAAGTCCAAATTAGTGCGCAAAGTCGCGCTTAATTAAGGAGGTTACTTATAGCGCGGCCGAGTTCAGGCTCCTCGGTGGGAAATACGGTGCGAAGATCCAGAAGGAGTTTTCCTTCTGAGACGCGGCCAATAATCGGAGGCTTGTTACATCTAAGCCGCCGCTCAAGTTCGTCGGCTGAGTGTTGCTTGTGTTCTATCGCAAGCAAGACGGTTGCAGGGTGAGTGGCCGGCCCGGAACCTCCGCCAATTGCGGATTCACCATCGATCACAGTTATCGAGAGCTCGGAGCTGTTCTGGGTTTGCCCGAGACTCGCCAGGAATGTTGCTGCACGCTGAGCGATGTCCGACTTCGTCAGAGCCAACATTTGCAGCGAAGGAATTTCATTGAAGAGTGTTCCTCGCCGGTAGGCATTGAGAGTGGCTTGCAAGGCTGCCAGGATGAGTTTATCGACTCGCAACGCACGATAAAGAGAATGCTTGCGTAACCGCTCGATTATCGTCCGGCTTCCCACAATCAGACCTGCCTGTGGCCCGCCCAGTAACTTATCGCCGCTGAAAGAAACAACGTCGGCGCCCTGGGCCAGACTCTCTGAGATGATCGGCTCGCCTTGAAGACCGTATTCGCTCAGATCCTGAAGGACTCCGGATCCGGCGTCTTCGTAGAGTTTCAAGCCTTTTTCATGAGCGAGCGTTGCCAGCTCATTCCGTGTTGGCGCAGTGGTGAACCCAACCACGCGATAGTTTGATGGGTGGACCCGCATCAACAAACGCGTGCTGTCGTTAATGGCCCGGCGGTAGTCGTCTAAATGAGTTCGATTTGTAGTGCCAACATCGACCATGCGCGTTCCCGAATTTGCCATCACATCCGGAACACGGAAGTCGCCGCCGATCTCAACCAGTTCACCGCGCGAAACGATCGTTTCGCCGTCGTGCGCTAGGACAGATAAAATCAGCAGAGCCGCGGCCGCGCAATTGTTCACCACAAGAGCGGCTTGGGCTCCAGTCAGATCCGTAAGTAGTTGTTCGACGCGTGCCCCGCGCCGGCCACGTGTCCCAGTCGCTGAATCGTACTCAAGAGTGCAGTAACCCGCGGCTTCTTGAGTAACTGCTCGTCGTGCCTCCTCAGAAAGCGGCGCGCGGCCCAGGTTGGTGTGCAGGATTACTCCGGTTGCATTGATTACGTGTCGCAACCCAGCCTGTTCCTCAGTCAACACTAGAGATTCCATTCGTTGCATAGCCTGTTTAAGAAGGGCGTCGCGGCCGCCTTGATCAACCGAATGGCGCTGATTAGCGAGAATCTCCGACCTGAGCTGATCAGTCACCTCGCGGGCAATAGTTGTCAGGCGTTCTGCTCCTGAGATCTCTCTGAGACGCACGGCCACTTCGGTCTTCAAAAGCTGATCTACCGAGGGAAGTTCACGCAGCGCACTCGATTTAGCTGGTTCAGACATGGGTGGTTAGCATAGCTGCTGCGAGTTTGCGGGGCAATACTGCCAAACTCATCAGGACATTGCTAAATAAAAGTCTTCTATTGACACCTGCCTTTTCCAGCACCTAGACTCACTCAGCGCGTCCTCACGACGCACCCCGCCTCAATCACCACTTCAGGAGCATCCCTTGCGCATCGAGAACAGATTACAAAGAGCCCAATCTCGGGCCAGAACAAAGAACGTCTTTGGCGGTGATAACCAGACATCCGTTGAAGATCAGCTGACCAGGCTCGAAGACGATATTCGTCGCCTCAAGATCGAGTTTGATATTTACTTCAACGGTGCGTCGAAGCGGCCCCCTTATGACACGAAAGGGCGCGTCGAAACTATTCTTAAGCGGCTGGGCGATGACCGTTCACTGAGTTTTGCCGAGCGTTACCGCTTCAATACTTTGATGGCGAGATACAACGCTTTCCGCGATCTCTGGCGCCGGACGATGCAGGGCAGGGAAGAGGGCAAGGATCCCGTGTCGGCAGCGCGAGCAACCGCCAAACGCGAGGCTGTTGAAAGTTTCAGTAAGACGACACTCGTCTGTGAAGACGCAAGTAGGGAAGTTGAAACGGTAAAGAATCTTTACGATGCGTTAGTTGACGCGAAAACAAAGTGTGGGGAATCAACCGACGATTTCTCGTTTCCAAGATTTCACAGGCTGATAGCTTCGAAAGCGGACAGTTTGAAGGCGCGCTTGAAGTGCGAACGCGTCAGCTTTTCAGTTGATGTTGAAGGTGGTCACGTAAGTTTCAAGGCGAGGGCGGAACGCGACTGAGGGTAGTTACGACCGAAATAAAAGAGGCGACCGTTGGGGTCGCCTCTTTCTTTTTTCGCTTACCGGATCATGGATCGGAAGCAGTCAGTGGCTTTGCTGTCGCAAGCCGGGGAGACTCATATCTTGGTCACTTGTTCAGCCTGCGGTCCTTTGGGACCTTGCGTCACTTCAAACTCAACTTCCTGGCCCTCTTCAAGGGTCTTGAAGCCGTCGCCCTGAATGGCGCTGTAGTGAACGAAGATATCGGAAGAGCCTGGCTGTTCGATGAAGCCATAACCCTTCGAATTGTTAAACCACTTGACCTTACCGGTTATTCTAGACATAACAACGAATCCTCCTAACGATTCGGTAAAACGGGCGAGACTAGTACAAGTCTTGAGCTGTTTGTTCTTGCGAAACTACAGACTGGCCGTGCTACTCCGCGCCGAGGACGTCAATTCCTGTGCGCCGGGATACGCCTTGCGGGCGCTACGCGAAACACACAATCAACAAAAAATGCATGGTGAAAACGCGTGGAGCGCGAATTCATCATGCATACACTTACGGGGGCGTAATACTAAAACTCATTGCTGTAAAGCTGGCAGATCGAAAATGCGGGGAAGTCTCGAAAGGAAAACCCTGCATTGGGAACGACGCGCATACTAAGCGAACCTTCTGAAGGGTGTCAAGAAAATAAAAGCATAAACCTAAACCCTGCTAGGTTTACAGCTTTCAACCACCCAGAACTTCAAAGAATCCGCGGCTTTAATGCAAGCTGGCCTGGAGATACTGCAACGGATTGACTGGCTGATCATTGATGCGCACTTCGTAGTGAAGGTGCGGCCCGGTCGAGCGACCGGTCGATCCAACCCGCCCCAGGAACTCCCCCCGCTGAATCAACTGACCAGCCAAAGCGGCAAGCGCGGAAAGGTGACCATACCGCGTCGTGAGACCGCCTCCATGATCGATAACCACGAGTTGACCATAACCGTTCTGCCAGCCGGAGAATGTCACGGTGCCGTTGGCGCCGGCAATCACTGGGGCGCCCCATTCAGCTTCGATGTCCTGGCCGGAGTGAAACTCATATGAGCTACCGCCAAACGGATTCCGCCTGCCCCCAAACCCACTCTCCAGCGTACCTGCGACTGGCCAAATTGACGGGGTGTGGCTGTTTCCGATCTCTCTTTCAAACCTGCGCAGGTCTTTTTCGATCCGGTTCATCTTGCTTTCCAGGTCGGCAAGGCTTTCCGATTCAACTGGTATCGCTGGACCGCCGGCGCCCGGAATTGCTGTGTTTGCGGCCATTACGCCCGACTTTTCTGCAAGTTTCCGCGATGTGTCTTCCACAGCCTCCACGCGATTGCTGAGTTTGTTGAGTTCGCGTTGCTGCCGCTCATTCTCAGACCGCAAGCGGCGGTTCTCGTTTTCTACTCGCAAATGCATTGCTTGCTGAGTCAGGCCATAGAATCCGTAAACGCAACCAAAGAAGAGCACGAGGGCGGCAACTGAAAAGAAGTTAAGCCACTTTTTACCTACGCAAACTCTACGGATTCGGGAACGGGATCGGGAAGTGTGGGCAATAATAAAGGCATAAAATCGGTCATCACGGGGCATCGTCACTGTCTCCACTATTCACGCGCAG
The DNA here is from genome assembly GCA_051002415.1 of Pyrinomonadaceae bacterium. Classification (GTDB taxonomy): domain Bacteria; phylum Acidobacteriota; class Blastocatellia; order Pyrinomonadales; family Pyrinomonadaceae; genus PSRF01. Next base: position 20,285 of record JBPCMI010000205.1, read on the forward strand.
AGGTCGAGGCTACGCAACAAACGAAAACACAACTGCCGCAAAAGCAGAAGCGCACTAATTAATATACTTACGAGATACTACTGACCTGCTTGAAGTCTTTTGCAGCGGAGAGTCAGAACCTTCCGCTTTGAGAAGGACAACCATCCGGCCGGGCTGCAAACGAATCGAGACCCTATCACAGGGCAGACAATCGTTGCAAACCATGAGGTATTTGTAATTTTGGAAGTTAGATTGGTCGGAACGATCTCTTCCGATTTCTATTGAGGAAAACTAAACGTGGCTAAAATCCCGAACTTCCCGCCGCCGCCGTGAGCGATCGACAAAAATGGCCACACCAATTAGCACCATGAGAGCGATAAAAATCACGACGATACTCAGTTTAATTGCTGCAAGCAGCAGCCCCGCCGCAGTGAGGACTTTGCCGAGTAAAGCTACGACTAGGAGTAGCAACGCGAAAATTCCACCAAGTTTTGCAAGTATTCCCAAGAGTACAGTCATTATTTAGTTCCTGACAGCAAAGCTAAGATCTTCGTTCAAACGAAACGGGCTCGACGGTCCTGCGACCGAGCTGGGTCGTTTCACCAGTGCGATAACGCTGCGTGTCCAGTGTTCCGGTCACTACCGACGGGGGCGGCCGGCGCGAGTCGAAACGAACGACGCGACTGGACGTCCGGCGTCGTCTCACGTAGTCGAAAACCATATAAGCGCCAAGGGCTACGAGTGCAACTGGAAGTAGTTCACGTACAGGTAGCTGAACTTGCAGAAGCGTATGTAACAAGAAAATCGTGCCGATGATGATTAGCGTTATGCCCCACGCGAAGGGATTTCCGTAGAGCCTTTGGGTGATTACGTCTTCCTCCGCCTCGGGCGAAAGGCCAGCACGAATAAGCTGCGCCGTGCGACAGGCGTCAACCGCCGCGAACAACCAGCTGCCGATTACTCCCAGCAGAAAAAAGAGAACGCCTTCAGTCAGAACTGCCATTTGGAAGAAGCTGGCGAAGATGGCGAAATGAACAATAGCCTTTGATGTTTGGCCGTTATAGGCAGCACCGAGACCCGGCACAAACGACAATAGCGTCGCGACAAAGGGCGAACTCTTTCGTCTCACCACTGCCGCTGAATTAACGGGAGACTGCTGCCGCAACAACTCCACTCCGGTAACGATGCAATCCTGGCAAAACGGAAAACCGCGAATCCGGTGGTCGCAAGCAGGACAGAGCGGGCGAGCGCAACGGTTGCATTGAACAACCGAGGGAGTCTCGTGGTGATAGGTACAGTTCATCATTTACTTCACACTCAGCGCTACCCGATCAGTTCTCATTGTCCACCGACCAGCTCCTTCAATCCGTTCTCATAACTCTTTTCCGCAAGTCGCAAACTGGCTTGGTAAACGCCCGAAATCGAACCATCGGCGGAAACCGTATTCGCGAGTACAAATACTGCGAGCAGCAACATGGTGGCGACAGTAGCCAGCTGTGGCGAGACAATTGGATCCAATAGCAGTCTCAGCCATGAAGCAAATCTCGCCGATAGAGGCGCGCGAACTTCCGCTGCAGTTAGGGTCCCGAGTGTGGCTTGCAAAATCCTTTGATTCAGCCCAAACGGAACCGGCTTCTCTTCAGTAATGTAGGTGTAGCAGGCGCCGATTGACCGCACGACTTCACCCGGAAGCTCGGTGCAGCGATCGCATAACGCCGCGTGCCGTTCCCAGCGATGGTAAAAAGGCGCCGGCAGAAATCCGTCGAGATAATCGGTTAATGACTCTTCAAACTCACTACAAGTCATCGCCGTTTCGGGCATGGTGCTTTGCAGGATCAGCGCCTCGAGTTCGCGTGTTGGCGGTGGCACCTCGGCGACCCGGCAAGCCTGCATCGTATTTTTGACCTCGCTCAGCGTTTGGTGACAGACCGGGCAACGCAGAGCGTGCTCAGAAAAGGCACGATGCGTTTCAGCATCAAGTGCTGTCTCCAGATAGTCGCTGAGTTGGTTCTCAAACTCCTCACAGAGCATTTTGTTTCTCTCTTCCGCCCTCATCTCTATTTAAACCGGGCTCATTGCCACAACTTTCATCCGGCGCAATATCTTTGCCAGTTCGATTCGGCCACGATTAATCCGCGACTTAACTGTACCCTCGGGGATTTTTAAAAGCGTGACGATCTCCTGATAACTCAACTCTTCAATGTCGCGCAAAATGACGCACGTGCGGAGGTCTGGTGAAAGCTTATCAATGCCGCTTTGCACTTGAGTTCCTAGCTCGCGTCGTTCCATCTCATCCTGGGCCGAGCCGCTGGACGTATGCAGGTGATAGGTGTGGTCGGCAAGATCATCTGCGTGATGATCGTGTGGCGTGCGTTGTCGCTTGCGGTAATCGTCGATGATCAAATTGCGCGCGAGTCGCATCAGCCAGTTCTGCAAATCACCCTGCTTGGCATCGTACTGATCCAGGGAACGGTAAACGCGAACAAAAACTTCCTGCGTCAGGTCTTCTGCTGCATCGGCGCGCGAAGTGAAGCGATAAGCGAGGTTATAAATCCGACGTGAGTAACTCTGAACAACTTCCTCCCAGGCCGCCCCGTCTCCGGCGCGACATCTGCGAATAAGTTCGGCTCCTTCGTTGGCGGCCAAAGCCCTTACAGCCCCCACTTACGTTTTCTCCGGTTGACGAGCGCCTGGTCTCAAACTATCGACAAGGAGAACGTCCCTGTCGAGAGCGGTTACGATAGTTTAGCCCTGAAAGTTCCGGCCCCGCCCTCACCAGTTGATTTCTGTGGAAGACGAGTGGATCGCCGATGAGAAGCGAAGAAAGGCATCCATTCGCCGCATTCTTGCCGGTTACTTCAAAACTGTAGTAGCCTCTCCTGACGGCCCAATATCTTGTGGTTTGCTTTCCAATTAAGTCAAGTTTCCGAAATACACCATTCGCTGAGACTGGATCTCTTTGAAGTCAGCTGCTCGAAAATATCTTAAGTTTGGCGTCCTTTGCGCACTCGCAGTCGGAATTCTGTGGTGGTTTGGCCGCAAGCTCGACTGGTCGGAAGTGCGCGAGGCTCTCGGACACACCAATAAGTCCCTGCTCGCAGTCGCTATTGTCCTGGTTTGTTCTTCTTACCTTTTGCGGGCCTACCGTTGGGGGGCCTTGCTCGCTCCATTAGGCCCGGCTCGGATCAAGCACCTATTTGCCGCGACAACGATTGGATTCGGCGCCGTTTTCTTGATTGGACGGATGGGCGAGGTTGTCAGGCCAGTGATGTTGCCGTTGAAAGAACCTCGTGTGCGCGCCAGTGCATCGTTCGTCACGATCATGGTCGAACGAATATATGACATGCTGGCAGTAGTAATTCTTTTCGCTGCGAACCTGCTCTGGTTTGTACCGCCTAGTAATGTCGCCAGCCAACTTTCACGAGTCCGAATTGCGGGCGTTGTGCTACTCGTCGCCGTGCTTTCCGTGGTGGCAGTTCTGGTTTGGTTTCGTTGGAAATCCGCAACGGCCGTTAGTTGGGTAAATCGCTGGTTAAGGCGTTGGACATTCATTCCCCAGCGGGTCACCCGCGTGATCGTCAGCACGATGGAGCAATTGGCGCGGGCCTTGCGCGTTCTTTCAAACGCCCGTGAACTGGCTGTAACAATCTCCTGGACCGCGCTGATTTGGGGCGGAATCGTTATAGCAAACCTATTGGTGTTGCGCGCGTTCGGACTCAACTTCGGAGTAACTGAGGCGATCTTCGTCCTCGGATGGTCTCTTGTGGGATCCCTGGTTCCGACTCCGGGTGGCGCCGCAGGTGCTTTTCATGCCGCAACGGCAGCGGGATTGATTTTCCTGGGCGTCGAACGCGAAACCGCGGCGGCGATTTCCATCGTGATGCACGTCATCGACTTCGGCCCTTCAGTAATTTTTGGATTTTTCTATTTTGTTCGCGGCGATATCAATTTCGCCCGCCTGCGCTCCTTGTCGTCACCGGAAGCGGTGGAACACGCGGTAGAGGATGAAAGCATCACTCCTGAAGACAACGGTGTGGTGCTCGAAGGCGTTGCAGCCAGTAAGTAGGAACTTAATCAACGAGGTTTCGGAAACTTTCTGCCTGAGGTTCACTAGATATGAAGTGTCCATTCTGCGGTTACCTTGAAGACAAAGTTGTGGATTCGCGTGAATCGCGCGAGGGTGAAGCGATCCGGCGGCGGCGGGAATGTCTGCGCTGCGAAAGACGCTTTACGTCTTATGAACGAATCGACGAGATTCCGTACATGGTTGTAAAGAAGGACGGGCGCCGCGAGACCTTCGATAGAAATAAAGTTATGGCTGGCCTGTTGCGAGCATGCGAAAAGCGCCCAGTCGCGTCTTCGAAGCTCGACTCAATCGTGAACGCTATCGAGAAGTACGTTCAGGAGTCGTCGGAACGCGAACGTCCGACGAGCAAGATTGGCGAAATGATCATGCGTCGGCTCAAAGAACTCGATAAAGTGGCGTATGTTCGCTTCGCTTCGGTCTACCTTGAGTTCGAAGACGTCTCGGAATTCATGACCGAACTGAAACATCTGGTGCGGACGCGCGCCTCGTCAGGCAGCAAGAAATCCTGAACTCGAGCAAACGTCAATTCCGTCGTAATGATTAAACCAATCCGCATAACCGGACTGGAAAGGCTTGAACTCCTGCGGCTCCGCGATCGCGTCGGGCGTTTGTTTGCCGCTTTGCAGGAAGCCACGATCGCGGAAGACCCATTAGCTTCCGGAGCCTGGGCGCCGCCAGTCGATCTCTGCGAAGCGACTGACGCGCTTTATGTGCGAGTCGAACTTCCCGGGCTCAGTGCCGCGCAAATTCAGATCGGACTGACGAACACTCAATTGCGAATCTGGGGTGAGAAAAAGCGGAGCGTTGCGGCGCATCCCATCACTTCGCATCTTTGTTCAGAACGCAGCTATGGACGGTTCAGCCGTCTTGTCCCTCTGCGCTGGACGTTCAGCGTTCGCGACGCTACCGCTGAGCTGAAGAACGGGCTATTGCTGATTCGCCTTCCCAAAATCGAGGATCGACGTGGAGTGGAGTTCAAACTGACGGTCACAGAGAAAAAGGACAAGTTCACGCCTGGCGAATCAGAACCTTTTACCGATTAATGAAGTAGAATCAATTTATGGCAATCATCAAAGAAGCAGACATAACTCAGGGACTTGAAACAACCGATGCCGACCAGCAGCTGCAGATTCCCAACGATCTGCCGGTATTGCCCCTTCGCGATATCGTTATTTATCCGTTCATGATAGTTCCGCTCTTCGTCTCGAGAGAAAAATCAATTCGCGCGGTTGATGAGGCTTTAGGCGAGAATCGCATGATTCTGCTCGCTTCTCAGAAAGATCTCGACAAAGAAGAGCCAGCGGCAGACGACCTCTATCGCGTCGGCACAGCTGCGGTAATTATGCGCATGCTGAAGTTGCCGGATGGACGCATCAGGATCCTTGTGCAGGGTCTGGCTCGCGCAGAGATTGAATCGGTTGACACTAACGGCGAATACATTCGCTCGCGTGTGAAGGTGATGCAGGAGATCCTCCCGCCTGAGCGTTCACTCGAAGTGGAAGCTTTGATTCGGAACGTGCGCGCTTCGATGGAGAAAGCCATCAATCTCGGCAAGAACATTTCTCCCGAAGTAATGGCAATCATTGCGAACCTGGACGACGCCGGTCGTCTCGCTGACCTTTCCGCTTCGAATCTCGAGTTGAAGGTAGAAGACGCGCAATCGGTGCTTGATATTCCCGACACTACTGTGCGACTGCGGCGCGTCAATGAACTCCTTAACAAAGAGATCGAAGTCCTGACGGTGCAGCAGGAAATCAATACGCAAGCCCGCGCTGATATTGATCGCTCACAAAGAGAGTTTTATCTGCGTCAACAGATGAAGGCGATTCAAAGTGAGCTTGGAGAAGGTAATGAGCTCGCGGAAGAGATTGCCCAGTTCCGGGAAAAGATCGAAGTCGCGGGCATGCCGAAGACAGCTGAAGACGAAGCGCTCAGGCAGTTGAAAAAACTCGAACGGATGCACCCTGATGCCGCCGAAACTGCAACGCTCCGAAATTGGATGGAGATCATGACTGACTTGCCTTGGTCGAAAGCCTCGGCTGACAACCTCGACTTAAAGAAGGCGGAAGAGATCCTTAACGAGGATCATTACGGGCTGGAGAAAGTTAAAGACCGCATCATCGAAGCTCTCGCGGTACGAAAGTTAAAAGAGAAACCGAAGGGCCCGATTCTCTGCCTGGTGGGCCCTCCGGGTGTTGGCAAGACTTCGTTAGGCCGCTCCGTGGCGCGCGCTCTCGGGCGAAAGTTCGTGCGGCTCTCCCTCGGCGGAGTACACGATGAGGCGGAAATTCGCGGACACCGGCGGACCTATGTTGGAGCAATGCCGGGTCGCGTCGTTCAAGCAATTCAACAGGCCGGCACCAACAATCCGCTAATCATGCTCGACGAGATCGACAAAGTCGGCGCTGATTTTCGCGGCGACCCGTCATCCGCGCTGCTTGAGGTTCTCGACCCGGAGCAGAACAATAGTTTTCGTGATAACTATCTTGGACTGACGTTCGATCTCTCAAACGTGATCTTCATGACTACGGCGAACGTGCTGGACACGATTCAGCCCGCGTTGCGCGACCGCATGGAGGTAATTCGCCTCGCCGGTTACACGGAAGAAGAGAAGCGTGAGATTGCCGTGCGTCACCTGTTGCCAAAACAGATGGAAGAGAATGGCATCACGGCGCGTGACCTGCACATTTCCAAAACCGCGCTGACGGCAATCATTCAGCAATACACCCAGGAAGCCGGACTGCGACAGCTCGAACGCGAAATTTCCAGAATCAGCCGCAAGGTTGCGCGCCGCATCGCCGAAGGTCACAAAGGCGCTGTCAGAGTTTCTCTGAAAAACCTTCATGAGTTCTTAGGCGCTCCAAAGATCATTCCTGAGGAAGTGCTGAAGAAGGATCAAATTGGGGTGGCCACTGGCTTGGCGTGGACGGCAGTCGGAGGTGATGTGCTGTTCGTTGAAGCACTGCGGATGAAAGGCAAGGGGAATCTGGTGCTGACGGGACAGCTTGGCGAAGTGATGCGTGAATCTGCGCAGGCAGCTTATTCGTATGCAAAATCCCGAGCTAAGGAACTGGAGATCAATGAAGAAGACTTTGCTAACTACGATCTCCACATCCACATTCCCGAGGGGGCAATTCCCAAGGATGGTCCTTCTGCGGGAATCACGCTTGCAACGGCTATGGTTTCGGCTCTTTCGCAACGCCCGATTTTGAAAGATGTGGCGATGACTGGAGAGATCACCTTGCGAGGAAATGTGCTTCCCGTAGGTGGAGTCAAGGAAAAGGTTTTAGCCGCACGCCGGGCGCGCGTTTCCACGATCCTGCTGCCGCTGCAGAACAAACGCGACCTCGATGAAGTTCCAAAAGAACCCTTTAAGGATATCAAGTTCGTATTTGTCGAGAATATGCGGCAGGTGTTTCGTGAGGCGCTAAAGGAGAAAGTGGTTCCTCCAGTGACTTCCGGACCAAGGCCGCATCGTTTGCCGCAGGCAGCTACCAGCCGCGTGAATCAATAAGGCTTGGAGAAGGGCTGGTTTTTTCCTGCTGTGCTATTGATACAGGTACGAAAAGCTCTTCTTCTGATCCCACTCAATACTTTCAATATTAACTGCATCCTTCGCAAGCAGCTCTTCACTAACCTGGTCGGTTTTGACCTCGGGGCTGATTTCGACCGAGTAGGCAATCGTGCCGAGCGGCTCTTTCTCGCTCTGACTGAGCGCCCGCAATTCCGAGTCAAATCCGTGCGACTGCAACACCTCTCGCAAAGCATTTTGCGTTTGCGTGACGTTCCGCGATTCAATCTTCAATTCCATCGAACGGAAAACCTGCTCGCGGTCGCGATACTCAAGCACCCACAGCAGGAGCACGGAAAAAATTGTAAGAATCAGCGCCAGATCCCAACGCCCCACTCCTGTGCCTAAGCCGATAGCCAGGCTGATAAGCAACACCGTAATCTCTTTTGGATCTCGGATGTTCGTGCGGAAACGCACGACGGACACGGCGGCAAAAATGCCAAACGCGCGCGCTGCGTTGTCTCCCACGATGATCATTAGCGCCGACGCCACAACCGCGAGCAGGATTTGTGTTTGCGCAACGTAGGGATTCGGCTTGAGACCCAGCACGCGCCGCCGCGGACGATAAGCCAGAACTGCCCAGAGGATCGCCGCCAGTATTAGACGCAAGGACAGCTGTGCCAGCACTTCGGCCCAGCTGAGTGCGCGGCCAGTTGCCGTGTTCTGATCCGGCGTATTGAAGACTTCGCCAAAAATGCCGGGGGCGTCAGAACTGCGCGCCGGAGTCTCTTGAGGGGGCGGACGCGATTCCGCCTGATTAGATTCCAAACGCGAGTCAGTTGCGGGCTGGGCCGCGCTTTCGCGTCGTTGCTCGGCAATCTTGCTAGCGAGGAAGTAAACAGCGAACGCGCTTATCACGAGCACGCCGAGGAAGACAACGACCAAGGTGATCGTTTCTTTGCGGTTTTTGAAACTTAGCTTAAACAAGCATCTTTCCTCTGACCATCGCCGTATCGTCAGCACCATGCCCGACGAAAAATGCCTGGCTATCGAATCGCTCTCCCCCTGGTGTAATTGGAATAGGCCGGTAAGTACCGTTAGCTTGCAGCTCTCTCGCCTTGACGTTGTCTCGCAAATACGCAGCGAGCACTACATCTTTTAAATAACTCTTGATTTGACGATCGTGCACCGGAGCCAACACTTCAATGCGGTGTTTTAAGTTCCGAGCCATGAGGTCGGCACTACCGATGTAAATCTTCTCCTCGCCGCCGCTCTCGAAATAGAAAACGCGGCTATGTTCCAGGAAGCGCCCGACGACACTGCGAACCGTAATCGACTCCGAAAGCCCGGGAACCCCGGGTCGCAGCATACAAATGCCGCGGATGATCAGATCGACTTTTACGCCCGCCTGTGCGGCCTCGTAGAATTTCATAATCATCTGCTTGTCAGCAAGACGATTGAACTTTGCCACAATCCGCGCGGGACGACCGGCTTTTTTATTTTCAATTTCGCGGTCGATTAAGGCGTTGATTTGCGCACGCAGAGTCACCGGCGCCACGAACAGGCGGCGATAATCAGTTTGCCGCGAGCAGCCCGTCAAATAGTTAAAGAGCTCTGTAGCGTCAGCGCCAACCTGCTCGTCGGCTGTAAAGAGACCCACGTCGGTGTAGGTGCACGAGGTCGTTGGATTGTAATTACCTGAAGCGATGTGCGCATATCGCGTCAGCGAGTCTCCTTCGCGGCGCACCACAAGGGTAAGCTTTCCATGTGACTTAAGACCGAGGATGCCGTACACAACGTGAACGCCGGCTTGATCCAACTTTCGAGCCCACTCAATGTTGTGCTCTTCGTCGAAACGCGCCTTCAATTCAATTAATGCCGTAACCTGTTTGCCTTGTTCACTGGCGCGAATCAGCGCCGCTGGAATCGGAGAATCAGGACCGGTGCGATAGAGACACATCTTGATTGCCACGACATCGGGATCGGCAACGGCTTCGTTAATGAAGTCTGTGACACACTCGTAGGAGTCGTAGGGATGGTGCACGAGGATGTCGCGCTCTTTGATCAAATCGAACAGTGGCTTGCCTGACTGCAATCTCTCCGAAACGGTCGGCGAGAAAGGATGATCTTTCAGGTCCGGGCGATCAATCTCATAGAGCGCCATCAAATCCTGAATGCTTAGAGGGCCTTCCACCTCATAGACGTCATCTTCGACGAGGTTGAGAGACTCTGTCAGGTACTTACGCAAGACTTCCGGCATTTCTGCTGAAATCTCGAGCCGCACGGGACTGCCAAAGCGCCGCTGCCGAATCTCACGTTGCAAGACGCGCAACAGATCTTCAGCTTCCTCCTCACGAATTTCGATGTCGGCATCGCGTGTCACCCGAAACGTGTAGCTGGGACCGGGATCCATACCGGGAAACAGGCTGCAGATGTTTGCCTGAATTAAATCTTCAACGAGGACAAATGTGTCTGTGCGACCCTCAATTGGAACCAGGCGAGGAACGACCGACGGCACCTTGATGCGGACAAAGCGCGGCTCGTTTTTGAACTTAGGCGGATCGGCCGGCGACGGTCCATCTGAAGCCTGCACCACCAAACCGAGGTTCAAGCTAAGCGGCGAGATGTAGGGAAAGGGATGCGTCGGGTCGACGGCAAGCGGCGTCAAGACCGGAAGAACTTTCTCGCTGAAGTAAACATCAAGCCGCTGCTTCTCAGAGTCACTGAGTGAGTGATAAGACGTAACGACGATCCCTTCGGATTCCAATTGCGGAAGTATTTCTTGAGTCAAGCACCGCTGCTGCTCAGCGATGAAGGGTGTCACGCTTTCCCTGATCATCTGCAGTTGCTGGCTGGCTGTCATGCCGTCGAGAGAAAGCTGATCGCATTCTTCTTCGATCTCATCCTTCAAACCCGAGACGCGAATCATGAAAAATTCGTCGAGGTTAGAGCTAAAGATCGAAAGGAACTTGAGTCTTTCCAGAGGCGGATTATTGCTGTCCAGCGCCTCTTCAAGCACGCGGCGATGAAACTGGAGAAGGCTTTCCTCCCGATTAATAAACAGTTCGGAAGCCGGCAATTGATCTAATTCCAGTGTCGGCTTTATCGGAGCCGTCACCGGGGTCGATGGGGTTTGTTGTTCGACTACTGTTGACATGATTTTCTGCTCTTCACTGCGCTTTGGCTTTGAAATCGTTCCCGCGAGGGTTCCTGACTTAAATAACCAACCTCGCAACAACTCGAAATGCCCTAACTGGAGAGCTGGGGCGCATGGCTGTTGGGGGAACCAGCCTTGGTTCTTGGGCAAGCTCTGTTCCATTAGCTACTCGCTAATTACATAAGATTGAGGTTCAAAGCTGCGGGCTAGTTGCTCAGAAACTGATGATTTTCGGCGGTTGCTGGAAAAAAGAACAAAATAATTGCTGTATTGATTTAGTGCTATCCGCTTGAATTTGAACCAGCCTTGGCAGCGAGCATAATCTTAAAGCACCTGAACGCTAACGATTTGGCCGCCTCAACGACGAAATGGTGAGCACTTTGTGGCGTTTGTTATTAGATCTGCCACCGTCTGGTTCGACTAAACGATAGCACTCGCGATGCCACGAGGATGCCTCGAGCTGCAATCGCTGGAACTTGTTTTCTTTCGGCGCGTGCCAACCTTCTGAAGGCCAAAATGCATCTGTAGGTAGTGTCGTTTTCTGGTGGAAAACTTCACCGTTTTAGCATTTGTTTAGAATAGCGATTGTTTGACACCCCGGAAAACCGTGTGTTAACCTCAGGCTTGGTTGTGCCCCGCACTTGACGGGCTCATGTCATAGAGGAACTTCAAGTTACCTCAGCAATCATCATCATATTTATCCAGCGACCTGAACCCGAGCGTCGCTCGGAATTTGCGCAGATGGCGTTGAAGGAGAGAGATTTGAATTTGTCCCGATTCCCTCGAAAGTTTTCGCGCTTGGCATTGGCTATCGCAGCTGCCGCATTCATCGTTCCTGCTACAAGCAGTTTCGCACAAATCCCCGCGGGTTCTTCGGCCCGCAATATTCAGAACGATGTTGAGAAAGCGGATCCGCGCGTTACAAAGCTGATTGCCAAGGCCGAAGATCACTTCCGCAAAGGCAAGCTGAATCTCGAGGACAATAAGCGAGAGCAAGCCCGCGACGAGTTCGATCGCGCAGTCGATGCGATTCTTGAATCGGGCATGGACGTACGTGCCAGTCAGCGTCTCCAGGTTTTCTATCTGGAACTCGTCGAGCGAATCTATCGCGAAGAAGTTCCTACTAACTCGTTTCCCTCTGTTAATACCACTCAACTAGTAGCGCAGAACACGCAGACTCCTGCCCAGACACCCAAGCAACAACAAATCGGATTTCTGGACCAGAGATTTGAGCCGTCGCCGCTTGATGAGCTGAGCAAGTTAGTGCTCACGCCTGATGAGCAGACAGTATCTGACGCCGATGTCGTTGCCCTGGAACAAGCGAAGAACAACGTGAACTTCAAGTTCACGATCAACCCTCTTATTCAGCAATACATCAATTTCTATCAAGGCCGCGGTCGCTCCACAATGGAGTCGGGGCTGCGGAGGTCTGGCCAGTACATGAGATTGGCGCGTCAGATTTTTGCGAAGGAAGGCGTGCCGGTTGATATCACCTGGCTGGGTCAGGTTGAGAGCGCTTGGAAGCCGAAAGCAATGTCGTGGGCAGCAGCTTCAGGTCTCTGGCAGTTTATTCCCGGTACCGGTCGTCAATATGGTTTGCGCCAGACGGCTTGGATCGATGAGCGGAACAGCTTTGAGCAATCGACGACAGCTTCGGCTCGTTATCTAAAAGATTTGGCAGCTCATTATCAGGGCGATTGGGAACTCGCCATGGCGGCGTACAACACCGGCGCCGGCAACGTCGATCGGGCTATTTCGAGGGCAGGCAGCCGCAACTTCTGGGCGATTTATCCCTATATTGCTCAAGAGACACGCAACTACGTTCCCAACATTCTGGCGACGATTCTGATTGCGAAGAATCCCGAGAAGTATGGGTTTAAAGGGATTAAGTCTGACACGCCGATGTCCTACGATCGCGTGCAGGTTCCAACTGCGACCAGTCTGCAGTTGATTGCTTCCGCCACCGACACTTCAGTCGATCACATACGCAGTCTTAATCCGGAACTGAAGCGCGACATTACCCCTCGGGGCGAGGCCTACGCAGTGCGCGTTCCCGGTGGCCGCTCGGGCCAGCTAGTAGCAGTGCTCAAGCGAATCCCTGGCGACAGGCGCGAGTCGGCCCGCGTGATTTCGATCGCTCCGGGTGAAGACTTACAGACCGTGGCTAACCGCACGGGGGTCAGCGTGTCGCAATTGCAGGCCATGAACAATGGCGTCGATTTGAAGTCGACCACGAAGCTCGTGGTTCCCAACAGCACGGTTAAATTAACCAGCTGGCGTCGCGCTCAGCCGGGTGCGAATGAAGCGCCGGGGGCAGGTTTGACGAAAGTTCGCGCCCGCAAGGGCGACACGATTGCGAGAATTGCTTCCTCGCGTAATCTCGATGCCAACGAACTGGCGCGGCTGAACGGTGTTTCACCGGAAGCTGAATTAAAGGCAGGTCAGGAAATCAGATTGCCGGCAACAGCTGGCGCGGCTCCCTCACGCCGTCGTTAGTATTTCGACAGTGTAGATACACGCGGGTTATTAGCGCGTGAAAAATCAGGAGCGCGCTTGCGATCAAATTCGTGAGCGCGCTTTTTCGTGAATCGTAAATCGCTAATCGTAAAACGAGAATCGTAATCGAAGGCAATACCTGAAACGCGGACTCGGAACCCGAAACCCGAAACCCGAAACCTGAAACTTCAAACTTTCCAGGAGCTTCCTCACATGCTCTTCCGCACCCTCTCCGCTGCTGTCTATGGCATCGACGCAGACCTCGTTGACATAGAAGTCGACTTAGCGCCTATCCGGGGCGAATCCGACAAACTCACCGTAACCATTGTTGGCTTGCCCGATGCGGCGGTGCGCGAATCGCGCGAGCGCATTCGCGCAGCAATCACCAACTGCGCGTTCTTCTTTCCGTTTGAGAAGGTCACGATCAACCTCGCGCCTGCCGACGTGCGCAAGGAGGGTGCTAGCTTCGATCTGCCGATAGCCCTTGGCATCCTCGGCGCGAACGGCGATCTGGCGGAGGAACACAATCTAATCAATGTGCTGTGTGTCGGTGAGTTGTCGCTCGACGGCCGAGTTAGGCCTATCAAAGGCGCACTACCTATCACGATTCTGGCGCGCGAAGCGTTGATCAAGAATGTCGTGTTGCCGGATGAGAATGCGAAAGAAGCTGCCGTAGTTTCCGGCGTCAACGTTTATCCGGTCGCCGACCTGAGAAGCGCGGTTGAATTGGTTGCGGCCCTTAAGTCTACAAACCCGCCGGAGCCTCTCAAAATAGACCCGGACGAATTGCTGATGCGGCCGGACAATTACAGCGTGGACTTTCGCGAAGTGCGCGGTCAGATTGCCGCCAAGCGTGCACTCGAGGTTGCAAGCGCCGGATCGCACAACATTTTGCTGATTGGCCCACCAGGATCAGGCAAGACGATGTTGGCGAAGCGCTTGCCAACAATTTTGCCGCCTTTGGAATTTGAGGCAGCACTAGAGTTGACCAAGATTCATTCGGTTGCCGGCATGACGGGACGAGCTGGACTTGTAACGGAGCGGCCGTTTCGTTCTCCTCATCACACTATCAGTGACGCCGGCTTAATTGGCGGGGGCGCCCTGCCGCGTCCCGGAGAAGTTTCGCTCGCGCATCATGGCGTGTTGTTTCTGGATGAGTTGCCGGAATTCGACCGCAGCGTCCTGGAAGTACTGCGCCAACCTTTGGAAGATCAGAAAGTAACAATTAGCCGCGCCGCAATGTCGCTGACCTTCCCCGCGTCGTTCATGTTGGCTAGCGCAATGAATCCGTGTCCCTGTGGGTTTTGGAATGACCCGACACGCGAGTGTCGCTGCACGTCATTGCAGATTCAACGTTACGTTGGTCGCATATCTGGTCCGTTGCTCGATCGCATCGATATTCATGTCGACGTGCCCGCGGTGAAGTTTCGCGAACTGGCAGGTGAACCGGCGGCTGACGCTGAAAGCTCCGCAAACATTCGCGCCCGAGTGCTCCACGCACGCGAGCGGCAGCGTCGTCGTTTGAACGGTGAAAAGATATTTGCAAATGCAGCCATGACGCCACGAATGATTCGCCGCTTCTGCCGCATTGATGCCGAGAGTGAACAGATGCTGGAAAGAGCGATGATCAAGCAAGGCCTTTCCGCACGCGCTTATGACCGAATCTTGAAGGTGAGTCGCACAATTGCCGATCTCGAAGGTTCGGACAAGATTCAATCGGCACACGTCTCCGAGGCCGTGGGTTATCGTTCTTTGGATCGAACTTATTGGACCTGACCTTCAAACCGAAGTTGCTCAATTTACAGACCGGAAGGGCCTACCCCTTTGCTTGATTTCTTGATCCTTGAAAGCGAACCGCTCCCGCCAGACCACCTCATCACTGCGCGAATCGCGGGCAGGCTCGATCCCGTCTGAAGACGGAGCTTGTCAGTACCTGCTTATCCCCGTATCTTTACGACAGAACCCATTAAAGTTTTTGCTTTTAAAGGCAACGACGCGCTTAAAACGCCGCATCACACCCCCGCCAGAGGGTACTTAACCTCGCACCTCCCAAACGGGGGATTTTGCTGAGGTTTACTGTACCGCTCCTTGAAATTCGGCGGACGCGTGATAACTTGGCGTGAGGGTAAAACGGGCAAGCAGCAGGCAAAGCTTCTTGTCGTTCTAACTAAACGAACACGTGACCGCAGCCGAAACCGACACAGGAATAACTGATTACGGGCTGACACAGAGTGCCGCTCAGGGCGACATGGGAGCCTTTGAGCAGCTCTACCAGCGTCATAATCGGCGTGTTTATTCGCTCTGCCTGCGGATGACGGGGAATGTTTCGGAGGCTGAAGATCTCGCTCAGGAGGTCTTCATTCAGCTCTTTAGAAAAATTGGAAGCTTTCGTGGCGAGTCGGCTTTTACTACCTGGCTGCACCGGCTGACGGTGAATCAGGTGCTGATGCACTTCCGCAAACGCGGGGTGAAGATGGAGCAGACCACCGAGGACGGCGAAACCCCGGTGCAGATAGTCAAAGGCACGGAAAACCCCAACGCGATGCCGGTTGTTGACCGGATCGCCCTCGATAAAGCCATTTCGCAACTGCCGCCTGGGTATCGTACGGTTTTTACTCTTCACGATATCGAAGGGCACGAACACGAAGAAATCGCGCGGATGTTGGGGTGCTCGGTGGGCACCTCCAAATCCCAGCTTCACAAGGCCCGCATGAAGTTACGTGGTCTGTTGAGGCAACAGAAGACGAAGGAGTAGCTTCCAAGAGAGTTCGAATGGAGGTCACCCCAGAACTGAGGCGAGGCGTCTCGGTGCACAAACTCAATGCAGTCTCCCCTTGATTGCTCGGACCAAGTGCCACATAAAGATCTAGAGCGTGGTCGAGTTGAGGTAAGACAATGAACTGCGAGAAGTGTCAGGAACTAATTCACGATTTGGTTGACGGAGCGCTCAGCCGCGAAGATTCAGCGACGCTGAATGCTCATTTGGAAGATTGTATTTCGTGCGCCGATGTTCGCAACGACCTGCAATCGATCGTGAGTTTTTGTCAGCAGACCCGCGGCCAGTATGTTGCCCCGCCGAACGAGCGCGGACTTTGGTTGCGCATTCGGAATGTGATTGAGGCTGAGCAAGCCGTTACGGCTGGCGCTCCGGCGCCGCCGGTGAAACGACGTATTTGGCCCGCATGGCTCAATCGCAGTTGGGAACTTTCGGTGCCCCAACTGACGGCAGCCTTCGCAGCGATCGTGGTGGTGGCTTCGCTCGCGACGGTAGTTGGTATTCGCCGCTGGGAGTCCACTGAAAAGGGTACGCCAGGTTTGGAAACGATTCGGCCCTTTAGTGCCGCCGCTGTGAATGTTCGTGATCGCTTTTCGCAACAGCAGCAAGCGATTGCCTATTGGAACGAGCGAGTAGAATTGAACAAGGCGCGTTGGAACGCGCAGATGCGTGAAACGTTTGACCGCAATCTGCAAGTGATCGATCAAGCGGTGAACGCTTCGATGGGCGAGCTTAATCGCAACCCCCATGACGAAGTTTCCGAGGAAATGCTGAACGCTGCTTTGAATGAAAAGCTTGCGTTACTGAAAGAGTTTTCTGATTTATAGTCCCCAAGCCCTGGCTTTAAGGATCTCAGATCTGAAATCTGAATTGACGCTGAGCCCGACACGGTATTGAAGAGCCCCACACCAATGAGCATGCGAACGTTGCCTGCGCGACTGCATTCATTCCGCGCGTTCAGGTTATTTTTAGTCCTTGTGATCGCGACGCTGGCTATCAGTCCAGCGTTGGCAGCGGCTCAGAAACAGGTTTCGAAACGTTTTCCCGCCGGCAAGAACGTTCGCCTGGTAATCAGAAATATCTCAGGAAAAGTTACGGTCGAATCGTGGGATCGCGATGAAGTTAAAGTCAGCGCCACCATCGAATCACCGTCAGCCAACGTCGTTCCCAAACAAGTAAGTGACGGTGTGCTAATTGATGTGATGGGTGACAATCGCGGGCGCGGCGATGTTGGAAACGTTAATTTCCGGGTTCAAGTGCCTGCCAACTTCAGCGTCGATATCGCCACCATCAATGGCGACATTACCATCAATAACATTCGGAGCAAGGCAGTGCGCGCACACGTTACCGCGGACGGCGACATCGAATTGATCGGCATCGTTTCGCCGACCGTGTTTGCGCAAAACATGACCGGAAACATTTTCTTCGATGGTGAAGTTTCCCGTGGCGGTTCTTATCAATTCCAGGCCGGCAAAGGCGACATCTCGATCAGAATTCCGGCGACTTCGACTTTCGATCTTACCGCTTCAGCCCCCGACAAGAGATTGGCGTTGGGTCAGTTTTGGAACAGCGGCTTCCGCACAGTCGGTGAAGGAAAGAAGTTTAGTAAGACCGTAGTCGAAGTCAACGATGGTCGCGCGAAAGTGCTAATCAGAAACTTTGACGGCGGCATTACCTTCGTCAGACGCTAAACATATTTCCATAGTTATCGACGCGGGCGCCTCTCTCCTTTAAGAGGCGCTCGTTTTTTGTCTAGAGCAGGTTCTGTTCGAATGTTACTATCGCTTCGAAACTTTGTTAGGTAGAAGCACGCCCGGGTTTTCGCCTGATACGCCCTGATGCAATTCAAAACAAACCGCAACACTCAATTAGTAGTTTTACTTCACCTGTTACTTCTGGCCGCCCTACCGGTATTGGCGCAGGAGAAGTTACAACAGCCGCCGCTTGATGTTACTAAACTGCGGAAGCGCACAGTTATCAAACATGAGGCGGCAAATCTTGGTTACGGTGGCACGGTAACGTTGGTCGGAGCACCAAGCGGCTCGATCACGATCGAGGGTTGGCCTCGTGCTGAAGTAGAGCTGACCGCAGAGATTGAACTGTTAGGTGCGACTGAAGAAGACCTCAATCTATTAGCACTTGTAAACGGATTCATCTTCGAGGAAAGCGCAAATCACGTTCGCATTCTGAGCGTGGGCTCGCACGACAAAAAGTACATGCGTCGCACCGCCAAAGCGTTTCCCAAGAATCTGCTGGGACTTCCCTGGAAGATCGATTACCGCATCCGCGTGCCGGAATTCAGCGATCTTGAAATCAACGCCGGACGCGGTCCCATCAATTTCAAGGGCGTGGAAGGCTCGTTAGCACTAACTGCTACCGATGGCGTTGCTCAGTTGACCCTGAGCGGCGGCGTTGTAAACGCGACGGTAGGCTCCGGAAAGCTCGATGTGAAAGTCACATCGCGCAGCTGGCGTGGTACGGGGGCTGATATCAGACTGGCAGTGGGCGAGATGACAGTGGAACTGCCGCCCGGATTCAGCGCCGACGTCGACGCAAGTATTCTGCACACGGGAAAGATCGACGACAGCTTTGGTGAACTGCAGCCGCGTCAGCGCAACAGTATTACTCCCCAACTGATGCGCGCTCGCGCCGGCGCGGGTGGGCCGGTTTTCAAGTTCACTGTCGCGGACGGGACGATCAATATCAAGAAAAGCGGTCTTTGATCTTTGGTCTTCGTTTAGCTGACTCACATTATCTAAAGCCCTAAGTGTTGAAGTCACCGTCTCCAGAACAACCAAAGATCTAAGACCAAAAACCAACAACACGCGGAACTTGTCACATCTTGCGTGAGCTTGTATTCTCGCCCGTCATTATGAGCATTAAGTCTGATTCGTGGATTCGTCGCATGGCGCAACAGCACGCCATGATCGAGCCATTCGAACCTCAGCAAGTAAAACAAGTCGATGGCCGTCGCGTAGTTTCTTACGGCACCTCAAGCTATGGCTATGATGTGCGCTGCGCTGACGAGTTCAAACTTTTCACCAACATCTATAGCGCGATCGTAGACCCAAAAGAGTTTGATCCGAAAAGTTTTGTCGATATCAAAGATGATCATGTAATCATTCCGCCGAATAGTTTTGCCCTCGCACGCACGGTGGAATACTTCCGCATTCCGCGAAATGTGATGACGATCTGTTTAGGCAAAAGCACCTACGCGCGCTGCGGCATCATCGTCAACGTGACGCCCTTCGAGCCGGAATGGGAAGGATATGTAACGCTTGAGTTTTCCAACACCACGCCGATGCCGGCAAAGATTTACGCGAACGAAGGTGTCGCCCAGGTATTGTTCTTCGAAGCTGACGAGGTTTGCGAAACCTCATACAAGGATCGCGGCGGAAAATACCAGGGCCAGCATGGCGTTACCCCACCGAAGTTATAGTCTGTAGCGCAAATTTTGGTTCGCGCGTTACTGACTCCAGCGCGTTTGGAGTGCAGAGACGCAAACTAACAGTTCGCGTTACAAAACATTGAAAAACTGACAGTTGCATCACAGGAACTGCATGTCGACATCCAATCATACTTTGCGTTTCAAACGACTCGATCCGCGGGCAGTGCTGCCGACGCGAGGTTCGCTCTTATCAGCGGGTCTGGATTTATTTTGTATCGAGGAGCTGCGGATTGAGCCGCACGCGCGAGTGCGCGCCCATACTGGTCTGAGGGTGGCGATTCCGGAAGGCTTCTACGGGCGGGTGGCGCCGCGGTCGGGGCTCGCCGCGAACCACGGTCTAGACGTGCTCTCGGGGGTTATTGATGCGGACTATCGAGGCGAAATCATCTGCCTGCTTTACAACACTGGCGCGGCGGCTGTGGTGCTTCCGGCTGGAAGCAAGATCTGCCAACTGATCATCGAACAGATAATTCTGCCCACTGCGGTTTGGAGCGAAGAATTGGAAGAGACGGCGAGAGGAGCGGGTGGATTCGGATCGACGGGAGGCTAGATCGCAAGTCGCAAGTCTCAAGTCTCCGAGCTTAAGACATTTACCATTTGTCATTTTTCATTTCTCATTTTCCATTCGACTTCCTCACGCTACAACACTTCGAATGAATTCGCGAGTGCAGATTGAGAAATGAAAAATGAGAAATGGAAAATATTCTGTTCCTGAGCCGTTAATTAATAGAGACTTCTAGCGGTTCGGAGAGCCCTTCAACCACAAGCACTAATCCGCGCGGGCTGGATACAACTTCTTTGTCGGGCGTTTGAAAAAAGAGAAAGCCCTGTCTCGATTGATCGCTTGGCGTGAGCGGAGTTTTCAGGTCCAGACCGTACGCACTAAACTCCGCTTCAAATTGTTTCCGCGAGTTTGGGTTGTAAGCGTAAACCTCATTTTTTTTCAGCACGCGTGAAATCGCTTGTTTAGGATTGAGAAGCTTCCATTCCTGGCCTGCCGCATCGCGCAAACGAAACCGAACTTTCTTGATTTCCACCGGGACGCCGCTTTTATATCCCAACTCAACTCGCATCGGCAGAACTCCGGCTAAAGGTAGATTTGCTTCAAAGAGATCCTGACTCTCCTCGTCGGTGAGGAGGGGAGCGACGGCCACTACCAGCCCGCCTGCGGTCCCGCCCTTAAGTACTCCGGTCAGCGGCGGCAACTCCACTACTGGTTTGACCTTATAAAGTGCGCCACCACACCCGCCAACGAACAGCAGTGCCACTGCGAAAAGAAAGCTTAGTTTCCAGCGAATCATGGTCGCCAATTTAGCATAGCCTTAAAACCTAACCCAGATGTGGCCACAGATTCACACCGATTTCACAGATAAATAACCCTGCAGGGTACATAACAGGTCTCATTCTTCTAGTGGACACTCGTTAGGGGTTGTGGAGTGCGCCGGGGCAGCTTGCAGCCAAGACGGCACTTTGAGTGACCAAAGAAGTTGCCTGCAGAAACTAATCTGACGAGATCTAAAGCGGTGTCTCCCGATAAATCGGGATTGCCACCGCACTCCAAAGCGTTGTGTTACTATTTTGAAAAAGATGATTAGACCATTTGGCTCGGTCCACCCGCAGGTACATAGCTCTGCTTACGTTGATGAGAGCGCCCAGGTAATTGGTGACGTTCACGTTGGTTCAGAGGCGTCCATCTGGTGCAACGCCACTGTGCGCGGTGACATGTACTACATTCGGATTGGCAACCGTTCTAACGTTCAGGATAACAGCGTAATTCACACGCGCACTGGATCGCATCCGACTATCCTCGAGGACGAAGTTACGATCGGCCACAGCGTGACACTACATGGCTGCTATATCGAGCAGGGCTCCTTGATTGGGATTGGTTCGATTGTATTGGACGATGTTCGTGTTGGCGCGCAATCGTTGGTGGCGGCTGGCTCGCTGCTGACGCCGGGGACCATCATTCCGCCGCGCTCACTTGTGATGGGCGCTCCTGCGAAAGTGAAAAGGCCGCTGACTGAGGAAGAGCTTGCCGGGCTAAAGCTGTTTTGGCAGAACTATGTGGAGTATGTGAGGAAGTACAGGAGTCAGGAGTCAGGAGTCAGGAGTCAGTAGAAAACAGTTTCGAGTTTCAGGTGTCAGTTTCAAGTTCCGAGCACAAAACAAAGAACAAAGTTCAAAGTACCAAGTTCCAAAGTTTAAAGCTTCAAAGCAAAGCTTTCAAAGACCCAAGACCAACGACCAATGCCTTCGACAAAACCAGCGCGCGGCATGCGCGATTTTCTTCCTTCAGACGTGCGACGGCGTGAATACGTCATCGGCGTCATCAAGGAAGTGTACGAGCGCTTTGGATTTGAACCGTTGGAAACGCCCGCTGTTGAGAATATCGAAACCCTCACAGGCAAGTACGGTGAAGAAGGCAATCAACTCATCTATAAGATCCTGAAACGTGGCGTACATGAAGGCAGCGGCGAAGCCGATCTAGCGCTACGCTACGATCTGACGGTGCCGCTCGCGCGTGTAGTCGCCGAGTATCGCGACCAGTTGCCGAAGTTTTTTAAACGCTACCAGATTCAACCGGTCTGGCGTGCCGATCGCCCTGCTCGCGGACGGTTCCGCGAGTTCTATCAATGCGACGTTGATGTCTTGGGTTCACGATCAATGAGCGTGGAGACCGAGATCTGCGCGGCCGCAATAGAAGCTTTAACTAAACTCGGTTTCAGCGACTTCAAACTGCGCCTTAATCATCGTCAGGTGCTGACAGGTGTTTTGGAAACGGCAGGAGTTCCACTTAACAAACACGATTCGGTGCTTGTAGCAATGGACAAGTTCGACAAGATCGAGGCTGAAGGAGTGACACGCGAACTAACTGCCCGCCAGATCGAGAAGTCAGCGACGGATTCACTCATAAGCTTCTTCGACGGATTGAGGTCTCTTGAACACGCTGCCGAGCTCCATGCTAGTGAGGATCCGGAGAAAAAGCGGGAGGCGTTGAATGCGGCAATCCTCGGTCGGCTGGTAGAGTTCGTTGGCTCCAATGAGCTCGGCGCACGCGGCATTGAAGAATTGCGGTCCATCCTGCGACTTGCCGCGGCCGCAGGTGTCGCATCGAAGATTGAAATTGATCCAACGCTCGCGCGCGGACTTTCCTACTACACCGGGGCGATCATGGAGATTACCGTTAAGGATCTTCCAGGCAGTCTTGGCGGCGGTGGTCGCTACGATAATTTGATTGGTATGTTTGCCGGCAACGATGTCCCGGCGTGTGGTTTCTCACTCGGACTGGAACGCATCATCGTCGTTATGACTGAGCGCGACATGTTTCCCCTCCGTGTTGGAAAGAGTTCCGAGGTGATGGTCGCGATTTGGAATGACGGCGCCGTCGCGGACTCCTTAGCGATCGCGACCGAGCTGCGGGGTCATGGCGTGCGTGTGGAGTTATATCCCGAACCAGACAAACTGGCGAAGCAATTCAAGTATGCCGCAGCGCTTCAGGTTCCGTTTGTGGTTGTCAGCGGTGAGGCAGAAAAGGAAAAAGATGAGGTGGCCATCAAGAATATGCTGACAGGTGAGCAGAGAAGTCTGCCGAGGATTGAAGCCTCTGAATTTATTCTTTCGGCAAGGAAGGAGAAGGGCGGCTAGAAGCGGGGGCAAGCCCGCCTTCCGGACTGCAATTTTCCCGTCCCGGAATCATTAATGAGCGAGCAAGCGATTAACCAACTTTATCTGGACGATACGCGGGCCAGCTTTCGCGCGTACAAGAAATTGGCCGAGAAAGCGCTCGCCCAAATCGAGGATGAAGAATACTTCGTGACGCTGGATGCGGAGTCGAACAGCATCGCCATCATCATGAAGCACATGGCCGGCAACATGATTTCTCGTTGGACAGACTTTCTTACTACCGATGGCGAGAAACCGGATCGAAATCGCGATATGGAGTTTGTGATTGATTCCGAGACGACAAAGCCAAGCCTGCTCGCCTACTGGGAAAAGGGCTGGGCGTGTCTTTTCGCGACGCTTGAGCCGTTGCAGCCGGAAGTCCTCCGTCGAACAGTCTTTATTCGAGGTGAGGAACACACAGTCGTCCAGGCGATTAACAGGCAGATGACGCACTATGCATATCACATAGGTCAGATTGTCCTCCTGGCAAAACACTATCGTTCGAATGAATGGAAGTCCCTGAGTGTTCCAAAGAACCGCTCAGCCGGCTTCAATGAATACTTAGAAAAGAAGTTGCAATCTGGTGCAGTCCAACATCGATTTGATGTGGCAGCAGGCTATGGTTCTGAATCAGAGTAACGAAGCCCGCATTTCTGATTTTTAGGAGTGAAGAGGAATGACGACTTCAATTGTCTCCTTACAGCATGTCAACGTTCGGGTCCACCCAGATGTGGAAAACGACGCAAAGCAATTCTATGGAACACTGTTCGGCCTGGAGGAGATACCCAAGCCACAAGAGTTAAAAGCGAATGGTGGTGCCTGGTATCAATTAGGCTCTGCGCAGTTGCACTTGTCCCGTGATGCGGCTGCTGATAACGCTGGTAGCAAAAGACACGTCTGTTTTCATGTCGCGAATCTGGATCAAACTAGAAAACAGTTGGCGAGTGCCGGCGTCGAGATAATTCCCGACGACGAACCAGTTCCTGGAATGCCACGTTTCTACGTTCGCGATCCCGGAGGGAATCTGATCGAGGTTGCGGAAGCGACTCGGTGACGCGGGCATGCGGAGATGGGGAGCGGGGACGGGGAGATGGGGAGATGGGGTGACACGGGGACGGGGGACAAGAAGACTTTGCACTTAGTCTTAAGACTGACACCGACACATCCAAGACCTGAGATTTGAGACCTGAGATTTGAGACCTGAGACTTGAGACCTGAGACTTACATAGATGCTCGATAACCTGGGAGATTTGCAGCGAACGCATTCCTGCGGCGCTTTAGGAACGTCAGATGATGGCCAAACCGTCACCTTGATGGGTTGGGTGGCTCGGCGTCGCGACTTCGGCGTGCTGACCTTCATTGACCTGCGCGACCGCGCGGGAATCACGCAAGTTGTTTTTAATGCTGATGACGATGCAGCTACACATGGGAAAGCCAAAGCACTGCGCGGCGAATACGTGATCGCCGTGCAAGGCGAAGTACTGTTGCGTGATGAAAGCCAGCGCAACCCGAAGCTAAAAACCGGCGAAGTTGAAGTGCGCGCGAAGCGGCTCTTAGTTCTCAACGATGCCCGCACTCTGCCTTTCCAACTTGAAACTGTTAGCTCCGATGCTCTCGCGAGTGAAGACCTGCGCCTGAAGTTCCGTTATCTGGATCTGCGCCGCCCGCAGTTACAGGACAACCTGCGCCTGCGTCATCGCGTGCTCGCGGAGATTCGTCGTTACATGGACGAGCAAGGGTTTACTGAGATTGAAACTCCGATTCTAATCAAATCAACGCCTGAGGGAGCACGCGATTACATCGTACCGTCGCGCATTCAGCCGGGAAAATTCTTTGCGCTTCCCCAATCGCCGCAACTTTTCAAACAGCTGTGCATGATTGCCGGGCTCGATAAGTATTTCCAGATTGCCCGATGTTTTCGTGATGAAGATCTACGCGCCGACCGGCAGCCGGAGTTTACGCAGCTCGACGTAGAGATGAGCTTTGCGACGCCCGAGCAAGTTTACAGCTTGATCGAAGGTTTGTTTGCGCGCGTCTTTAAGTTAATCGGCGTCGATTTACCGCTGCCATTTCCCCGCCTGAGCTACGCCGAAGTCATCACGCGCTTCGGATCAGACAAACCCGACCTGCGAATTCCCGGCATGGAGTTGCAGGATTTATCGGGAGCTTTGCAGCAAACGACTTTCGCACCCTATGCCGCGGCGCTGACAGGTGATGGGCAGGTTAAGGGAATCGTAGTGCGCGGCGGTGCGGCAATGTCACGAAAAGCCCTGGATGAGCTTCAGGAGTTTGCCAAGCGCTACGGCGCCGCGGCATTGGCCTGGATCAAATTGGGTGATGAAGTGTCGTCGTCGCTACTGAAAGTGCTGGGTGCTGACGTCATCAATGAACTGGCAGCACTAGCGGGAGCACAAAAGGGCGATGCCGTTTTGATTGTGGCGGGAAAGAGTAAGACTGTCGCAGCCAGCCTCGGCGCTTTGCGGAACGAAGTTGCCCGGAAAGAGAAATCAATTCCCCCCGTCGCCTACGCGCCGCTCTGGGTAACAGAGTTTCCTATGTTCGAGTATCACGAAGAAGATGGTCGTTACTATTCAATGCACCATCCGTTCACTTCGCCAGTAGATGAAGACTTAACTCTGCTCGAACGGGCCGTCAATGGCGGCGAAACAGAGTTACTCGGCAAGATTCGCACTAAGGCTTACGATCCGGTTATTAATGGCGTGGAGATGGCGAGTGGCTCGATTCGTATTCACCGGCAGGACGTGCAGCGGCTCGTCTTCAAGGCCCTGGGCATGACTCAGGAAGAAGCCCGCTCCCGATTTGGTTTCTTTCTGGATGCGCTTGAGTACGGCACGCCGCCTCATGGCGGGATCGCTCCCGGAATCGATCGTCTAATGATGGTGTTAGCCGGAACCGACAACATGCGCGACGTAATTGCTTTTCCGAAGACCGCTTCTGCTGCTGACTTGATGATCGACGCGCCGGGTGAAGTTGATCCGAAGCAGCTGGAAGAGCTGCACTTGAGAGTTGTGAAAGGCGAATAGCGCAGTGTGAATTCCCAAGGGGGGAACCCGGTGAAGTTTATGGCGTCTAAGGAGTATGACTCTTGGACGCCCGGTTAGAGTACGTCTCTTGACGGCGACATTCCTCTTTGTAGTTTCGCATGCGGCGTGCGAGGAAGGTTTCGAACACGATCAATCCAGACTATGCGTCATTAATTTCTCTGTTGATGCCTTTATGGAGCCGGCCTTTCTGGGCTTCGAATACTGGAGCACCATGGGGATTACATTGGGCGTAGTTGCTTCTGGTTTGGTAATAGCTGCGATAATGCTGGCTAAAGCAGACTGAGAAACTTCTGCGCCCATGCTCAAACTTAATTCCGATCACATTAGCGGCATCATCGCGCATGCTCGTGAGGCAGGGCAGAATGAGTGTTGTGGTCTGGTTGGAGGCGCGTCAGACGACACGGCGTTGACCGTCTATCGTCTGCAGAATGTTGCGCACGATTCTCACGTCTCATATGAAGTTGCCCCTGAAGAGCTCTTTGCTGCGCAGCGTAAGATGCGCCAAAGGGGAGAACAGCTTGTGGCCATCTATCATTCTCACCCGCGCGCGGTAGAGCCGGAACCTTCCGAAACCGACGTGCGACTTGCCTATTACCCTTCAGCAACCTACTTGATTGTCGGACTCGGAGGAGAAGCTCCCATTATGCGGGCCTTTAAGATTTCAAAAGCCGAACGGCGTTGGGAGCGGGTTGAGTATGCAATAGCGGACGCGTAAGATTAGGAACCGACACGG
Source organism: Pyrinomonadaceae bacterium (assembly GCA_051002415.1). Lineage (GTDB taxonomy): Bacteria > Acidobacteriota > Blastocatellia > Pyrinomonadales > Pyrinomonadaceae > PSRF01. Next base: position 47,200 of record JBPCMI010000205.1, read on the forward strand.
CATTATCCGCGTAGAGACTCCGGCGATGGAGACAAAGAAAACAAAGTACGACACCAATCCTCTTGATCCTGACGTGGCGAAGCGCACGGAAGAGGTTAGGAGGGAGGAAGATGGACCGGGTACGCGCCAAATAAAAGGCGCGACGCGAGAAGTCGGCCACTCTGCGAACGAAAGCGCGCGGAACAATCTCTACTCAGAGGCACCGACGCGCACCTTCGACAATCCGCCGCTCGACGCGCCTTACCATTCGGTTTTCGCTCCCCCCGTGCAACAACCACCGCCGTCGATCTATCAACCCAATCCTTATCTGCAGATGCCAGTCAGTACGCGCCCGACTTCGCGCACCATTACCGGAATCGGATTGCCGGAAAAATGGGCGATGATCTTGCCGTACGCGCCTTTCTATATTGGCGTGATCGCGTCTTTGGTGGAACTATTTCTCGTCCCGCGTAAGGAAGTAAAGATTCGTTTTCATGCAGCCCAAGGCCTCGCTCTGCATGTCGCGATCCTGGTCTTGCAGACACTCTTTGGCGTGCTCGGTTCGATTACCGACAGCTCGATTGGTGGCAGTCTCTTCAAAGCTGCGGCTACTGTATTTCTCATCATCTCAATGGTCCGTGTTTGGAAAGGCGAGCCTCATCGCATCGCCCCGATTTCTGAGCCAGCTCAATGGTTCAATCAGCGAATAGAGCCCCGCAACAAGGATTAGGTCCCTCATCGTACCGAGGCCGTTTCATCAAGCTATTTCGGTCCCGATCGAGTGATGTAACTAATCGGAGCAAACTGCATCTGTAACGTCACTCATTGGCATCCTCATTGCTATGTAGTAAGCATGAAGGCGCGAGTCCCTTTTTCGGAGCATTATGTAGGGATTGGCGTCCTTGAAGCGTATATCTATGTTGCGATTTGGTGCACTTGGGCCAAAGCAGCGGAGAACGAAGTCAAAAGCTAATTAATGAAAACACCACAGAACCCCAGCTCGCGGTCCAAAACAACTCTCTCGTATGCCGCTGAGTTACTGATAGGTTCAACAGGGAGGGAGAAGATGATTAAGAAGAATTACCGGACAAGTCAGGGCGTGATTGCCGGCCTCGCGATGCTGGCGATGTTCCTGATGCCCATTTCAGTATTTACCCAGACGAAAATCACATATCACAGCAACAAGTATAGCGTTCAAGATGATGTCAAATTGGGGCGCCAGGCTGCGGCAGAAGCTGAACAACAGTTTCCTTTGATGCGCGATAGCGAGGTCGAGGGTTATGTCGAGAACGTCGGCCGGCGCTTGGTTACAGCAATTCCCGAAGAGTTTCAGCACCGCGAATTTCAGTATTTCTTCAAAGTGATAAACGCGCGCGACATAAACGCATTCGCTTTGCCCGGAGGACCGATGTATGTCAATCGCGGCATGATCGAAGCCGCCGGCCGCGAAGGCGAGATGGCAGGAGTGATGGCCCACGAGATCAGTCACGTCGCTTTGCGTCACGGAACTGCCCAGGCTACCAAGGGTCAAAAGTACGGATTGCTGGCCGGCATCCTGGGTATCGGTGGACAGATACTTGGTGGACCAGCAGGTGCTGCGGCGCAGATTGCCGGACAGGGGGTTGGTGTTTACTTTTTGAAGTTCAGCCGCGAGTACGAAACCGAAGCCGATATTTTGGGAGCGCAGATTCTGGCTCGTGCCGGATACGATCCGCGTGATCTGGCGACGATGTTTCAGCGCATTCAACAGCAAGGCGGCGGGAGCAGCGGCGGCTTTTTGAGCAGCCACCCGAGTCCGCAGAATCGCTATGCTCGCATCAATCAGGAAGCTCAATATCTGCGCGTCGAGAATCCAATTCGCGATACGCGCGAATTTGACCGCGTGAAAGCGAAGCTGCGGGGGTACGGCACAGCGCCAACCATGGCGGAGATTGCTCGCAGCGGACAACGGTATCCGACGGAAGGTGGCGGTGTTTCCGGTAACGCACCCGGGGGCCGGGTAGAGTATCCGTCCACGCGGTATCGCAATTACAGCGAGTTTGGTTTTCTTAATGTCAGCATTCCTGACAACTGGCGCGAGCTGCGCGGAAATAATTCCGTGTGGTTTTCGCCGGAAGGTGGCTACGGACAATACCAGGGCCAGGATGTTTTCACGCACGGCGTGAATTTCGGCGTGTTTCGTTCGCAGAGTCGTGATCTGAGACAAGCTACACAAGAGCTTACTGGCACTTTCACGCAGGGAAATGGAAACATGCGACAGAGTGGCGCGGTGACGCGATCAAACATCGGTGGTCGCAATGGGTATAGCACTCAGCTAACCAACATTAACGAAGCCACAGGAGAACGGGAGAACGTGACGTTGATAACGACTCAGATGCGCAACGGCGACGTGTTTTACATGATTGCGGTGGCGCCGCAGAGTGAGGCGCGAAGCTTTACCAACGCATTTAACACGATTCTTCGTTCAACTCGCTTGACCGACTAATCAAAGATACACTCACCCCAACACAGAAGGCCCGCCGGAAGCGGGCCTTTTTGGTTGGATTGGTCTTTGGTCTTTGAAACTTCCGCTGAACTTGGAACTTTGAACTTTGTGCTTTGAAGTTGTCCTTTAAATATCGCCTTCGGGTCCCTGCGGCCTACTGCCTACTGCCTACTTGCCTTTCGCTTTCTGCCAAAGCGATTCAAGCTCCGCAAGGTTTGCCGATTCGAAGCTGCGTTGCTGCGCGCTTAAACTGTTTTCAATGTGATGAAAACGCCGGCGGAACTTGCGATTGGTTAATTTCAGCGCGGCTTCAGGTTCAACTTTTAGATGGCGAGCGATGTTTGTCACTGCAAAAAGCAGATCGCCAATCTCTTCGCGCACGCGCGCGTGATTCTCTTCATTGTCCGAATCAATGTGCGTTTGAATTGCCGCCCGGAGCTCGGCAACCTCCTCGTTCAATTTATCAAAAATGTCTTCCAGCTTTTCCCAATCAAATCCCACGCGCGCGGCTTTGGTTGACAGTTGATGTGCTTCCATCAGTGCCGGCACTTTGGTCGAGACGCCATCGAGCAACGAAGTCTCTTTTCCGCCGCCCGTGGTTTGCGCCGCCTGTTTTTCCGCCGCCTTGATTGCTTCCCAACTCTTTAAGACTTCCGCTGTGCTACCCGCACGTGCGTCACCAAAGACATGTGGATGGCGACGGACCATCTTGTCGTGAACCGTTCTGGTTACGTCTGCGATTGTGAATTCGCCTCGTTCCTTCGCCACCTGCGCATAAAAAACGATTTGAAAGAGCAGGTCGCCCAGCTCATCGCGTAGTTCGTTGGCCTGCCCGTTGCGTGCCAACTCGACGGCTTCAAATGCTTCATATGCTTCTTCGAGAAGCATTGGAGCGAGGGTGGCGTAGGTTTGCTCGCGGTCCCAAGGGCAACCGTCCGGAGATCGCAGGCGTTCCATCAGACTTACAAGGTCATCGAAAGTAGACATGGGGAAGTTTCGAGTTTCGGGTTTCACGTTTCAGTTGATTTAGTTTGAAATTTTCGCCGGAGCCAATTGGCAATCGCCAATCGGCAATTGGCAATTCCAAGTGGCCATTGGCAATCGGCAATGGTTGGATGCTACCATCGCTACAATCCTAAGCTCAAAACGGTAAAGGTCGCGACGGCGATTTGTAGTCTTCGGCCCGACAATTTGTAACGATGACTGACGAACAGACAAATTTCAAAGTAACTGACCGGCGACTTTTTAATCCTGACGGGACCCCGAGGGAAGTCGCAGCGGAAGAAGCACCTAAACCAAAGGCGGCAGCGGAAGCTACAGCGCCCGCTTCTTCAAATGAAACTGTCGCCACGGAGAGTGAAAAGCAGCCCGCGCCTCCGCAGGCGGCGGCTGAGCCCGACCCGGCGACAGAACTAGATGAAGACGAGCTCAGCGCCCTCGATGATCCGGCAGGTTTCGTTAGTTTTGTGATGTCGATCGCGTCGAATGCCGCGTCGTCGATGGGAATGATGGAACATCCCGTCACTCACAATCGCGAGATCAATTTAGAGATTGCCAAGCATTGGATTGACGTGTTGGGAATGCTTGAAACCAAGACGCGCAACAATCTGTTGGCCCAGGAAGCAAAGATTCTTGAAGGACTGCTGGCAGATTTGCGCATGCAATACGTTTCTATGACCGGCTCAGCCGGCGTGAGCGCCTCACGTCCCTTAACCGGCCGCGACATCGTGGGCGGAACTTAAGTCTCAAGTCTCAACTCTCAAGTCTCACCAACTGAATTGAAGCCATCAACGGGTAGTTAAAAGCTCGCGCTGCAGACTAGGCCCCGGGCTTGAGACGTGAGACCTGGAGCCTTAGACTCCACCGTTGACTCTGAACTGTGGACAGTGGGTTGGCGCATGAAACTAACTTTTTTAGGTACGGGTACGTCAACGGGAGTTCCCTCGATCGGGTGCGAGTGCGAAACCTGCATGTCTACCGATTCTCGCGACAAACGTTTGCGAGTCTCGGTATTGATTGAGCATGCGGATCAGACCGTCCTGGTAGACACTTCCTCTGATTTTCGCCAGCAAGCTTTGCGGCACCAGTTAAAGCGCCTCGACGCGGTATTGATTACGCACTGTCATGCCGATCACATCTTTGGCCTGGATGACATTCGTCCGTTGAATTTTCGCTACGGAGCCCTTGGGCTCTACGCGAACGAGCGCGCCTGGCCGGACATTCGGCGAATCTTCAAATACATTTTTGAGCCTTCACATTTTGGCGGAGGCTTGCCGCAAGTGATACCCCACACAGTTTTTCCAAACGCCGAGTTCTGTTTGGGAAAAGCTCTGCGCATCGTGCCACTTGAGGTAATTCACGGGCGGTTGCCGGTGATGGCGTATCGCTTCAATGACTTTGCCTACGCTACTGACCTCAGCGAGATTCCCGAACTGACGATGGCGGCGTTGACCAAGCTCGATGTGCTTGTGCTCGATTGCCTGCGTTTTGCTGAGCACCCCACTCACCTTTGGCTAGACAAAGCCCTTGAATACATCGCAAAGATAAAACCACGTCGCGCTTATCTGACACACATTGCTCACGACGTAAAACATGAACGCGACTCAGCGCGACTGCCGGAAGGTGTCGAATGGGCTTACGATGGACTTGTCGTCAGGGATGAGTGAGCTCGAAGGTGTAAAAGATCATTTGTCATTTGTCATTTTCCATTTGCAATCAGACTAAGATTCAAACGCAGAGTCGCGAAGACTGCCGCAAAGACAAAACAAAACGCTATCGGACCAATAACAAATTTCGTGAGCTTTTTTTCTTAATGTGCACTGGGCTCCAGCACTCAACACTAATAACCTAAAAGGATTGCATGTTTTTCTTGGCGACTTTGCGACTTGGCGACTCTGCGTTTTGGTTCTTCCAATGGCAAATGAAAAATGGAAAATGAGATTTTGAAACGTAGCTGAAGTGAGCCCCGCCAATCGAAAGATGCGTCTCTTCCACGGTACTGAAAACGCCGATATCC
>JBPCMI010000206.1:0-20584 GCA_051002415.1 Pyrinomonadaceae bacterium
GAAGTATTGAATGTCAGTAGCACCAGATTCGAACCATTGAATTGGTGCACATTCAAATTCCGGTTCTGACCGAGTTGTTTGATGGAATCGGGCAACAGGCTGGTTGGGAGCGGAGAAATGTCAACGCGACCGGATTGTAGTTCCGCCTGCAGTGCGTTGGTATCAGGGATCACACGGACGCGCAAGGCTGGTATTTTCGGAGCTCCCTGCCAATAGTCGGCATTCGCCGTCAGATCAACTACACCCTGGGCATTGTCGTACCTGACAAACTTGAAGGGTCCCGATCCAATCGGATGATCCTTTTGCCCGGCGTAACTGTCCCTGGGAATGATTGAAATTGGAACAAGATTTGGCAGCAGACCGACCCATGGTTTCGTTAAGGTGACAGCGACGGTCTTCTCATCAGGGGCCGTCACACTCGCGATGTAACTCTTCTTTTGATCTCCCGATCCTTCGATGAAGGTCGCCGACTTTGCAAAAGTGCTGGAGAACACCAGGTCAAGGGTGTATTTGGCGTCGGCGGATGTTAGCGGGCGCCCATCGTGGAATTTCACGCCATCATTTAGAGTGAACGTGTAGGTCATTCCATCTTCTGACCGCTGGATGTTTGAGGCCAGCTCACCAACATAATCAAATTTCTCATTTTTTCTGACGAGAGAATTAAACATCAGCACACGCACGCGTTCGCTGGCTGCGTCCACTGAGGGTGAACCAATAGGATCGATTGTGCGAATCGGATCTCCGAGCGAGATTACGAAGGAACTACTCTTCTTCCGGCAACTGAGCGAGGCGGTCGCGATGAGCAAGAAGGTAAGAGTGAACAGACTGATTGTCCTGGCAGTCATACGACCGTCCCTCCGTAGGTGTAACCAAGTTTGCTATTCAGTTGCTCGATCTCACCGGCGAGGCTTGCAACTCTTTCGAGCTCAAGCACGAGCGGCTGTCTGATTATTGCTTTCATAGATGCTATTCGGCGCAAGGAGGCCCGCAGACGTTCCTTCGGCACTTTTCCCTTGTCGGCGGCTTGCACCAGTGCTTGATAGCCCGCGCGAATTACGTCAGGTCGCGCGCAAATCAACATCATGTCTGAGCCTGCCAGGAAAGCTCGCGTCGTCGCGTCTCCAATTGCACAGTGACGCGAGATAGCCCCCATCTCCAGATCGTCGGTGACGACGAGGTGTTGATAGCCGAGCTCCTTTCGCAGGAGTTTGGTAACGATGTTGTAGCTAAGCGAAGCAGGTTCCAGCAGTCCGCCCGTGACCTCTTGCTGAATGTCGATATTTGGAAATCCTCCGTGGCTGACCATGACGCAGCGCACGCGGTCGTCACGGCGTTGGAAGAGTTCGATATAAGGCGCGAGATCCTGGGCAATCAAATCATCGCGGGTCAGCTGCACGAGCGGCATCTGTTCGTGTGAATCAACTTCTCCTGCGCCGATACCGGGAAAATGCTTGAGACATCCCACTAAGCCGGTTTCCTGAAGTCCCCGCAAGTAAACGGTGGTGTAACCAAGTACCTCGCCGGGTGAGCGGCCAAACGAGCGCGAGTAAAGACCATTGGAAAGCAGGTCGCGTTCGTCTGTCATGATGGACATGACGGGCGCGAAGTTCATGTTGAAACCCAACATTCGCAGCACTTCGCCGCTTACGCGGCCGAGGGTACGCGCTGCTGCCAGGTCGCCGTGCTCGCGAATGGTTCGCGCCGACGGCATGGGCGTAAAGACCTTGCGCAAGCGATCGACCAGGCCGCCTTCCTGATCGATCCCTACGAGAGGCTCGATCGGCAGGAGCTCCCGGACGCCATCGAGCAAGTCTCGCAGCTGCTGGGCGCTGGCGACATTTCTACCAAAAATGATCACGCCACCCGGCTTTATCTCTTCGATCAACTCGCGTGTTTGTGCGTCGAGTTCGGTGCCAGGAAGGCCGATGTAGAAGAACTGTCCTACTTGTTGGGGAAGTGGAAGCGAGTAAAGTGAATCCGATGGCATTTGATGGCGAAAAATAGTCAGTCTCGAACCGCACTCTAGTTTAACACGGAAGTTTTATTGATTGGCGATTGCCGATTGGCGACTTCCAATTTGTTGATTAGCTTCCTTCGACGCGGACCAATTGGCAATCGCCAATCCGCCAATCGCCAATCGAAGTTATTTATCTTTAGTCGCTTAAAGTAGTATAAACGCAACATGCCGCGCGAAGCCCCCACCCAAGAAGCTTGGGTTGAAGCTGCCAAAAATCTTCCCCTTACCGCCGAACTCTTCGACGAACAAAACGGCAAACAAAAATACGCGACCGACCTTGAAGTGATCGTGCGTGGCCGCGATTACGGTAACGGCAAAAGGGTTGGGCCGTACATGCACCTGCTCACCTATGACGCTGGTGAAGTAATCATGCACCAGGGCGAGTGGGGCGGAAACACCTTCTATATCGCTGTCTCCGGCGTGCTCGATGTTCTAATCGACGACGGCAACGAAGGCATTCGCAAGATCAGTCAGCTGCAACCCGGCACTTGCTTCGGCGAAAGGGCGCTGCTAGCCGGAGTTGAGCGGAATGCAACGATTGCGGTACCGGCGGGTGAAACTGCAACTGTGATCGAGGTCACTCGTCCGGCGTTACGTCTGCTGCGAAAGCTGCCACGGTTTGGTCAGGCTCTTGACGAAACTTACCGGGCCCATGGTTTCAGTCGTGTGCTCGAGGACCTGTCGCAGGCGATGCGCGACCCTCTGAACGAGGATCTCGTTAAGAAGCTGCGCGCGATTTCCAAGTTCGTCGTGTATGGCAAGCATCACGTGCTGTGCCAAGAGAAGGCCCCCATCGAGAAGATCTATCTGGTGCGCAGCGGCTGGGTGCGGCGTTCGCGCGGTCTTTCATTCCACGCTGAATCGGCAGGTATCGTGATGGGTGTAGGAGCCAGCATCGGGGTGGACTTTCTCGGCGCCGGCAATGTTCTTGGTCTCGAAGGTGATGTTTGGAAATACAGTGCGTCACTAATGGCGCGTACCGAAGTGCTGGAAGTTCCAGTTGCTCCGCTCACAGCCGACCCGGACTTCCGTAACCGATTGGTACGCGCGTTTTCTGCTTTTTCGAACGCCGACGACCACCTGCCTCCGACCATTGAAACGGCGCCTGACCTGCGTCCCATGGCCGCCGCTGAAAAGGAAATTGCTACTGGGCTCGTCGATGGCGCGAACTTGCTGGTGATGGACATGGGTTTGTGTGTCCGCTGCGGCAACTGCTCGCTCGCGTGTCACAAGGTCCATGGCCAGTCGCGGTTGCTGCGACGGGGAATTCACATTGATCGTCCGATCAAACTTGCAGTGCGGCGCACTCAGCATCTGTTGTCGCCGCAGGTTTGTATGCACTGCAAGGATCCGGAATGTTTGACGGGCTGTCCGACTGGGGCAATTTTCCGTGATCCAAATGGCCAGGTGGATATCGATCCGGGAACGTGCATTGGATGTTACGACTGCGCTACTCAATGTCCTTACGACGCGATCTCGATGGTTCCGCGTCACGACAGTACCGAGCCCGTTAAGTTCAATCTCTTTTATTCAATAAAGCAAAAACTTAGTCTGGCTCTTCCAGAGCCGCCCTTGCCGCCGCCCGCGGCGGACGATGTGATTGCTATCAAATGCAATCTCTGTGAGCACACGCCGCTGAATCCAACTGGCGCGAAGCGACCGGCTTATTCATGCGAAGAGAACTGCCCGACGGGCGCGCTTGTACGAGTTAATCCACTAACTTACTTCGACGAAATCAAAAACACCCAGGGAATCATTTTTCGCGACCAGACGCATGCGATTGGTCGCAACATTCATAAGAGCGATCCGATTGCGAGGCTTTGGCACATCGGGGGGATTGCGATGACTATCATCGTTGCCGCACTCGTGATTTGGGGTCTGATCAATCACGGATTCAACGAGCCCCTCGCAGGAACCTGGTTGACCATGCGTTGGTTGACAGGATTGATAGGTCTTTTCGGTGTCGCCGCCGTGATGACCTATCCACTTCGGAAACAGGTTTACCGGCGCCGCGCCGGCGCATTGCGTTACTGGATGCTGGCGCATGCATATATTGGAGCCCTCGCTGGTGTCGTGCTCTTGCTTCACAGCGGCACGCAAACTGGCGGACTACTCACCACTTCGCTCTACGTGACTTTTGATTTCGTCATCGCTACCGGAATTCTCGCAATCGTCTCTTACATTGTCGCCCCGCGCATCATGACTAGCATCGAAGGAGAGCCGCTCTTAATCGAAGACCTGGTGGGACGACAGACCGAGCTGCGAAACGAATTCGACCAAATCGTCACCAAGAGCCAAGGCTGGCTGCGTGATGAAATAGACGAACGAGTGCGCAAGCGTTTTTTTGGAGTAGGGTTTTTAGTGCGCCAGTTAGTTCGCCGCGAACAACTCCGGACTTTGCTGGCAGACGCCCGCAAAGAATTCAAAGAACGAATCACGCGCACGGCCACGGATGACGAGCGCGTTTTACTACAGGACGCTGTCGAAACCGCGGTTACGTTGCGCCGAGTGGACGCGCTGATTTTTCTACACAGGCTCGTAAAACTTTGGATTGCCCCGCATGTTCTGGCGACCTCGCTAATGCTGGCGCTGATGCTGGTTCATGTGATTCAGGTCGTCTTCTTTTCGCAACGGTAGCCGCCGCGACGTGGCACGCACTATGAGTCAGAACCGATTCATCATCATTCGCGAGGATCTGGTTCAGGATCCGGTGACGATCATCCGCGATGGTCTTTTGATCGGCCGCTTGTTGGAATGCGAGCTGCTGCTCAATCACCCGGCTGTTTCGCGAGCGCAGGCGGGTATCAAAGAGATCGAGGGCAACTACTACCTTTTTAGTTTACGCCCAGCCAATCCGCCGCAACTCAACGGAAAGGCAGTTGAACAGAATGAAGCGCTTGCCCCTGGCGACTTGATTGTCATCGGTCCGTTTCTGTTGGAAATTGATCGCAGCGAAGACGCGCTCATTATCAAGGTCGCGCTGCAGATCGGAGTCGAGGGCGGGGCAGTTGATCTGAGCAGTCCACTTATCGGGACAACGCAAAAGCTGCTGCTGCCCGAAGCCGGAAAAAAAGCTAAGGCGCCCCGGGCTGCACCGCTTCCTGGCAACAAGACTCTCGATATTTTTTGGGATAAGCGAATTCGCGAAGCAGGAAAGATGGTGCGGCGCTCTCCGTTGTTTCCAAAATCGCAGAAACGTTCCGGCAAGTCCCAGTATAATTGGACGCCCACGTCGGACCTCGCGCGGGGCTGGCCGGTGTCGTTATTGATTTGGGGCGCAGTAATCGTCAGCGTGTTTTCTGTGGCCGGAGTCTTCTGGTACGCAAACGCCTACGTGCCGGCGCCGTTGTCCAGCAGCCACTCGCGCAACCAGCTGGCGGTGTTTCCGCCGATAGCGAAGTCGGCAAATGCTGATTCGTGCACAAACTGCCATTCGTTGAGCGGCAACATGGAAGCAAAGTGCGCCAGTTGTCACAACACTGAAATCTTCGTTGCGACCGTCATTCAGCTGCACATTACCGGCGGCATTGGTTGTTCCGATTGTCACGCAGAACATCGAGGAGCGAGCTTTCGTCCTGGCGCGACTGCGCTCGCAACGTGTACCGAGTGTCACAACGACGGGAACCAGCGTGAGTTCAATGGGAAACGCGTCAAGACTCCGCACGGCGGCACCTTTGGCTATCCCGTTGTTGATGGGCACTGGAAGTGGGGACTCGATGACGAGGATTGGGCCTTGAAGAAGATCGAAATTGCGCGCTTGCCGACCGATACTGACGAGCAGTGGCGCAGCAATCAGTTCCACGCGCTTCATGTGCAACGCGTTAAGAAGACTGACGCGATTCCCGGCAACGCTCGCGGCGAATTATCATGTTCCAGTTGTCATAAGTCTTTTGATCAGATCGATCGCGAGACACCACGGACGACTTGTGCGAATTGTCATAACGGGAAAGTTGAGCCGGGCACCAATCGCCAGCTAATCGCCGGCAACCAACCCAACTGCACGTCCTGCCACTTACAACACGTCAAAGACAAGCGACATTGGAATCCATCCTTGCTGGTGTCGCGGGCAGGTAATTGACTGCGACTTGGTGTTCCGACCTGGCGGCGCTTACTGAAGGATCAACGCATGCCTCCCCTCACAGTGAAGCCTAATGACGTGCTGTTAGTGAGGTTGCCGCTAAGATTTGTCTCGCCACCGAAACCCTAAGCTAAGTCGGATCGCGGGCGTCTTGCCCGCAAGCCTTTGCCAACACGCAGTGGTGTCGCGGGCGTCGGCGCAAGCCTCCGCCAATACCGAACTCTAAAATTTGCTAATACGCCTCCTGGTGGGGCGAGACGCCGCTCAGGTTCGCGCTTCCCTCTCATTGGGGGCGAAACGCTCCGCGATCCCTTGGTTTCAGTTCCGAACTAGCTCACGGGCTTATGACAGGGAAGGCAATCGTTCGAGCCGGGGACTTTTCCCTTCAATGCCGGTCGTGCGGCAATCGCTTTGTCGTGACAGAGATTGCAGTTGAGATGGTACGCGACTTCGTTGGTTAATTTTGTTGGAGTGGTTTTGCCCGCGTAAGTGACGGTCGGAGTCGTTGCGCTATCGTCGCCCGCCTGGAGGTGGCAACTGCGACACGACTTAACTGGCTTCGCATCCGCAGCGGCCAACGCCGCCGCAGTCAACGCTACCTCTCGCTCACTTGTTTTTAGCGGCGCCTTTAATGCCGCTGCGGGTTGATCCGTGTGATGGCACTCGACGCAAGCGAGCACACTCGCACCATCGACGCTGTAGTTCTTCGTCGAGTGAGTCTCGTGATTGAAAGGGACCTCGCCGTACTTATCGGACTGACTATCCTTGCCCAGCACAACTTCTTTTGGCTGAACTTTGCTTTCCTTGGGAGTGTCCTGAGTGGCAGAAAAAGCACCGTCATGAACCACAACGCCTGTGGCAAGGCATCCCAGCGCGACGATAACCAGCAGTAGTTTTCTCATCAACGACCTCTGAGACTGGATTGGCAGCGAAAGTGGGGAGGGAAGTTCAAGGCCAGGCAATCTTAGTAACCGGCCGTAGCAGTGTCAATGGAATTGTCGATTGGCGACTGCGGATTGCCCTAACAGCGCCAAGCCGCAGAGCCGCCGAGTCACAAAGACCTCAAAACAATTTAAGCTGATGTAATTTCTTTCTGGGTTTGCGGCTTTGTGTCTTTGCGCCTTTGCGTTAAGCGAGCAGCTACTGCGGAAGTCGAAAACTGGCGCCGCGATGACAACGCGCACAATCCCGGAATGCGAGGTCGCCTCCAAAAGATCGTTTGCCGTTGTGACATGTAGAGCAGTTCATCCCACCAGACGGAAAGTGTTCGGCGGGCGCGGGAGAACTAACCTGGCGCGATTGCGGCACGCCGGCAGTGAGGCGATGACAATCAGCGCAGTCTAGTCGTTCGCGTCTTCCGTGTTGCGCATGACTAAACGCGTAGCGGAACGACGGCGCGTTTGTCCCCGTGCGGCGGAAGGGTTTTTCGTCATGGCACACTCCGCAGGAGCCCAACTCACGACCGGCGGCGGATTTACTGCCTGGAGTGTGACAACTGTAGCAACCATTGTGCGCGCTAATCCCCACCGGAATCACGAGCGCAGCACTTCGCGCCGACGTCCTGCCATGACACGACTGGCAGCCATTGGCTGGCCGGGCGGAACCGCTCATATGCTGCGCGTGATCGAATTTCACGTTGAAGTTTTCGTTAAAGCGCACCGGAAAAGTTTTGAGCGGCGCCGCCGCACTCTTGACGTCGCTGTGGCAGATGACACACATCGGAACGTTTGGGGTCACAAACTGCGCGAGATGACATTTGGTGCAGGCGTCGTGGCCGGGAAACTTCGGTGTGGCTGAATTGTCGCTTCGAGTATGGCAGGCAGTGCAAGTCAACGAGGCATGGCGTTGACTGGTATGAATGAACCTTGAGTAGTCGATTTCCGGGCCTTGAGGCGCACTTCCAGACAGCTCCACACTTTCATAATTCTCACCTGGCTTTTTCGCTTTCCCGGCTTCGATCACAAACGCTCCCAAGCCTGCTAGCAGCAGCGCTATCACAATTGGAATGCGAAATGTGCAACTAGCAAAATTCATTTGACGTCTTTGCGCTTGCGAGGGTCACGACCGGCGATCAAGTAATGGCTTGCCGGCGGATCCCCGCGCCCGACATCTGAAGTGTGGCAATAGACGCAGACAAAGTCCCGATTGCGATCTACAGCCTCGAGCTCCTTGGCAACGTCCAAGCGTAGGCCATCCTTATTGTGGCACTCGGTGCAGGAAGTAATGGGAACATCCGGAGTGAGTCCTCGCAAGGTTGCGGCCTTTGTAATGTTGATGTGACACGTTGTGCACTCGCCAATGTGCTGCTCGCGTGCATGACGAAATTTTATGGAGATTCGTTTGATGAGGTTCTCGACGGCATGTGGCGTTTCTGCCTTATGACAGCCACCGCAATCGCTGCGCACCGGCGCCTGGGATTTCCAGTGGCAGTTGAAACAGGAAGCATGACTTAACGGTACGGCTTTAAAACTCGCCACGTCGGGAACAAAAGCATCAATCCAACCCGCGCGTGGCGGTGATGGATCCTTTTTGAGTGGTGCGTGACAGATCGTGCAGTTGTTGTAGAGCTTGCCGGGCTCGTCTCCACTTCGGTTGAAAGCGGAAAACGAGACGCGCTGGAAAACTGAATTCGCGGCAACAGGAACGGAACCTGGCCGCAGCTTAGCGATCACGTCCTGATGTTTGTCATGAGGAAACTCAATCGCGAATTGCTCAGGCGTCTTAGGGTTGCGAAAGGTGAAGCGATTGTCGTCGCGCGGAGAGGACCGCAGATGGCAAACCGTGCAAATGGGAGGGCTTGGTCCGCGAAAGAATTGTCGCCGGTGACACGAGACGCACGCCTCGTGGTCAGGAAAATCAGCGACGTCAGGAAAGTCCCGGATGCGCTGCCAGTTCTTTGTGGGCACCTTGTGACAGGTGACGCAGGCGCCGCGATGTTTTTCGGTCGCGTGCGAAAACCTGGAGTAATCAATTCGCGGTGTGGCGGCAGCTGCGGGCCTCCGTCGTTGGCGTCTTTGGGCCTCAGTAGGATTGAAGAAGTCTGAAGCGAACAGGAAAATCAGACTTATCAAGCCCAGAATCAGCCACGCATGCCTGCGCTGGTTTGCCTTTACCGTGTCGGAGGTGTTGATTTCGCGTCGAGTCAAAGACTTATTGTTCGCACACAATCAAGGCGTTCAAGGGAGGTTCGAACGCGCGCCAAGCGCAGAGACATCGCAAGCGGGCAGGGGTCTCTCAACGCCCAAACACTTCAGCGCTCCTTCGCGAACGTTTGAAATTAGAAACGGCTTTTCCGTGGAGAGATCACCTGCCTTAACCTTAATTTCGCAATTCCAAAAAATGTTGGCGTTACCATTTTCCGCAGGCAAGAGATTTGAGATCACGTAGGTGCCGACAGGCAGCCCGGTAAAATACGCGGTGCCTTTGGTGTCAGTCATTACAGACAGCACTTTTGCGCCACTGCTGTGTTCCGCCTGCTTGATCAATTTTTGCAGTTCGATCTGCCGCGCTTTGTAAAAACCATCGCGGATGTTTTCCGGCAGATTCACTGTTAGCCACTTGCGTGCTAAATCGCGATCCTTTAATTCCTGTTCGCCAGTTATGAATGCTCGCTGAAACTCAGGCACTGCTTCAATATCCGGAGACTCAATCTCACGGCAATAAACCGACTCACAGTCGCCTTCTCGCAACCATTTCAAAAGAGCCTCGCTCGCGCCCGTGCCGCGGTAATAACAGTCGCGAGACTTTATGGTCGAGTTCTCGATCGTTTGAATCAGGGCCTTGTTTTGTTCGAGTGTTCCCGGGAGGAGAAAGAACCGTTTGCGCGAAAGCCCCGTTGTTTTGTTGCCCGTCTTGACCCGCACTCGCAGTCGGATCACGCCGCGCGCGGCCTCCGGCGTTTGAGCGAATCCAACCATGGAGATTAGTAGAAGAGTGATTACGGACAATATGAATAGAAGTTTGAAAGGGACATTGAGGATGATGAAATTGAAGCGGGGGCAAGCCCGCCTTCCGGATCGAGCGTTCCCAAACCTGGCGTTTTTCACAAGGAAGCGCATAACGAGTCAAATTGCGACCTGCCCGCCCGCGATTAAAGATTTGGACTGCGAGGGAACTTTAAAAATGGAAGCCGTACCGATCTAACGAAAACCTGATCCGCGCGAATAGCAGGAGCAGGAGAGAAGCCGTTTGCCCCAGCGGCCGAAACGATGTCGTCCTGATCGATCCCGTCTCCACTAATGCCAATTGCCCCCACCAGCACGTTGTTCTTGTACAAGGGAGTGCTCCCCGCAAAAATTTGTATCCCGTTCGGCAAATTCGGAATCGAAGAACAAGGAACAGCTGCGCCTCCTAGTGTGGCAATTAGGTTTGTTTGAATAAGATCCAGCTCGAGCCCGACGTTGAAAGGACTCCAGTCAGCTAATGATGTGCTGAAGGGACCGGCCGCCGTGTTGTTGATACCGTCCGGGAATAACGGGCGATGCAGAAACCCTATAGCGCGATCACTAAAAGCTACAGTTCCGTTTAGTTGGATCCCATCGGCGGCTGCCCGGTTCACATAGGAAGTAAGACCGGCACCGATAAGCAAAGCTCCGGCGTCAGAACGAGAAAAGAACGCGGCCGTTCGTGCTTTCTGGACAGACACATCGAAACCAAAGACCGGTGCGTCTAATTGCCGGAATAATCCCAGCACTTTTCCAGCAACATCGACGACAGCAATGGTTACGCGCCCGTTACTGCCAAGCGGTTGCCGGATCGCCGCGCGCGTGATGTTCGCCTGCTGAACTGCGTGAGTCATGATCGTTTGCACTTCAGCAGAGGTTAAAGCGTTCGGGCCAGCAGGAGCGCTACCGCCAATGAACGGGAAAAATCGAGGATCAACTTCGCCGGCAATGCCGGCAACGAGGGCAGGAACAAACGCCGAGGTTTGCGCGGGAAGGATAGGAAAGCCAACTACAAGCGCACCCGGCAGACTGCCGAAAGCAATCGTTGCCGGCGCCGGCGGGGTTGCAACGTTGCTGTAGGGAAGCCGTATTCCATCTACAAGAATGTTATCGCCTCGTATCAGCGCCGGCGCTTCGAAGCCTCGCACTGCCGACGCAGCGATCAATTCTTCAGCAGGTTGATCAAAGTCGGCTGGATTACGATCGACGGTGTAGAGACCGTCTCCTTCGATTCCCACGCCGCCAACCGCGAGACCATCTTTATAAATCGGCAGACCACCCGGATCGGCTGAAAGACCTAATGGCAGTCCCGGGATTTTGATATCCGAGCAAGGCAGCGACGAGAACTGCACGCCGTAGAGCGGACCACCGGGCCGAAAATCTATGCCCGGCGGAAAGTGCTCTTGAATAATGAATCCAGCGGTGCGAGTGGTGAAGGCATTGCCGCCGGTACTAAAAAGTGCTGCTGTTCCAGCTTTTGAAATCGCCGCCAATGAAGAGGGGACGATGCTGCCCTCGAGACCCATCCCTAAGGTCCCCACACTTCTGATCGTTGTAGTTGCAGGAGCACCGGTCATGCTGAATACGCCAAGTGAATTACCTTCGCGATCAGTAACGGCGACCGTGACTGTGCGATTGAGCGAGACCGCCGCAGACACTGCCTGGCTGATAATTGTTTGCACTTCAGTGGTGCTGAGGTTTCCGGCTGTTGCCGCCGGCGGCGCTTGAATGCCTCCGGGAGTTGGTACCGCGCCCGGATCGTCTGGCGGGCCGCCGCCGATGTGTCCGATCCCGACGCGCACGCGATTGCTGGAAATGCCGCGATAGGTGATGCCGACTAGCACATCGCCGAGGTCGTTCATCGCCGGGTCAAGTCTAACTATGATTGAAGTGGCCCACGGTTGTCCTGGCGTTGGTCCTACGTGCTCAACTGGCAATAAGTAACCCCTGTGTGAGGCGTCTTCGGCGCGAGCGACTACTGCGCTCGGCACTTCACCGGGTTGCAGTTGCAAGTGCATGGCAAAAAGCATCAGCCTGCGCCTGGCATCGACGCCAAATGGCACTTGCGTGTAGGCGTTAAAAGGTTCGCGCTCTCTCGTGGTGGAATCAAAGACGAGGGCACGAGTCGAAGTCTCTTCAGAAATTAGAACGGGAATTGAAGCTTGCGCTCGGGCCTGTGGGAAACGAACAGCGACGAGGACTAGCGACGTTAACAGCAGGCCGATAAGAAAGGCGGGCGGCCTGTGCGCACCAACGTTAAGACTACCAGTCATCCTCCGCGCCATCGTTTTTAAGCTTAAGATTGATTCTGGTCTCGTGGCTTCATTGCGAAACAAAGACAGTGACAATGTAACACAGGTCGATCGCCGATTGATGATTGCCGATTGGCTTCTTTCGCAGCAATCGCCAATCGGGTATTGCCTCAACATTCCTCGTATGCTACAAGGCAAGCAACTACGCGACAGCTCGCGATAGCACAGTTTATCGATTCCTTCGCACGCAGCGCGCGAAAAAATGGGAGCTACAAAAGAATTGGCCGCCAGCACTTGCTGCTTATTTGCAGTCGTGATGTGCGTTGTGGGCCAGGGCGACGGCTCCTTGAATGGCGTAGGGCGCGACGTTACTGGGGCGAATGTGCCGGGCGTTGTGATCGTGTTTACTAATCAGGTCACGAGCGACGCGAAGCTGATCAAGACCGGCGCGAATGGGAGTTATTCGATTAAGCTCACGCCAGGTGCCTATCGAGTCACGGTCCAGTCTCCTTACGTGGCGAAGTTTGATAAAGATAAGAATTATGGCGAATTTGCCATTCCGCGTGATCAGGCGTTGGAAAATCTGATTGTCGAACCGGGAAAATCGGCGACGCTTGATGTGGTTGTAGAAAAGCAAAAGCCGGAGCCGGTTATTTCCGGTCCAGCTGAAAAGCCTTCCGGTAATGCCGGGAAAGACAGCATAGCCTCCCTCCCACAGACTCAGCCGGATCGGCGTGAGGCGCGCGATCGCTGGCGTTTGGGTTTTCCCGAATACGATCGTTACGGCGATCGTGGCGGACGCGGCCGCGATATTCCTTTCACCAAAGGTCGCTGGTGGGATCCCTACAATCAGAGCGTCCTCAAAGGCGACTATCCGATTCACGGCAACAACCTGTTCATGGTGCTTTCAGCGATCAGCACCACGACTGTAGAACAGCGGCGCGCGCCCACGCCTTCTGACGTCAGCACCGACGAACCGGGCAGCGCGGAATTTTTCGGCCAGCCGGAACAGCTTGCGGCCAGCGAGACCATTCAGCTCTCATTCGAGCTATTTCACGGCGACACGGTGTTCAAGCCGCGCGATTGGGCACTCAAGATTTCGCCCACCTTCAGCGTTCCCAGTTATCTCAATGCGCGGGAAAACGGAGTCGTCAATATCGACGTGCGCCGGGGCACGAATCGCACCGAGACACATGTCTCGCTTGAAGAAGCATTCGCGGAGGTGAAGCTCGCCGATTTAAGCCGCAACTACGACTTCATTTCGTTGCGGGCGGGAATCCAGCCGTTTGTTTCCGATTTTCGCGGCTTTATCTTTTCCGATAACAACCTCGCGGCCCGACTCTTCGGATCCTTCGACAGTAATCGCTATCAGTTCAATGCCGCCTATTTCTCGATGCTTGAGAAAGACACGAACAGCGGCCTCAATACCTTCGATACGCGTCATCAGAATGTCTACATCGCTAACCTCTTCCGCCAGGACTTTCTTCGCAAGGGCTACACGATTCAGGCAAGCTTTCATTTCAATGATGACCGGCGCAGCATTGAATTCGATCAGAACGATTTCCTGGTTCGTCCCGCCCTGGTTGGGGACGTACGGCCTCATTCAGTGAAAGTCGGCTACGTAGGCGTCAGCGGCGATGGCCATCTCGGCCGTCTAAATCTAACCAACTCTTATTACTTTGCATTTGGGCGCGACGACCGAAATCCGATCGCAGGTCGCAGGCTGAGTATTAGATCCCACATGGCTGCAGTCGAGGCGTCGATAGACAAAGACTACCTTCGTTTTCGCGCTTCAATGTTTTGGGCGCAGGGTGATGGAAATCCTAGCGACGAAAGAGGGACAGGCTTTGACGCAATCTTCGACGACCCAAATTTTGTCGGAGGTCAGTTTTCCTTTTGGAATCGCAACGGCATTCGCTTAACGCAAACCGGTGTTGGGTTGGTTCAGCCAAATAGCATCTTGCCGAGCTTGCGTAGCAGCAAAATTCAAGGTCAGGCCAACTTTGTAAATCCCGGTATCTTTATCTACAACGCCGGTCTCGACGTCGAGATCACACAGCGACTGAAAGCGGTGTTGAATGCGAACTACCTGCGATTTCATCGCACCGAGCCGCTCGAATATATTCTCTTTCAAAATCGCATCCGCCACGACATCGGCTTCGACTACAGTCTCGGCGTGGCCTATCGACCGTTTCTGATTAACAACGTGACCCTCACGTTTGGAGCGGCGACTTTGCAAACCGGCCGTGGCTTTCGCGATATCTTTACCGATCGATCGCGCAATTGTCCTACTAATATTAGTGACTTTTGCGAACCGGACGTAATCAGTCCGCGCAAGATGCTTTACAACCTATTTGCTCAGCTGAAGTTGATTTTTTAGATCTGACAAATCTTGGAGTGCGGTGGCAATCCCGATGACAATCGGGAGACACCGCTTTGGTTTCAGTTTGGTTATGCAACCCATTCGCCTAATTGTTTGTTTGCTGCTGGTCGGCGTGGCGTTGACTGTTGTGAACTTTTCGGCGCTGACCAAAGAGAGCACGCTCATTACGGAGCGGCAGACTGTGGTTGCAGCTACCGGAACGGGTGGTCAGGCGGCTCAAACTGCAACTACCGAGGGTTGCATTACTTGTCATGGCCAGATCGAGCCGATGCATAAATATGGGCCAACTGAAGTCTATGAGAGGCTGAAAGACGGCAAGGATGCTGTTGGTTTGAGTTGCACCGGTTGTCACGGCGGCAATCCCGCTGCGCGCAAAACCGGAAACGACGCTGGGGAAATTGAACGTGCCAAAAAAGCTGCGCATGTTCAGCCCCGCTTTCCCAACGAGTGGCGACGAGACGGAAAATATACAGGCGCTAATCCCGAGCGCACCAACACATTGCTCGCGCGTGAGAGCTGGGAGTTTGTGCGCTTCGTTAACCCCGGAGATTTGCGCGTGGCCGCGCAAACATGTGGCAACTCCGGCTGTCATGCGGTCGAGTCAAGGAATGTGGCTCGCAGCATGATGACGCACGGCGCGATGCTTTGGGGCGCCGCGCTCTATAACAACGGGGGATTTCCTTTGAAGGATGCGCGCTTTGGCGAAAGCTATAACGAAAGCGGAGCGCCGCAGCGGCTGTTGCAAACTCCGCAACCATCAACTGAGGATCAGCGAACCAAAGGCCTGCTGAGTTTTCTCGATCCGTTGCCGCGCTGGCAGATTTCTCAACCGGGAAACGTGTTGCGTGTTTTTGAGCGTGGCGGTAAACGACGTTTGGAAACTGGTCTGCCGGATCGCGAAGAGGAGCCGGGCAAGCCGGACAAAGGTCTAAGCCCACGCGGCTTTGGCACCAACAATCGCACCGATCCTGTCTATCTGGGTTTGCAAAAAACCCGTCTCCTTGATCCGACGTTGAACTTCCTCGGAACGAACGATCATCCCGGCGACTATCGCTCGTCCGGTTGCACCGCGTGCCATGTCGTCTACGCCAACGATCGCGAGCCGTTGCACTCCGCCGCATATCATCAAGCCGGTAACTCCGGTCGCTCGCAAACGGGGGACAGCAACATTCCGAAGAATGAATCGGGCCATCCCATCAAGCACCAGTTCACAAACCAGATTCCTACCTCGCAATGCATGGTCTGTCACATGCACCCCGGCACGAACATGGTCGCCAGCTATCTAGGGATGACCTGGTGGGACAACGAGAGCGACGGCGACAAGATGTATCCGGAGCGGCAGCGCAATCCATCGGCAGCAGAAGAGTACGAAATGCTTGACCGCAATCCGGAAGGCGCCCACACGCGTGGTCTGTGGTCCGGGCTTTCGTTCCTATCAGAGACGGGCACTTCGCAATTCAACAGTCTTTTGAAGAACACTCAATTTGGCGATTCACACGGTCACGGCTGGATGTTTCGCAAGGTCTTCAAACGTGATCGTAAAGGGAATCTGCTCGACGCCGCTGGCAACCTCGTCGATGCAAACGATCCGGACAAATTTCGGAAAGCGGTTCATCTAAACGACATCCACCTGGAAAAGGGGATGCACTGTGTTGATTGCCACTTCCGCCAGGACTCGCATGGCGATGGCAACCTCTATAACGAACCACGCGCGGCAATCGAGATCAGTTGTGTCGATTGTCATGGCTCAATCCGGCAGAAGGCCACGTTGCTGACGTCTGGGCCGGCCGCTCCTCTTCCGGCTACACAAGCCGGAAGAACGCCTGTGGCGGGACGCAACCTCACTCGCGGTTTCACAGTTCGGGATGAGACGGGGGCCAAAATTCCCGTCTTTCAACGCATCACGCGTGATCGCAAAAAGAAAGACGAAACCGGAAAAGATATTGAATTGAAGACCGGCGACATCGTCCAGAATTCACTCGTCGTTCCCGGCCGTTGGTGGCGTGTGCCGCAGACTGCCGATACAGTGACCCCGGGCAGCCGCGATTACAACGAGCAGTCGCGCTATGCGAAAACGATGCGCAAAGACAATCGCACCTGGGGCGACCTTCCTGCTGACGATAATGCCCTTGCTCATCGCGACGACAACATGACTTGCTTTGCTTGCCATTCGTCATGGGTGACGAGCTGTTTCGGATGTCATCTATCGATGCAGGCAAACGCAAAGATGCCCAATCGTCATAACGAAGGCGGCGACTCGCGCAACTTCACGCAATACAATTTCCAGGTACTGCGCGATGACATCTTCATGCTGGGCCGTGACGGCACAGTTACTGGCAATCGCATCGCTCCAGTTAGATCATCCTCGGCCGTGCTGGTCAGCTCACAGAACCAGAATCGCGAATGGATCTACTCGCAACAGCAAACCACTTCGGCTGAAGGTTTCGCGGGTCAGGCTTTTAATACTCATGTGCCGCACACAGTGCGTTCCAGGGAGACCAAAGCTTGCAGCGATTGCCACGTCTCGAATCGAAATGACAACAATGCCTGGCTGGCACAACTGCTTTTACAGGGAACCAACTTCGTGAATTTCATGGGCCGCTACGTTTATGTCGCCGCTGAGGATGCTCTCGAAGTGGTAGTGGCGACGGAGCGTAGCGAGCCGCAAGCGGTATTCGGCAGTACCTTGCATCGCGTCGCTTATCCCGACAACTACCAAAAGTTCACGAAGGACAAGCGCGAGCTAAGCACCTACTACGAGCACACCGGCAATCCGCGCGTGCTCCAAGTTCAGTTGCGCGGCGAATACGCTTACGTGGCCGCGGGTGAGGGCGGTTTGCGTGTTTACGATGTGGCACAAATTGATCAGAAAGGCTTTTCCGAGCGAATCGTGACCGCGCCCGTTTCACGCTTTGGGCAGAAGCTTTGGGTTAAGACAAAGTACGCCACCGCAGTGGCGGCGCCGACTACGCTCGCTGTGGATCCGGCGCGCTGGCGCCTGACAACTGACGGCAAAATGATCGACCCGGAAACAGCTTCAGGTTTCACGGGGGAGGCGCGCAAGCAGCTGGCAAACGAAGAGGAGCCGATTCATCCGCTCTTCGCCTACCTCTACGTGGTCGACAAGTACGAAGGTTTGATTCTGGTCAATGCCGCCACGCTTCTGGACGGCGATCCCCTAAACAACTATTTGAAACGCGCACTTGATCCGGTGAGGTATCCGAAAGGTGCTTTCAATCCTGAGGGCGCGCTTACGGATGCCAACAACATTACGATTGCCGGGAATTACGCTTACGTTACTACTGCGAAGTCGTTGCTTGTTGTCGGCATCGACCAACCACTCCAGCCTCGAATCGTTCAAACAATCGCTCTAAAGAACCCGCGAGCGATCGCGATTCAGTTTCGCTACGGGTTTGTCGTGGACGATGAAGGCTTGAAAGTAATTGACGTCACTGAGCCGGAAAAGAGTCACCTGGTTCAAGGCGCAACAGTCTCTCTTGCTGACGCTCACGATGTTTACGTAGCGAGGACTTTTGCTTACGTAGCCAACGGGAAAGAGGGAATTGCGATTGTTGACGTCGAGGAACCCGAGCGGCCTCGGCTTGATCAGACCTTTACAGCCGATGGCCAGCTCAACGATGTGCATCAAGTGAAGATTGCGATGACGAATGCAAGTTTGTTTGCGTACGTTGCCGATGGGCACAATGGCCTGCGAATTCTGCAACTGACATCGCCGGAAACGATGCCGGAATATGTTGGATTCAGTCCGCGACCGCGGCCAGTTTTGATCGCTACGTTTAGAACGAAGGGCGAGGCGTTAGGCGTTTCGAAGGCGCTCGATCGCGATCGAGCGGCTGATGAAAGTGGTAATCAAATTTCCGTGTTCGGACGGCGCGGCGCTCGACCTTTTACGTTCAGTGAATTGTTGCGGATGTTAAGAACGGATGATGGTAAAGGCGATTGGTTCAAGGTGAATGATACGCCGGCATTGCCGCCGGTTAGTGGCCCGTAAACAAATGAAACCGCCAAGACGCCGAGTTGCAACTTGGCGACTTGGCGGTTTCATTTGTTTCTCACAGGGCCCGCTCTCTCAACTCAGCTAAAAGCTCCCTGGCTTCCTCTGCAGACAACGCTTCCGGGTCGACGTTTTTGAGGTCGTCCACAATTTTTTGATTGGCTAAATCAAACAGGGAAGTTTGTGCCGCCAGCTTTCGGCGACCTGCTCGAACGGTCACGGCTGAAAGTGCGGCTTCTGAGTCTGTCGTGCTCCCCACCACAACGTCGCTCGAGCCAGCGACGCCGGCAGTCGCAGCGGCGGCAACAGGAGGAGTCTCCACGGAGGCTGGCTGACGCGAGGACGCGATCTCGTCTTCTTCCGCAAACACCTCCAGCTCGTAGCGTTCTAAACGCGCCAGAACCTCGCGCGCGTTAGCTACCACAGCGGGAGGCAAGCCAGCCAGCCGCGCCACTTCAATTCCATAAGACTTTGAAGCTCGACCTCGCTCGAGCCGGTGAAGAAAGACCACCTCGCCCTCGCGTTCGGTTGCGGTGATCTGATAGTTCTGGGCGCCTGGCAGTCGTTCTGCTAATTCTGTGAGCTCGTGATAATGGGTGGCGAACAAAGTCTTGGCCGCGTGTTCAGCAGAATCGTGCAAATACTCCGCCACCGCCCAGGCGATTGAAAGACCATCGAACGTTGCGGTGCCTCTGCCTATCTCATCGAGGAGCACGAGCGAACGTGGCGTTGCACTTCGCAGGATCGCGGCCGTCTCCGTCATCTCGACCATGAACGTTGAGCGGCCCCGTGTCAGGTCATCGGAGGCGCCCACGCGAGTCCAAACCCGATCAAGCAACGGCAGTCGTGCTTTCTCAGCGGGAACGAAGCCACCCATCTGCGCCAGAATGCAGATGATTGCCGTCTGCCGCAGGATCGTACTTTTGCCGCCCATGTTTGGACCGGTGATGATCAGTAGTCGATCAGTCGAGTTGTTCAGATAGAGGTTGTTGGGGACAAAAGGCTCATCATTGAAAATCTCAACTACCGGATGACGGCCCTGAATGATCTCGATCTCATCCCCATCGTGAATTATCGGTCTGACAAAGCGGCGTCGGACCGCAGTCTCGGCCATCGAAGCTATTGCATCCATCGTCGCAAGGGCTCGAGCGGTAGCTTGTATGCGGCGCGTCTCTAGAGCGACTTGGCGACAGACCTCAAGGAACAATTCAGTTTCCAGCTGCACGATCCGCTCTTCGGCGCCGAGAACCTTCTTTTCCCATTCCTTCAACTCCGTAGTTGTATAACGCTCCGCATTGGCAAGTGTTTGCCGCCTTTCATAATCCGCCGGGACACGACTGACGTGCGATTTTGATATTTCAATGTAGTAGCCAAAGACGCCGTTATACCGAATGCGCAGGTTGCCAATTCCACTGCGATGGCGTTCGGTCGCTTCCAGAGTGGCGATGGTTTGCTTCGCGTTGCGGCTGAGGGAGCGCAGCTCATCGAGCTCTGCCGAGTAGCCGGCCCGGATGGTGTCGCCCTCGCTAATCTTTACGGGCGGTTCGTCAGCGATAGCGCGAGCGATCAGAGAGCGCACCTCCGGGAGTTCATCGGTACTTTCGCTGAGCACCTGCAACAACGACGATTGGGCATCGGTGAGCAACTGATGAATCCGAGGCACTTGATCAAGCGAGCGCTTGATTGCATTCACGTCGCGCGGAGTTACCGAATTGAGGTTCATCCGACCGGTCAGGCGTTCAAGATCCGAAACCTCTTTGAGTAGAGTGCGCAAACTGTCGCGCTTACGTTGAGACGAACGTAATTCATCCACCGCGCCCAAACGGGCTTCTACTTCACCGCGCCGCACGCAAGGGCGCAACAGCCACGAACGCAGGAGGCGCGCTCCCATCCCC
>JBPCMI010000207.1:0-13847 GCA_051002415.1 Pyrinomonadaceae bacterium
GTCTAATTGCCTTCGCTTTGCTGGCGTTATGTGCGTGCGCACTGCTGCTGGTCGATAAACCAGGCCGCGCCACCACCGCTGCGCCCGCCGAAGGCAGAGTGAAGCTCAGGGTGAGAAACTGCGGCACGGTGCATCCGAACGTGAGGCAGGCTGACGAGATTCAAACCTCGTTCGCGAAATTCAAAAGCGCTAAGGGTGCGCAATTAAGTGCCACCGGTTCAATCATCATCCCTGTCTACTTCCATGTAATCAATCGAGGCAGCGGCATTCAAAATAGCAACGTTCCCGATCACATGATTCGCGCTCAGATTGCGGTATTGAACAATGCATTCGACGGCGGCTCCGGCGGCGCGGCTACGGCGTTTCGTTTTGAACTCGCCGGTATTACGCGGACGACGAATGAAGCCTGGTACAACATGGGCATTAATTCTAACGATGAGCGCGCAGCGAAGTCAGCGCTGCGCCAGGGTGGTGCCAATGCTCTCAACTTTTACACTGCCAACCTTGGCGACAATCTGCTTGGCTGGGCTACTTTTCCCTGGAGTTACCACGCTAAGCCCGAGTTGGATGGCGTAGTCTGTCTCTTTTCTTCGCTGCCCGGTGGTTCCACCGTTCCCTATGATGAAGGCGATACCGGAACTCATGAAGTTGGTCATTGGCTGGGCCTCTATCACACGTTCCAGGGAGGCTGCTCCACGAATAACGATTACGTCAGCGATACTCCAGCAGAAGGTGGGCCGGCGTTCCATTGCCCGGTTGGTCGCGACACTTGCACGACCAGCAAATATCCCGGCTTAGATCCGATCACAAACTTCATGGACTACACTGACGATGCCTGCATGTTCCAGTTCACCGCGGAACAGGCATTTCGAGCTGACGGAATGTTTGCTCAATACCGGCAATAATTAACGAATCGACCTTGTTCTTTGTGCATTTGAACTTTGTTCGCCATCGCAAGTTGGATCATTAACTGTGCGACCGAATCAAAGTTCGAAGTACAAAGTTCAAAAACCTGATAGTGACGTCCTCATCCAAATCTTGCGCAGCGCGCAAGATCAGATTTTGAAATCATGAACATACGCCAGGCATCATCTCAGGAAGCTGCGGAATTGACCCGCATTGCTCACGACGCCAAGAGATACTGGGGTTATCCGGAGCACTGGATGCAGCGTTGGGAAGCTGACCTCACTCTCACGCCTGAATTCATCGCTGATAATCACGTCTACGTTGCCGAAGAAGGAGATCGGGTTTCCGGTTTCTATGCCCTAAGTATTAAAGATAAAAGTGCAGAGCTTGAGCATCTGTGGGTGGCGCCGGATTTGATTGGAACGGGAGTCGGCAAGGAACTCTTTCTTAACGCAATGCAAAAGGCAGCGGAGTTAAGAGTCACGTCAGTCGAAATTTCGTCTGATCCGAACGCGGAAGGGTTCTACCAAAAGATGGGAGCTTATCGAGTGGGCGAGACAAGTTCTGAACTTGATGGCGAGGCCCGCATCCTACCTCGCCTGAGCATCGAGCCTAACAATTCTCAAGACAAATAAGCCACAGATTTCACGCTACACACAGACCAGAAACTCCAACTTCTCTAATCTGTGTAATCCGGAAAATCTGTGGCTAATTTTCGTTTCAACCTCTCCACACTAGCCAATCACGGCTTCTCTTTGTGTGAAGGACGAGGCGCTTCGACTTTCGTAGGTTCCGATTTCTGCGGTGGTGGATCTGACTTCGGCGCCGGTTCTGATTTTGGCGGCGGATCCGACCGTTGCGGCGGTGGCTCGTACTTGCGCTCCGGTTCGGAACGTTGCGGCGGCTCGTACCGCGGCGCTGGTTCTGACTTCGGCGGCGGTTCGTACTTCCGCACCGGC
Source organism: Pyrinomonadaceae bacterium (assembly GCA_051002415.1). GTDB lineage: Bacteria > Acidobacteriota > Blastocatellia > Pyrinomonadales > Pyrinomonadaceae > PSRF01. The sequence continues at coordinate 1,866 of JBPCMI010000207.1, forward strand.
GGATCATACCGAGGAGTGTCAGTTCGTTCCCGAGGTTGCGGTTTCACGGTCTTTGCCGGTTGCGACTCATCGTCGGTATCGACTCTGGGTTTCGCTGGGGAGACTCGCGGATCTGAATCGGATCGTTCGGGCCTTCCCTTATAATCCTGATCGCGTTTGATCACTCCAGTCCCATCGCTTGAATCGGTTCGCGGAACACGAGGCAATCCTTGATCGCCCCGTCGAATCGTACCGCTGCCATCGCCCGGTTCAACGTTAACCGTTTTCGGCGGTCGCGTTACCGCACCGGTCGGTCGTGAATCGGAGTCATTGCCTGGCGTCTGCGGAGTTATCGATTTCGACTCACGTCCGCCTAAAACTCTTGCGCGGCGTAAGTCAGCATCGAGAGGCGCGCCTGTCTTGCGAATAGCCGCGCCGGTGGGACGAACAACAATATCGCCGGCAGGCCGCACGCGCGGTTTAGCCACGGTAACGCGCGCGGTCGCATCTGACTGCCCAGCTCCTTTCTGCTGGTAAACGTTTGCCGGGCGCAACGGCAGATCGCCCTTCAACGGTTCCGTGCCGATGATGCGTCGGCCGACGGCTTCATTCACTCCTTTAAAACGCACGCCATCACCGCCAAAATCGCCGGCATCGGTGGTCGAGATCGCGCGCAGGTAGGCGATCTCGTTGAATCGCGGCTGTCGTGCGCCTCTTCCTATATTTTTCGAAATATCGTAGCGACGGGAACGGGGATCCCGGTGATGATAAGGAAGCGGATACCACGACACGTGGTTGCCAATAGAAATGTGGAAGGCTACGAGAGCCGGGCGCCACCAACTACGATTGTGATGGTAGTAACTGCGCGGACACCATGCCCAGTAGTTGTTGTAGTAAACCCAACGGCCGTAGTGATAAGGGGCCCAACCCCAGGGTTCATATCCGACCCATGTCCAACCATAGGGCCAAACCCAGGTCCAGGTTCCATGACGATAAGGCGCCCAGTCAATGTAGTTATTAATGACAGTGACATGTGGTCGCCACATCCAGCCGTAATCGTTTACATAAGTCCAGTCGCCATACGCATCGAGTTCTTCCGCGCCCCAAACGCGGCTATCGTAACGATCGGAATTGTAGCGGAGGCGTTGGGCCAGATAGCGTTCGCGATCGACAACCCACTCGTCCCACGAATCGGAAGCAGCGGCAGCGAACATCTCCCAATCGCCCGCGTTGGTGCCTTCATTAATTAATTCGGCGGCGCGTCCATCGCGCAAAGCGAATCCGGAAGTTTCCGAATAGATGCGAGCGCGGCCGCCGTCGGTCACGGTAAAACGAACCCGACCCGCGCGCGCCACGTCGATGCGATAGACACCTTTCTTTTCCGCGGCGAGTGTCGATTGCGGGGCATCGATCTCGAAATACTCGTGGTCACGATCAAAATTAGCGAGGCGCAAGGAAGCCGTGCCTTCAATGACGCTGAGTGCTATCCCTTCATCTCTTAGGGTCACGATGCGCAACATCGAGTTGGAGCCGAGTCGCACAAAATTGCGCGAGTCAATTTGAATCTCCAATTGAGTCTCGCGATCGGTGGCGACCGTATCGCCTTCAAGCAACGGGAAGTTCACGCGCGCGCGTTCCCAATCAGTGTTGCCTTGACGCTTAAGAGTGACTTCTCCTTTGATTAAGCTGATACGGACAACGCGGGCCTGCTCGTCATAAGTCTCGGCCTCCTCATTGTCGGAAAGAGCTAAGACGTTCGCGGTGAAGATTGTTGAGAAAAGAATTAGTAAGAGAGAAACGATCCGGAATGGGACAAGCCGGGAAGAACGCATAACCACGCTCCTTATGTGTCTGCTGTTTTTACCACATTGCGTTTACCGTCGGCGCGTCGAGGTAGGATAACCGGGCGCGTTGGCGAATAGCTAAGCGTCTATCAGCGCGCTGCCGATTACCGGGAGAGGCTTAGTCTATGCTCCGGCCCATGAGCAAGGCGTGGGCCGAAGCAATGAGCTTTTTGGAGTGCGGTGGCAATCCGGAATTATCGGAAGACATCGCTTTGGTTTGGAAGTAGTGCTTCACTTGAAAACTTCAAAGCGTGATCACCGTTTCTCTCTGCCGTCGCACTCCAAATAAACGAGATGGTGCGGGCTCAGCACGAAATAGTATGGTCAATTGCGATTAAGCTGCTTCAGATCAGTTTCGCCGGCGATGTATCCAAAACTCGTCCACTGATCGCTGGAAACTATCTGCTGTAGTAGTTCAGCTGACTTCCCGACCCGTCCGTTGTAGTGATGCCAATTCGCCAGCCCGTAAAGAATGCTAAGTGAGCCCGGAGAGTTCGGCTGTTTTAGTGTCTCTGCACGCAACGCCTCGGCATCGGCGAGTCCTTTGTACATCAGCACTAGTTTGTAATAACCATCATTTTCAATAACGTCCATGTTCGTCTGAATCGGGTCGAGGGCTTGGCGCGCTTCGCCCTCGCGCTTTAGCCGGCGCAGAGTCATATACAACCAATGAGTGGTGGCAACGATGCTGTCGGCATTCTTGGAAACCTGCAGACACTCGCGATAGCTCTTGAGAGCATCCTCGTTACGTCCTGTAAGATATTGAGCAAGGCCCAGGTGATACCAAATATTGAAGTGCAACGTCCCGGTAGGGATATTGCGCGCGTTAGGTTGACCGTCTGGTTCGACTTCGTCAGGCAAGCCTTTGATGAGTCTGACTGCTTGCTGAGAGTCTGCAATTGACAGATCGAATTTTCGTAAGGTGATGTAGCGGTGACCACGGTGGCGATAGAAGCGGGTGTCGCGGGGAAACTTCTTGATGCCCGAACTGTAGACCTCGATCGCTTCAGTGAACCGTCCGAGATAACCAAGTCTACGGCCGACCCATATGAGAGCGTCCGCATCTTTCGGTTCCGCGGCATAGCGAGCCCGCGCTGCGCTCAGCTTTGCTTCCATGTCGCGCTTTGCTTCGGCGGAAATAGGAGGTGGTGAGCGTTTGGTGAAGTCAGCCGCAACGTCGAGTTGCTGCTGGCCCTGCCCAGCGACTTGCAACGGGCAGGATGTGATCAGCAATGCGATTGTTAAGAGGAATTTCATAAGTTGAAGAGTCTCAGGTGGGCCGACGGAGAAGCTTCTATGCCAATTGGCGATTCCAGTCAAAATATTTCCGATTGGCGATTTTAGATTGCCAATTGTTCCGTAACAAAAGAAGTTAAATCAGACAATCGGCAATTGACAATGTGAAGGCTGTAACTAATCGGCAATCGCCAATTGGCAATCGGCAATTCTAAAACCAATGTTCGACTCCGATCTCATAATCATCGGCGCGGGAATCAATGGCGCCGGCGTGGCTCGCGACTCCGCGATGCGCGGTTTGAAAGTAGTCCTGCTCGACAAGGGCGATGTCGGTAGTGGTACTTCGAGTTGGTCGACGCGCTTGATTCATGGTGGCCTACGCTACCTCGAACACGGCGAACTCGGACTCGTTCGCGAATCGCTCCGCGAACGCGAAACGTTGCTGCGGATAGCCCCACATCTGGTTCGTCCGTTACCGTTCCTGCTTCCAATTTACCGGCATGCGCGACGCGGGCCTTTGTTGTTGCGACTCGGCATGATCATGTATGACCTGCTTTCACTCGGCAAGTCGTTGCCGCGTCACCAGATGCTTTCAACTCGGGAGGCACTCGCCCGGACCCCGGGATTGAACCAGGATGGTTTGCGCGGAGCCGCTCTGTACTATGACGCTCACGTTGAATTTGCGGAGCGCCTGGTAGTTGAGAACGCACTCTCTGCTATTGAACACGGCGCCCAAGTCAGCACTTACACGCGCGTCTCTGAATTCATAGTCGAGAACGGACACCTGCTCGGTGTTCAATTAGAAGATCGGGACGGTCGTCACCGCAGCGCAACGGCTCCTGTGATAATCAACGCAGCCGGACCCTGGGTTGATAAAGTTCTCGCTGGCGTGAATCCTGCCCCACGTTTGATCGGCGGGACCAAGGGCAGTCATCTCATTGTGCCGCGCTTCGCGGGCGCGCCAGACACGGCAATTTATCTCGAAGCCAAAACAGATCAGCGCCCCTTCTTCGTTATTCCCTGGAACGGCAACCATTTGATCGGCACTACCGACAGCCGTTACGAAGGTGATCTTGATGACGTTCGCATTGACGAAGACGAAGTCGAATACCTGCTAAGCGAAACCAACGCTGTCTTTCCCTCTGCAAAACTGCGACGCGAAGACATACTTTATTGCTATTCCGGTGTTCGCACGCTTCCTTTCACAAAAGAGACTGACGAGCAGAGTATTACGCGGAGGCACTTCATCCGCCCGCATCCCAAATTCAATAATTTGTTATCCCTCGTCGGAGGTAAGTTGACGACTTATCGAAGTCTGGCTGAAGAAGCGACAGATCTTGTGTTCACAAAATTAGGACGAGCTTCACCGCCGTGTCAGACAGCGCAAGTTCGACTCGGTGAACCTTCATTGACGGGCAAGGCAACATTACTAACAGCACGCTTGAATAGGATCTATGGCGCACGAGCAACCGCAATCACCGAACTGGTAGAAACAAACCCTGAGCTTGCCGAGGTCTTCGACGGAGAGACAGGAGCGATTCGTGCTGAAATCGTTTATGCGTTTGAGCATGAGTTCGCGTCCACGCTGGTGGATTGTTTGATGCGACGCACGATGGTGGGTCTCAACTCAACTGGGGGACTCGACGCTGTCGAAAGAGCCGCGACTGTCGCGCAAAAGCATTTCGGCTGGTCTGAGAGCCGCGTAACACGTGAAGTGGCTACTTATCGAAAAGAAGCAGGGCGGAGAAGCCTTTTATCGAACATTAGCTATCCTGGCGTTGAAACGCCGGGCTAAACCCATGGCGACGCTCCGTGTCGACATAGATGAATCGGCTAGAAGATTCAAAACATTCAGTCAGGAAGGCGGGCTTGCCCCCGCCAAAGTTGAATGCCATTCTACCAGCGGGAATAAACCATTCTTCCCTACTGAACGTTTTCTTCCTGACAGCATGTTCCGCTGTAGGTTTTCCTCCTGACTATCATTTCACTCTGGGTAACCGGTTAGAACCCTATGACAGGTAAACTCCTTCTTGCGCTATTACTTTGTACGTTTGTTTTCTCTCCGGCAGCGGGTCAGTCTCCTAACACCGGCCGCCTCAACGCTGGACGACTCGGACTGTGGCGCGACGTCAGGAAGGGACGGGAACAACATATGTGCGGAACGTGCGTGTCGGGCGGCATCAAACATTTGATCGCGTGGTGTTTGAGTTCTCAAGCTCGATGGCTAATTATCAGATCGAATATCTCAAGGGACGTTTTTATGAGAACGAAGGCGGGCGCCAGCGCATCAAGATTGCGGGCAATGCCTTCGTCAAGGTGAATCTCAATTTGATTCCGACGGATGAAGAACAGATGAAACTGCGCGAGCAGGATTCTTTTATTCCCAAGGGCAGGCTAAAGTTTCGTTCGGTTTTGGAGTTGGATGAGGCCGGACTCTTCGAGGGCTATTACGATTTTCTCTTGGGCCTCAGGGCTCGTAAGTCGTTTCGCATAAGCGAGCTTTCAAATCCATTACGGCTGGTGATCGACCTTCAACATTGAGTCATTCAGTCATCGGGTCATTGATTCATTGTCTGATCTCTGACATTGTCACTGTATTCAGTGAAGCCTCAATCTTATCAACAACCAATGGATCAATGACCCAATGATTCGATGATTCGATGATTCGATGATTCAATTCCCACCGAGGGTGTTATGAACGCAATAGGATCTAAATTCTCGCCGCTGCGCATAGTAATCTGCGTGGGACTGATAGTCATCGGCTTGGCTTCCTCGGCCCGGGCACAGAACCCCACGCCAACGCCACCGGACCAGCGCGGCATCGGCGTCCAGAGCAGCTCGCCCAACGCAAACTCGTCTGCTGCCCAAAAAGGCAAAGAAGCTAAACCTGAACTAGTTCTCCAAACCGGCTACAACAATTTCTTCGGCGCGACGCGTCTCGTCTTTAGTCCTGACGGTCGCTTGCTGGCAACAGCAACGTTTCGCAGCAGCACCATAAAGCTCTGGGACACCAGCAATGGACGCGAGTTGCGCAATCTTTCCAGTGGACCTCAAGGTGGGATGGGCATCTCGCCGGCCATCGCTTTCAGCAAAGACAGCCGTCTCATCGCCGCCGCGTCCGGAACTAATTCAATCAAGGTTTGGGACGTTGCGAATGGGCGCGAGTTACAAACACTCACTTCAGGCGCTGGAGGCTCCGTTGCCGCGATGGCCGGTGTCTCTTTCATCGCTTTCAGCTCGAATGATCGCCTCGTGACAATCAGCGACGCAATCAGGGTTTGGGACCTGGCTACGGGACAAGAGCTACGTTCAATTGGCACCGATACCTTAAGTTCAATCGCGCGTATGAGCGGCGACGGTGGTGCAGCTTTAAGTCTGGACGGAACGCAACTGGCGTCCGTGGTGACAGACGCCGGTAACAGTGAAATCAAGTTTATTGAGCTCGCTTCTGGTCGTGAAACTCGCTCCGTAAAACTTTCCGATGATGATCTTGAAAGCCTTGACCTGGCATTCGCAGCGGATGGCCGTTTACTCGTCTCGGGAATTTCAGACAAGCGCTTGAAGTTATGGGAAGTCACCAGCAATGCGAAGGAACGCGACCTGGGAATGGTCGCGCAGAATTGGAGTTTTCTAAAGTTTAGTCCCGCAGGTCGTTTGCTCGCGTCGGCGGAGGGCTACACGGTCAAGGTTTGGGAGGCCGCCACCGGTCGCGAATTGTTAGTTTTGAAAGCGCCGAATAGCGGCCTTTTTGTGAATGCCGCACGTGTCTTCGCCACCTTTACCGAGGACGGGAAGAGAATTGCCACCGGAGGTTTCGATTCACCGACGGTGATTTGGGAAGCTGAGAATGGCAAGCAGTTGCTCAAGATGAGCGGCCGCACAAACATGGCATACAAAGTCGCCTTCAGCGCCGATGGCAATCATCTTTCATCTGGCGGTCGCACGCGCTGGGACCTGCGAACTGGGCGTGGCTTGCGTCTCGTTTCGGGTCCAACCGATCAGCAGGTCGGCTATCCCAGTCCTGACGGCAAGCTCGTCGCAATCTTCTCACCGAACAGCAATGTAATTTCGATTTTGGAAACGCCGTCTGGGCGCAAGCTTCAAAGTCTGGTACCAGCGAATAGCGAGATAGTTGTTCAGCGTCTCGGTTTCAGTCCGGACGGCAGCATGCTGGTAGTGAATTACGGGGTTTCCGAAGCGCAGATGAGCAAGGCGAAAAATCCAGGTGTGACGGGCAACGAGAATCTGGTCAGAATTTGGGACGTAAAAACCGGACGAGAGCTGCGCGCGCTTAATGTCGGAGCCAATGCCGTCGCGGCTGACTTTAACTTCGACGGCCGCATGCTCGCGACCCTCGGAGCGATGGGCGAAACATCATTATGGGAAACTGCCTCCGGTAATAAATTGCGCGACTTGACCAGCTCGCCGATGGCAAGCATTACCCAAATGATGCAAGGGGCCGGCGGCGGAATGACCCCCGAGCAACTAAAAAAGATGGGGTCAGGCAAGCCGGGCAGCATGCCGAAAATGCCGAGCGGCATGCCGCAAATGCCGGACCTCTCCGCAATGAGCAGCATGATCACAAACATGATGGGTTCGATGTCGGCCGGGACGATGGGCCGCAGTGTCACATCGATGGCTTTCAGTCCTGATGGCCGGACGCTGGCGATTGGCGGGGTCGAATCGAAGTCGAATCTGGATTTTGCCGCCATGATGGATCCTGCGGCGCAACGCAATAAGAAAAATTCCAAGCAGCGTGACCCGCAGGACCTTATGAAGGACATGAAAATTGAGTCCACCGGTCAAGTGACGCTCTGGGACGTAGCCACTGGAAATCAAAGCGCAGTGCTTAGTGGACACGGCAAAGGCGTTTCTCAAGTCGCATTCAGTCGCGATGGCCGGCTGCTCGCTTCCGGCAGCACTGATAATTCCATCAGGATTTGGGACGTCGCTTCCCGGCGTGAGCTGCGAACACTTGTTGGACATACCGCAAACATCGAGTCGATGGATTTCAGTCCTGACGCACGCTTGCTTGCTTCTGCCAGTGACGATGGCGGCACGTTTCTTTGGGACGCTAACACTGGGGAGCATTTGCTGACGTTGATCTCGCTCGACGACGGCGCTGAATGGATGGTGGTTACGCCGCAAGGTTTGTTCGACGGCACGCCTGTCTCATGGAACCAGATCCTCTGGCGCTACAACCAGGACACTTTCAACGTTGCACCGATCGAATGGTTCTTCAACGAGTATTACTATCCGGGATTACTGGGTGATGTATTCGCCGGCAAGCGGCCTAAGGTTGCCGAGGATATCTCGCGAAAGGATCGACGCCAGCCAGTCGTAAAACTCTCCTTAGTTGATCCGGCAACCGCGACTGCCACGGGAATTTCTTCCCGCACTACAAAAGTAAAAATCGACATCACTGACGCGCCCGCAGACAAAGAGAACAACGAAGGTGCCGGAGCGCGAGACGTGCGCTTGTTCCGCAATGGCTCACTGATCAAAGTCTGGCGTGGGGATGTTTTAAATGGCAAACCTGCAGTCACTTTAGAAGAAGAGATTAGCCTCGTGGCTGGACCCAACCAACTGACTGCCTACGCGTTCAATCGCGACAACGTCAAAAGCAAAGACTCATTACTACTGCTCACCGGCGACGATAGTTTGAAGCGCGCGGGCACGCTCTACATCATTGCAGTGGGCCTGAATGAGTATGCAAACCCTCAATACAATTTGAAGTATGCGGTGGCGGACGCTCAGAGCTTTGCCGAAGAAGTGAGCCGGCGTCAGATGCAAATCGGGCAAGTCGAGCGCGTCGAGGTTTTGCCGTTGCTCAATCAGAATGCAACCAAAGCCAACCTCCTCGCGGCATTGCAACACTTGTCAGGCGTGCCCGGCCCGCCTTCTTTACAGGCAGCTGATCCTGCTTTCAACCGCTTGAAGCGGGCGCAGCCGGAAGACAAGGTGATCATTTACTTCGCGGGCCACGGCACAGCTCAGGCCCAACGCTTCTATTTGATCCCGCACGACCTGGGTTACACAGGCGATCGTACGAAGTTGAGTGAGCAAGGCTTGGAGAAGATCCTGGCAAGCAGCATTTCTGATATTGAGTTGGAACAGGCAGTTGAGGGTCTGGATGCCGGCCATCTCCTGTTGATTATCGACGCCTGTAATTCGGGGCAAGCACTCGAAGCGGAAGAGAAGCGGCGCGGTCCAATGAATTCCAAAGGCCTGGCCCAACTTGCTTATGAGAAAGGTATGTACATTCTGACCGCCGCACAGAGTTACCAGGCCGCGCTCGAGGCCGCAGAGCTGGGACACGGTTTGCTGACTTATGCCCTCGTGGAAGAAGGACTGAAGACAGCAATTGCAGACACTGAGCCGCAGGACGGTCTGTTGAATGCGAGAGAGTGGCTGAACTTCGCTACCGATCGCGTGCCGCAAATGCAGGAAGCGAAGATGAAACAGAGTCGCGGTGTCGGCCTGCAGATCGCGTTCACCGAAGGCGAGGAAAAGGTTGCGCAGCCCGAGAAGCGCACCGTGCAACGCCCGCGAGTGTTTTACCGCCGGGAGCTGGAGGCGAATCCGTTATTGATCGCGAAACCGTAGTGCGCGTGCAGTACGGAGGAAAGACCCTTTACCTCACAAATGATCAGGTCTATGCTTTTGGCTAGAAAAACGTTTGTCGGATCTTTCAACCTAAACCGGTAGTTTCCTCGTTGCTATCGAAGTCTCCTCAACCAGCCGAAAGGCCCAGCTAAAAGGGAGGTATGAATATGCCTTTTCACTTTTCAGCTCGTGTGCCAGGGCGCGACTCATGCACCATTCTCCAGGTCTTCTGCACGCTCTTACTGGCACTCTTGCTCCAGTCAATCTCCTCTAATCCCCAACGGGTTAAGGCCCAAACCCAGCGAGGTCAAACTTACAAATTCGACCCACTCACACCCGAGGAACGCGAGCTCGCGGTTCGCTTAGCCGAGGCTGACGAGCGCGTCAAAAAGATGCGTGGCCAGGGCCGTCACAATCTAATTTTAGTCGAGTTGGCAACGCCGAAAACTGATGATCAAAACGATCAGAACAGTCGTCACGCTGAAGTGTTGTACTACCGGTACGATGGCAATCAAGGCGTCCTGACACTTATTGACTTGCGCCGGCAGGCGGTACAGGAAGTCGTGGCCATCAATGGCGACTCCGTTCCGCTCGTTGCCGAGGAAGTTAACGAAGCTCTCAACCTCGCGCTGCAAAACCGGACCTTGATCAATCTGCTTGGTCCTAACTATCAGCAGTATCGAGTTGCGTCCTCGAGTTCGCCGGACCGAGAACCTAATCGGGTCGAGGCTTTGCGACTCCTTGCGAGTTCACCCGATGACCCGTGTTACCGCCACCGCTGTGTCTCACTGCTTTTCCGGCAGGGCGATACTTTCCTGACTGGGACGGAAGTGATTGTTGATCTCACCAATCAAAGGGTGCGCGTGGACCAACCCGCACAGAGGCGTCCCGCGACGAGAAGGAGGGCAAGATGAATTCAAGAATCAAACTCACTATCTGCTTGTTTTCAGTTTTCGCCGTTCTCTTTGTCTTGAATCAATCTGTCTCAGCCCAGACGCTACCGTGCTCGGGAAACTTTATCGAGCAGCGATTTCCCGTCGACACTTCGTTGGCCGAAGAGACACGCTGGCGCTTTTGCTTTCAGCGGGTGACCAGGAACGGCCTGGTAATCAATGCAGCCTCTTTCCGAAAATCGCCTGGCTCCCCATGGGTCCAGGTTATTTACGATGCTCGCGTGATTGAACTGTTCGTGCCTTACCACACTGGCTCGCCGCGCTTTCTTGACATGAGCAGCTTCAATTTTTCGCTTTTCCAGTTGTCGAATAAACATTGCCCGAAGGCCCATGGCGGCACCTTGCTCGACAACAGTCACGTTTGCAAGGAAGTGCACGACCGAGGATTGGCCTGGACGAATTACAATCAGGTGCGCCGCGGCGAGGAGGTTGTGCTGTGGGGCGGAATCGGTGCAGGCAATTACAACTACATCATCGAATGGACTTTCCGTGACGATGGTGTCGTGCTGGGCCGGGTCGGAGCCACCGCAACCAATTACCCACCCCAACCGCTGGAAACGCACATGCACGGAATCTTCTGGCGGCTGGATATAGATCTCAACGGAGCGGGGAGCGATTCGGTCGGACTGATATCGCACCGCGAGTCCTTGTTTGCGTTAGGCCTAACCGCGAGCGACTCTACCCAAATGATCTCTAATGAAGGCCGTCGCGAGTGGGTTGCGTCTGCTTTCATTAATTTGAATATTCATGACGCCAACTTGAGGAACCGGCAAAACCACCAATCCGGTTATCACCTCATTCCTTTGCAAACCGGGACGCCGCGACATCAGGAGAGTTTCACCAAAAGTGATTTTTGGGTAACTCGCTACAACTTCTCAGAGATGCACGTGCCGTCTCTACCAACCTACGTCTCGCCAGCGCAATCGGTCTCGAACAGCGACGTTGTGGTTTGGTATTACAGCGCCGCTCATCACACTCCGCGTGATGAGGATGGCCGCCACGTCAACAATCAATTTCAACCTACGGTGGCGCAAGTCATGTGGACAGGGTTTATGCTGAAGCCCCATGACCTGTTTGACCAAACGCCGCTTTATCCCTAACTGAAACGCTAACCTACGGCGACGACCTCGCCCACCGTCAGACGATTAGGATTGTAGGGGTGGCCCTCCGTGGCCACCCCCGTTTTTCCCGCGAGGCCTTTTCAATTCGAACGTATATTAAGGTGGCCCTCCGTGGCCACCCCCGTTTTTCCCGCAAGGCCTTTCCACTCTAACATCCCTTAAGGTGGCCTTCCCTGGCCACCCCATTCTCTCGCTTCCACACTCCTCCACTCCAAAAAAAAAGGGGTGGCCACAAAGGGCCCA
>JBPCMI010000208.1:0-5067 GCA_051002415.1 Pyrinomonadaceae bacterium
ACGCGAGCCAGTGTGTCTGTAACCGTTAAGATGTCTCCTGCGCCGTTATAGGTAATGGTGAGATAGTTGCCGTTGCGATCTTTTACTTCGGTGCAGTGATATTCACCACCTGAAGGAACTAAGGTGAGTTGAGCGCCAGCAGATTTGAAGACTAAGTAGCTCCCGTTGTCTGTAAGCTGAGCATAAGTAGCGTCCACTGTTTGGTAGACATTTGTTGTGCCCAACCTCCTTAGCTCGATTCGCTGCCCGGCTGGCGTAATCAGCATGTAGAAGGAGGTGCTTGCTTGATCGTTGTAGTAAAGACCGTGCACTACCGGAAATCCAAGCCGAAAGCCAGGAGCCGGCGTGCCCTCATCAATATCGAAATCAATATAGTTTCCCGACTTCGTCCAGACCTTCGAGTTGTAGGCGAGACTCAACCCCAAATCCAAACCTGAGCGTCCCCGCAATCCAATCAGCCCCAGACTCCAATTGAAATTCTTGGACAGCAGATCAACGCCTGCCGCCCCAGTGCGGTTTTGGGGATCGATCCGAGCCATCGCGAAGTTGGTTCCCTGAGGCGCTGCCAGCGGCATCCCTGCCGCGGTGTTCGCACTGTTGTTCGTACCGTGTTTCGCCTTGTTACTATTTTCCAGAGCGGAGAGAAGTCCACTAGGCAGGACAGGAATGGATTTCGAAGTTGAATCTAAGGCCCAGGGGAGTTCGTCTCTTGCTGGAGCAAGGGCAGACGCCAGCAAGCTACTCGAGTCAACAGCCACACTGCCGGCGGGCAACATGTTTCTTCCCTGGGCCGGGGCTCCTCGCCGCCAGCGTGGTTGCGTTGAAGGGATCGGCGGAGGAACCCGCGGCGCGCTCGCGCCATAGCGACGAGCGTCATCAGTATGACGCCGCATCTCGTCCATGTTCGGAAACACACCTTCAGGAGCTCCCGGCCTCGCCTCCCGGTGTTGTCCCTGAGAAGAAAGAGAAAGCAAATTCCCAAGTCGTGGTTGAGCGCCCATTCCCGCTACTAACGGCGTTGTCGAGACTAAGAGAGCGAAACCGGCTACGAGCGCTGATGACCTGGTGATCGTTTGCGAAAACCACGAACGTGAGAGTCGCGACATGGGGACCTCCCGGGTAAGCGAGACAATGTGGGATGCGCACGAAGGTACAGGCGCGCAAATGAATACCGCTTGTCGGAAGCTATTGAGGCGAGGACTAAGGGGGGTTTGGTTACTAGTTAAGGAGCGGAACCGAGATGCGCGTGAATCTACGCCGACCGACCGGGCATGTCAACAACTTTTCTTCACCCTCGGAATTCGCCAGATCTGCCGTGTCTGATGAGTAACAGGGAAAAACGTTGTGATGCGAAACACAAAGGTAAGACTAACCACTGGCGCGGCGCCGCAGCGTTCGCAAGTGATCGGCAAAGGACCGTTCTGTCTCCGCCCCACTCGAAAAAAAAGGCAACTGTCTGAACCGTTTCAGCAAACCGGCGGTGCCTTCACCAGTCTCGAAGTCCTCAGAATCCGATACTGGCCCAGGTCCTGGGACAAAGGCCTGACGGATTGACTCGGGGGTTGACCAAAAAGAATGTATTGATCGTAACGCGGCATCATCTCCACTGCCAACACGCCCAGCCGCGTGTCAGGAGAAAGATTGAACTGGGACAGCATGTTTTGAATTTGTACTTCGGTCCACCCCTGGATTCCGGTCGCCGGCGCATCCAAATTCACCATCAGCGAATTGGCTACCAGCAACTTCGACCACTTCTTATCGATTACTCTTGGCGCCTTCTCCGGATCGACGTAATCCAATCTCCGTTCAGAGAGCAGGATGTTCCTAATGTCGCTGCCGTCCGCCTGTCGCAATTGCGCATAAAGCATGAACCAGATCTCAGTCTTTGGTGGCTTGCTCGTCACGTTCTTGCCGTTGAAGACGGAAGTCGCATAATGCGCTGTCACGGAAAGTCCTTTTGGTGTGCGATCGACCAGACACTTTAGCGGCGGCGCCGGATGCTGGACGCCGTTCACGCGAATCGGATGACCAAAACGGCCCTGAGCCGTGGACCAAATCTTGTTTGAGTGGCCGACGCGCAGCTCATAAACAAAGAAGCCGAAGAGCTCGGGTGACTCGTTATGTAATCCGGGCGGTAGCGGCAGCAGATAGTGAACTGGAGAGACCGGAAGCAGCGCCTGCGGTTCGCCGGTCTCCGCCGTCATCTCCTGCATCGCATCGATGCCCGCATTGTCATTCCCATGATCGTGCGTGACCACGCGAATCAGCTCGGGATCAATTGAGAGTGGCGGATCCTCCTGCTTCACGAACAGTTGATCCACATTGCGAAAAGTCAGCAACGGGTCAGGTGCGTACGAAAGCACCCGGCCGAAATAAGTATCGTTCGGATCGGCGATTGGCTGTTCAAATTCAAACCAGAGATAGCGCTGCCGCACGGCAGTCTCTGAATAGTCATCGCTGCGTACATAAGGTGAAAGCGCTACGCCCGCCGAGACGACCTTCGGTACCTGGGCCGGCTTGGTTGTGACCGGCAACGTAATATCTCGAACTTCAGTTTGTTCGATTTCATCTGGAGCGTTAACGCTCGGGATGAAATCCGGACGCAACGAATAGCTGACATCGATCGTGTTGGGAAACGGAGCAGCAGCGGTGCTCGGCTTCGTCAAATCCTTCTTTGGTTCAACGGCATCGATGAAAACCAGCCGCGTGTAACTGCGATCCGGATCTTCAGTCGCAATTCGATTCACGGTTTTCTTCAACTCCAGATGACCAACGACTGCGGTTTCTGTTGTGCCGTTTTCCCCGGTGAATCGCTTCGTCCTACGCACTTCAATGCCTGGGTCGCTCAATCCGTCCCAAGTCCAGTCGCGATCGATCTCAAACGAAAGCACACACAGCCAGTGGTTCATTAAGTCCCCGGTAGTTGCGAAAGTGATGGAAGCGTTGTCAGGCGCAAGCGTATGGCGAATGCGGTTGCTACAGCCAAACTGTACGCGCTCGCCTTTCTTTCCAATCAAACTCATTCCATTCACACCGAGATCAAGTTGGGCCGCCAGCCTTTGGATCAAAGGACTCTGCTGCAGTTCCTTGCCTGCGACCACTTCCTTAAAAAAGGTAACCGGGTTGTTAACCTGGGGCGGGTCGGGTTGCAGATACAGTCCCTGAAGTTGTCGCGATTCAAGGTCCGTACGGAAAAACTCGGCTTCTTCTTCAGCGTCTTGCCGCACAAAGAATTGCGTCGGCTCGCCGCAGCGAACCAGCTCATCGCCGAATCTGGTCTTCGCAAATCCAAAGTATGCAGGCAGTCCAGGCTTGTCGGAGCAAACTGGAAGCAGCGTAATGCGAATATCTCTCGACGTCGGCAGCACGAGAATATCGTTTCCATTGATATCGACTTTAGAAAGATTCAAGTCGCCTAGATCGATCTCATTGCCAAAGTTGATTACGTTCGCGTTTCGATATTCCAATTCAAGAGTAAAGGGCGTTTCCGGGTCGGGATCGAAAGTGCGGAAGGTTGTGTATAACGGTATGTAAGCCTCGCGCTGGTTCGTCGACTCAGCATTGTCCATCGCCAAAGATTTGATTTCGACCCGCACCATGAATTTGTCCACGTCCGGATCGGAGTAGCTGACTTCGCGCTGCTCCTTGATTGTCTCAAATACCCCGAGGTCGATCGGATGCAGAAAATCTCTGTCCGCCTCCAGCTCTGCAAACGCAGCGGCTGTGTTCATTTCCGTAAACAACAGCGCGGGGTAACCCAATCGCGGCCGGGAAATCTCAAAAGAGTCGGTTGGGTAGAACACGTTGGTGCGCGACGCGGGATCCGGAACAAAACCCACTGGATCAACCGTCAGCTGCTTAGGAGCAACAAATCTCTTGAAGGTTATTAATGAGTGAGTTGCCGGCGCGTCGTTCAGCTCGCGTTCGTCGAGACGAGGACCACCGCCTGTCAAATCCGCTAGCCGCACCCGAAATTCGTATTGCTTTCCATACTTCAGCTCCGGATTGGCAGGCAGGACGGCTTCGTAGAGTCCGCTCTTTTGTTTTGGCTGTTTGTCGATGTGCTTATCAAAATAATCTTCGGGCTTTTCGAGCGCTCCAGAAAAGTCGAGTTTGGCTGCCTGGGCGTCCGGCAAAACCAGGGACGCGCCAAACCATTGCGTAAAGAAACTTGGCAGCCAGAGATGTGTTTTCGGATCAGCATTAATCTGCGAGGGGAAAACCTGAACGCCCGTTTCCAAACGCGTTTGCGCTGCCGCGATAACCTCACCGGCAAGCCGCAAATCAGCTTTGCTCTGCACCTCAACCAACGAAGCCCAGTCTGACGCAGGTGTGGTCTTCTCACGCACGTCGACTCGATAAGAAAAGACTCCCAGCGGCGCCTCGATGCGCTGATTCGGCGTATTCGGATCGGCAAGCAGCTGGCGATTCTGCCAAATCAAAATCTGCTCGTCGTCCCAGCCGAGTCGAATACCGGCGTCTCTCTGCACATGAATTCCATCCGGCTCTTCCGCTAACAGGTTCGCGCTTACTGGTTGAAAGGCGTGGACTATCTTCGCAAAGCCGTCATCGTAGTCTGACGCTTCGATCTTCAATGTGTCGTACTCGCCATTCGGCTGAAATGGCCCTTTGACAGCGGGAAACAATAAAGCGCCAAACAATTGCCGCGGCCGGTCAATCGCCGGAATGCGTGCCGCATAGTGCCTTAGCTCGATATCAAGGTTCGCTGGAGTGATGTCAAAAGAGAGTGGCGAGATCAACTGAAAGTAAACCCAACCACCATCAGCGAAATAGTTTGCGGATGGGAGCTCCAGGTTAAAGTGATGCAGCAATCCTATCTTTTCTGCCAGCAGCGGCTGACGCAGGCAGAAGCCGATGACACGACCCCAGGGAATCATATTTGATGATTTCTCGAAGTTAGGATCGAGCTTCGGGGGACACTTTATCGCGCATTGATAGCTGTCATCGGTTTTCGCGAACTCAGTGCGAGGAGTCGTAAAGTTGAAGGCCGTGCGATACGACAACGGCAGGTATTTGAGAATCGCATTAGCGGGGTCAGGATCCCCC
>JBPCMI010000209.1:0-19236 GCA_051002415.1 Pyrinomonadaceae bacterium
ACTTCTTTGTGTAATTGTGAGTTGGCTGGGTGCCGCCGCCATTCAGCTTAAAAGCGAGGCGTGGCAGCAGCCAGGGATGAGCGAGCTTAAAAGCGATCTCGCTGCGATTTGATGTGATGGAAATTTGCGGCTGCTGCGACAAGTCTGATGACAGATCGTCAGCCGGCCAGCTGCAAGCTTGAGGCGGCGCGGACTCGAAATCTTTCGAGCGGCTACTTACTCCGTCGTTAACGCGACGGTCCTTTGCACTATTCAACCGTAAACCCTGACTACTGTTTCGCTACCGAAGCGAAACTCACGACCGGGAGCACATCTTCGAATTGGAAGTGCGAGCGGTTCCGGGAACCGGCTCATGCGCTCAACCTGAGTCGTCTTTGCGCGGCACGCTTAATTCTGAAGTGTTATTAGCAAAATCAGCGGCGACGATAGTTTTCAAATGAGTCGTCACATTGACGACCAGAAAATTCGTTTCGCCTGAGCAGGCGCACGAAAAATTTTTTGGTTCTCTCTCGTGCAGGTGATGTCGGTCACTTACTGTACCGAAATGGAAAACTTCCGGCAGGCGAACTAACGCGGAGTATAGCCGAAGCAGGCTGAAAACGCGAAACTATTGCTTTTGGGGCGCTTACCCCTAGTAGTCAATTTACAAAGCGCCGCAATTGCACACTGATGGCAAAGCCAATGGCGATGAAGGTCGCAATCAGGGAAGCCAGACCGGCGCTCATCAAGGGGAGAGGAACACCAATCACCGGGAGAATGCCCAATTCCATCCCAACGTTGATGAAAATCTGAAAGGTCAACCCGCCGACGATGGCCATAATTACCAGCATGCCCATGCGATCAGGAGCACGTCGGGCGCCGGTAACGAGACGCGATAGCAGCACGCCATAGGCCAGTAGCACTAGAATGCAGCCGATGAAACCTGTGTTGCCCGCCGTGACGGCGAAGATGAAATCGGTGTGGGGCTCGGGAAGAAACTTAAGACTACTTTGCGAGTGCTGCGAGGTTGCTTCTGATCCGTAAACGCCGCCTTCACCGATCGTCAGGATCGATTGCCAGGTGTTGTAACCAAACCCACGACGGTCAGCGTTCTCCGGATCCAGAATCACATTAATCCGTTCCTGCTGATAACCTTTGATGAGATGAGTTTTCACTCCGACCCAGTAGGCCACGGGAATCATTACTACCGCAATCACCACGGCGGCAATCACCAGCCGCATTTTGATCGCTGACAGGAAAAGCACCACGGCGAGGATCGGCATGTAAGTGATCACCGAGCCGACGTCGGGCTCCATCAGGATCAAGCCAATCGGGAGCGCGAGGATCAAGCCACCGATGATCATTTCTTTAACCCTGAGCGACTCAAGCCGGTGTTTGCCAAAGTAGCGTGCCAGCATCATTGCGGTCGTTACTTTTACAAATTCGGAGGGTTGAAACTGACCGATGCCCGGGACCTTGATCCATGCCCGTTGCCCGTTGATCTTTAATCCAATCCCGGGAATCAGAACGAGAATCAGTAATATCAGACCAAAAACATAGAACGCCGGCGCAATATTCAGAAGGCGACGATAGTCCGTAAAAGCGACGGCAAACATGGCCACAAGCGCGATGCCAAGTCCGATCAATTGTTTCACCCAATATGCTTCGAGCGGCTGCGCATAGCGAATTTGGACAGTGCCAAACGCGACAATGCCAATCGCCATGAAGGCGAGCAGCCAATCAAAGTCTCTGAGTGTGCGTCTTTCTAAAATCGTAGACATAACGCTCAATGCTGAACGCTGAACGCGGAATGATGAATTCGCTTTCTATTCAGCATTCATCATTCGTAATTCATCGTTCCGTTTTTCAGTCTCCTATAGTCACCTCGGCAGGCTTTCGTGACTTGGCTAGGGGAACTGCGCCCGGCGGTTCTTCGTTACGGGTTTTTCGGTAGTAGACGTCGTAAACTTTGCGCACCGCGGGCGCGGCGTGATGTCCACCAAAACCCGAGTTCTCGATCAGTGCAATCATCGCAATTTCAGGTTTGTAAGCCGGCGCGTACGACACAAACCACGAATGGTCCTTGTTCTTGCCGGTGTCCTTTCCTAAAGCGACGACCTGCGCGGTCCCCGTCTTGCCCGCAATATCGAATCCGGCCATGATAATTCCCCGGCCAGTGCCGCCGCCGTTTACTACCGACCACATGCCTTCGACCACTGCGTGATGAATGTCTTCAGGAATTGTCAGCATCTTGGGATTGGCGCGCGACGAATCGAGCGGCTGAAACTCGCGGCCAGCTCTGAAATCCGGTTCCTGGGATTGGCCTACTGGTTTGATCTGTTTCAGAAGATGAGGCACGAACATTTTTGACCCCTGACCAATTGCAGCCACAGTGCGCAACATACTAATTGGAGTCATCTCTTCATAAACTTGTCCAAAAGACGCGAACACGGTGTCGATGTCTTTCCATTCCTGATTACGGCGGTCAAGAATTGTCTTGAATTCACTGGGTGTACGGCTGCCAACCTCATTGGGCAAATCAATTCCCGTGCGCTTGTTAAGTTCGAACTCTTCGGACATCGCGATAATGCCTTCCAGTCCCATCTTCAAACCAAGCCGGTAAAAGTAGCCGTCGCAGGAATGGGTGATTGCCGCCTTCACATCGGGCGACCCATGATTGCCCATGCAACGAGTAAACTTGTTGCCGATAGTAATGCCACCGCCGCACATAAGGTTTGAATGGTCGAGAGTGATCGCTCCCTGCTGCAAACCTGCGACCGCCATCGGAATTTTCCAGGTGGAGCCCGGGGGATAGCGACTCTGAATAGCGCGATTGATGAGTGGCTTATCCGGGTCGTTCAACAAGCCAACATACTCGGCGCGTCCTTCTTTGGTAGTGATTCGTTGTGAGAAAAGATTCGGGTCGAACGTAGGCGCGGAAGCGAGCGCCAGAACTTCGCCGTTGTTTGGATCAAGCACGACGATCACGCCGCGTTTTGTGGCGGAGTCGCGCAGCTGCTGCTCTGCTACTAGTTGCAGGTCGAGATCTATTGTCGTGACCAGGTCGTGTCCCGGTTGGGGCAAAACAGTTTCAATCTCGTCCTGGATGCGGCCACGGCTATCGACAACAACTCGGCGGTACCCGTCGCGTCCGCGCAAGTAGTCGTCATACGATTGTTCGAGGCCGCTCTGTCCGATCACATCTCCAGGCTTCAGTTTCTTTTCACGATAAGCCGGCTGCTTCAGTTGCTCCGGTCCGATCTCGCCGACATAGCCGACGACATGCGCCAGAGAGCCATCGGCCGGATAGCGACGTTGTGGCTGTTGCTCGACGCGCAGCTCGGGAAACTCCAGTTCGCGAGCTTCGATCCAGGCAATGTCGCCCGGGCTCGCATCTAGTTTGATGGGCACTGACTCGAACGACGGCAGCGATTTGATTTCCTCGAATCGTTCACGGAGTAGATCGGGATCGAGATTCAAACCCTCAGCGAGTGGAGCAACCAAAGTGGCGAGATCTTTGCGCGCATCCTCGCGCGAAAGCATCACTGAGTAGATGGGTCGAGAGTCGACGAGAGGGCGTCCGTTGCGATCGAAAATGATGCCGCGCGGCGCGGGAATCGGCAGCAACCTCATGCGCTGGTTCTGGGCAATTTCACCGTAGTAACTGCCGCGAACAACTTGCAGGAGATAGAGTCTGACACCCAACAGTCCCAGCAACAGCACCGCGACCATTTGCACAGCAAACAGTCTCGCTCGTAAGTTCTGCGATGTATCAATGAATTTCATTGCCTGACTCTTCTTTACCTTCGCTTCGAGAAACTGGTGCTCCGTCGTGCGCCCCGGCGGCGCGAGGCGAATTGCCGGCTTTGCGTTCCTTTGGGATTGAAAACTGAATTAAGCATGTAAAGAACGAAGGTGCCAATAATCGTCGTGCCGATCAGATTATAGGATATTGTCTGCACAAAAGGCGCGGAAGGAGGATGCCCCAGCGACCGTTGCCAGAAAAAATAAACGGTGCCATCCACGAGTGTAGCCGCGGCGAGAACCGGAATCCGAATCAAAGCATTTTCGAGGTTGATACGAGTAGCCCCGAGATAGACGAGATAAGCCGTCAGAGTTTTAGAAAAGCCGCCCGCCCCGATCAAGCCGCCGCTGGGCGCGTCAATCGCCAAACCGGCAATCGTGCCAACAATCAGCGCCGTCCAGGCATCGCGTTGCAATGCCACATAGACAACCACGATTAAGGGAAAGTCGATATGCGACAGTGGCGCCCATGCTTCTCCCAGCGTTAGCTGAAGGATGATGGCGAGCGCGAGCACCGCCGCGATCTTGAACTGGGGCATGATGGAACGGTGACAAGTTGAGCGTTGCTCACCTGTCGCTGGGTGGTTTGGTTTTGTCTACGTTGGGCAGTGTCTGTTCGGGAGCAGGCCGCTGCGGCGGTTGATAAAGCAATACCGCAACCTCCGTCAGCTGATCCAATCGCGCGCTGGGACGGATATAAATCTGATGAGGTTGAGTTGCGGTGCCATTCTTGACCTCTATGACTTCGCCGACGTTTAAGCCGGCCGGGTAAATTCCATCTTGACCTGTTGTCAGGATGTAGTCGCCAACTTCTACCTTCTGCAAGCCCGAGACATATCGCATTTCTACGAGACCGGAATTTCCCAGGCCACGCACTGAGCCGAGTGCGCCCGAGCGGCCCAGTTGTCCCACGATTGCTCCTGCGGCGGCTTTCTCGTCAGTGATGAGCATCACCTGTGCGGTCACGGGACTGACGGCAACTACGCGTCCGACAATTCCTCCGGGAGTGATCACGGGCATGTTAAGTGCGATTCCCGAAGAGCTGCCCTGGTTGATCATGATGGTATTGAACCAAACGGAGGCGTCGCGCGCGATCACGCGCGCGAAAACCTTTTCTGGTCCAGGCTCCGCCTTTAGGGCGAGCAGTCCCTGCAGGCGATAGTTTTCTGTCTTGGCTTCCTGAATGTTGCGCAGCTCCAGTTCTGTTTGGGCCAGCCGTTCCTTTAGAGCCGCGTTTTCGCGAGCGCTGCTGCGGAAGTTAATAATTTGATTGATAAAGCCGCCACCTGCACTCGAGATCCACGAGGTGGCATTTTGAATTGGTGAGAAAACAGCCTGCGTTATTCCTTTAAACTTCTGCTCCTGCTCGAAACGCTCATTGGCGTCTACTGCCATCACCACAAAGTTCGCAAACAACAACATCACGAGCCAGATTGGCGCCCGCTGACGTATCTCCTTCTGTGTGCGAGTGGCAGCCATGAGGGGTAAATCGTGAATCGTGAATCGTGAATAGTGAATCGGAAATCGTGATCTAATTGGCAATCCGCATTCGGCAATCCGCAATCACTACATGCCGCTGGTCATTGAATTTTCCCAGCGGACGCGTTTTAGCAAGTCAAAATCAGAAAGCATCTTGCCGGTGCCCAAAACCACTGACGCCAGCGGGTCGTCGGCCACCGACACTGGCAAACCGGTTTCGATCGAAAGACGTTTATCGAGGTTCTTCAGCAGTGCGCCGCCGCCAGTCATGACTATGCCGCGCTCGACTATGTCCGCCGAAAGCTCGGGCGGCGTGCGCTCGAGCGCTACACGCACCGCATTAATGATAGTTGCCACCGAGTCAGCCAGGGCTTCGCGTACTTCTTCATCGGTGATCGTGATCGTCTTGGGAATTCCCTCGATCAAGTTTCGGCCGCGCACCTCGTACGAGAGCGGCTCATCAAGTGGATAAGCGGAACCGAGCTCGATCTTGATTGCTTCGGCAGTTCGCTCGCCAATCAACAAGTTATATTTCTTCTTGATGTAAGAAATGATTGCTTCGTCCATCTCGTTGCCGGCGACGCGTACCGCGCGCGAGTAAACGATGCCACTAAGACTGATCACTGCGATGTCGGTTGTACCGCCACCGATATCTACCACCATGTTTCCGTGCGGTTCCGTGATTGGCAGTCCGGCGCCGATCGCAGCAGCCATCGCTTCTTCGACGAGATAAACTTCGGAAGCCTTGGCGCGGTAGGCAGAGTCTTCCACCGCTCGGCGTTCTACCTGGGTTATCTCAGATGGAATACCGATCACTACTCGCGGGCTGACCCAGGTCTTGCCGTTGTGCGCTTTGCGGATGAAGTGCTGCAGCATCTTCTCAGTCACTTCGAAGTTCGCGATCACTCCGTCCTTCATCGGCCGAATCGCCACGATGTTGCCGGGCGTGCGGCCCAGCATGTCTTTGGCGTCGCGGCCGACGGCTTCGACCTGGTTCGTGACCTTGTTGATAGCGACGATGGAGGGCTCAGAGACGACGATGCCGCGTCCTTTGGCATAGACCAGCGTGTTTGCGGTTCCCAGATCTATCGCGAGATCACTGGAAAAAAGGCTGAAAATAGATTTAAAGGCCATCTATGAATTCACTTCCGTGTGGTTAAGGTTGAGAACTGCTGTGGACTGCGTCGTCGGGAGGGCAGGCATTGTAAACAAAAAACGTAGCTGGGTTCGAGAGCCACTATCCGGGAATACACACTCCACAGACTCGCCGACAAGTCGAAGCCCTTTAAGATACACCGAATTTCCGAGTTTGTGCTATCGGGAATTCTTATTTGTCCTGAAAAGAGATCTACGATCATCGGTGGGGTTGTTGGGGCGTGGGCTGTGCTGGTTTTTGGAGTGCGAGAGCGGTTCTGAATTACCGCACTCCAAATGGATCTTCCAGCATCGGTTTTGAGGAGAACTTCAGGACGGCCGCTCGCTGTCCTGGGTTTCAGAATGTTGATTGTCTATGACGGGTGGTAACGGTGCTTCGGTTTCGCTTTCGGGGGAGGGAGTGCCGGGTTGGCGGGGTGCAGTGTTATTGACTGCAGCCGCGAAACGGATGCAGTTCTTGTTGGCAGCTTTCGCTTCATACATCGCGGTATCGGCGCAGGCGATCAGCTGCTGGGGCGAAGATGCGTGGTAAGGGAAAGTCGCCACGCCGAAACTAGCAGTTAGCGACAGCTGCAGACGCTTGCCGCCGGTAAACTCGAACTTGCTGATCTTTCCGCGAATGCGCTCGGCCACAGATCCCGCCAACTCAGTGCCGGTATCCGGCAAGACAATGACGAATTCGTCACCGCCATAGCGAGCCACGGCATCGGTATCGCGGACGGACAGGAGGATTACGGCCGCCACTTCCATCAGCACGTGCGAGCCGACGAGATGGCCATGCCGATCGTTGACCTTCTTGAAGTCGTCGAGGTCGAGGAATAGTGCAGCGACGCTGGAACCGTAACGACGCGCGCGTCGGATTTCGTTTAAGAGAAACTGGCGCATGTAACGCGCGTTATGCAGCTTGGTTAGATCATCTGTTTGCGAGAGCCGCTCCGCTTCGGCGATGCGGACCGCGTTCGCGAGCGCTGATGCGAGTGGTAACGAGAGGGAATCCAGCAGCTCGATCTCAGCTCGCTTGAACGAGCGTCGCGTGCGCATTCCTTCAAGCACTCCGAGAATCCGGTCGCCACAGATGAGGGGAACGGCAACGACGAAATTTCCTTTTTCTTTCTTGCGCAGGATGCCCATACCTGCTGCGACAAGCTGCGTAGCTTTCGCCGGCTGCTGATCCTTGTCCTCATGCAACATACCATCGCGCCAGGTTCGATCAGCCTCGTCGTCTTCTGCGCTGCGCACGCGCACTGCAATCACGTCCAGGCCAAACGATTCAAAGCCCTTGCCATCGGTGAGCAGATAAATGCTCCAACGATCGGCATCAACGAGCGGCTCCAGTCCCGCAAGAGCAGTTTGAGCAGCTCCAATTTGATCGCCAATAAAGTGTAAGGAAGAGACGAGGTCGAATGCCGCCCGCAAACTCTTTGCTTTCAAGTTTGCCGGGAGTGAAAGCGACTGCGTGTCGATGGGACGTTGAATGATCTCCGGAAGTTTAAGTTCTCCGGTGGCGCCGTGACCTTCGATCTCGCGCAGCAAGCCCGGGAGCTGGGCCGCCTTGTCAGCGATAGCGCGAAAGCCAAGTCGCTTCAGAGTTGTGCCATCCAAATGGCGCAGTTCCATGCGGTGATAACCATTCAGTTGCCGGCGGCAGGCAATTAAAGGGGCTCCAGGCCAAAACGCTTTCGCATGGTCGATAGCCGTTTGCAGCTCCACGAGGTCTGCGCCGGGCACTACCTCGTACAAAACAGCAAGTGGTGGCGGTCCCAACTGCTCAACAATGCCTGCGCGCTCCTGACGTCTGGCTAACGCCATCTCAGCCTCTACTTCTCGCAGACCTTCGATCAGAGTCTTCACACCCGCTGCCCGCAAAGCCTCGATCAGCTCATACGCAGGCGCTTCGTGCGCATCGGTGAGAAGGATTACGTGCGTGGACATGGTCGATTTCTGGAGTTAGTCACGACGGCTGCGGTTCCCCAGACGAACGGTGTAGTTGCTGCTATTGCCCTGGACATCCTGGGCTTCGACGGCGACTTCGGCAGTGCCGGGCGCGGCAGTGATCTGAATCTGAAAACGCCGATCAGTCGAGACCAGACTCTCGCGGCCGCCAGCGCGAATAGTTGTGCCCGGTTCAGCCCGACCGCGAATCAGGTAAATGTTTCCTCCAAGAAGCTCAGCAGCAAGATTCGAAACGGGAACCTGCGACGCCGCACCTTTAGCGACGACAACAAATTTCTTTGGATCACTCCAATCGCTGGTCTGTCCTGATTGCGCCGTTGCTCTCACGCGCCAAAAGTAAACTCCGGGCCGAAGATCGCTGGCGTTGAACTCAGTAGACGCCAATTGATCGCGTTCGATCACCTTGCCATCAGCGACAAAGAATGGTGAGGTTGCGACTTCGACGCGATAGAAAGCGGGAGAACCGGACTGCGGCCTTAACCACCTGAGCGCGATGTTGGCGGAACCGTTACCACCGACAAAGACTTTGTCCAGATCGCGAGGTTCCGAAGGCAGGGGAACATCCAAAAGTTTCTGTGGTCGCGAAACAGTTCCCGAAGGATTAACGGAAACATACTCGCCGCCCCTCAAATTCGTTTTCTCTCCAGCCTGGTTCGTAGTTTCGACCGCACCGGCGTTTACGCGAATTTCCTCAGTGCCTTCGGGATTGACTCCAAAGCTCGCTCCTGTCTGGTCCCCTAATTTGTTTTTCGTCTTCGGCGTCTCAACAACATTATTGGTTCCTTCCGGCATTTGCTCGGTGCGCACAAACATCTGACCGCTATCTACCACTACGTGCACATTCGTCTTCTTACCATCCTGAGCACTGGCATTGTCGCGCACGATGATGATGCTGTTAGGCCGAACCAGCAGAGTCGAACCATCGGCCATCCCAATTTTGGCGCGGCCACTTGCCTGCGTTTGCACGGTGTCGCCGGGATAAAGTTCAGTGTCACTGCTGGCGGTAATAGTTTGCCGGGTGGCAGCGCGGATTACGCGCACGTCGCCTTCGAAGGAGATGAATCTGGCGCCGGCTGCATTATTGACTTGAGTGCCGACGTTCTTGAGTGGATTGCCAAACTTCCAAACGTAGAGTGCAGCCGCGCCGCTAAGCATGAGCACGACGAGCAAAGCAACGCCCAGGTAGATCGTGCGTTTCTGCACAACCCACCAATCAAACATGAAACGACTCGTTTTGGTGGCCATGACTGACTGAATTAAAACTGCGGGGCAATTAGGCTGTAGGTGACCCTGGGAAGGTCGGGTTGAAGCTTCTGGGCGTCCAGGATCTTTTGGTGAGAAGCAGCGGATGCGATGGGCTTATGGCCAACTCACTGCCGGACAAAAATTTAACACACGCGCGAGACGCGTTACAAGCACGATGTTCCGGTTCGTGCCTGTTTTTCGGGCGGCACTCCGATTGAGCAGCAAACTTTGCCTCAAAGCACCGCGAAGTGGATATCGGCTTGCCGCCCGATGTGAGGCGGTGGCTACGCCCCGCCGTTAGTATTCCAAAACATACCGGGCTATGCCCTTCTTGGGACGATTTCCTTCGACGCTTAGCCAAATGCCGTTCCAAGGGCGTAGCCCAAAACCGCTGAGAAGCACTGCTTCGGCGACGGCGTAGCCACCGCCTCACATCAGGCGGCAAAGCCAGGCGTGCCTTTGCGGGTTATTTCAGGCTTCTAAGACACGAACGACCGCAGCATGTTGATGTTTTGGACGTCGACTCGGGGGTCAACATAAGGGGTCTCAAGTATAAAAGCCGCGTGGGCAAGTTTTGGATGCCGGGCGATCCGGCGTAGAGCATCCTCCCCGATGTGACCCTCACCGATATGCCAGTGGCGGTCGACTCGCGAATTGTATTCAACGCGCGAATCGTTGAAATGAATTGCACGAACATTTCGGGTCTTTACGGTCCTCTGAATCTTGTCGATCAACGCCTCGAGCCCATCCTGCTCTCGCAAATCGTACCCAGCAGTGAATGCATGTGCAGTATCAAAGCAAACGCCAAGCGACAGCTCCGGACAAAGTTCCATCAACTCGCCCAGGTGCTCAAAGCGATGACCGATGCACTCGCCTTGTCCGGCGGTGTTTTCCAAAAGTATGCGCAGCTTCCCGGGAACCAAGCCGCGACTGGCAATTTTCAAACTCTCGCTGCAGGTGCGAATGCCGTCGGCTTCGCAAGCACCTCGCGAGCTGCCGGGATGAATCACCAGATAGTCGGCGCCGAGTATTAGTCCTCGCTCAATCTCTTCGCGAAACGACTCGCGCGATTTTTTCAGCATGATCGGATCGGCGGCAGCAAGATTGATCAGGTAGTTTGCGTGAATTACCACTGGGGAAATTTTGGTTTGCCGGCGAACCTTCTTGAAGAGTTTGATTTCATCGTCACTGAGGAGCTTTGCTTTCCAGCCGCGCGGATTGCGCGAGAAGATCTGGACAGTTTGGCAATTGAGTTCGTATGAAACAATGAGTGCTTCATGCAAACCATTCTTAATAGGAGCGTGGAATCCGATTCGAGGTACCTTGGATTGAATCATTCAGTGATTGAGTGATTGAGTGATTGAGAGATTGAGAGATTGAGAGATTGAGACATTGTGTCATTGGTTCTAATGCCTCTTAGCAGTTTTTTGGAATGCAGCAAAAATCGAGACTAGTTCATTCGCTTCTTTAATAAGTTATTCAGCTTGGCTTGCGCGATTATTCCTGAATCGATTAAGAGTTCCAACCAGAACACTGTTTCATCCGCTTCTTAAACTACAATTCCGATTTTTGCCACGAACTCAGCTTTTGATCGCGCCCGAAAGACGGCGCGATAAATTGCCGCTACCGATGTACCCGACCTGAGAAGTTGCCTGCCGATTGTCCGCGCGTCATCAGATTTTGGCAGAGAGCGAAAGAGCCGAACGCTTCGTATCGCAAATTGTTTTGTTCGTTCGCGAAGTTCCGCCGGATGCGATTTCAACCTGAACCTCCACCAAAGTGAACACTAATCGCGCAATGAGTTCCTTGCACAATGGTTTAGTCGTGGAAAGGATGCAATGACTCAATCACCCGATGGCTCAATGGCTCAATACTTAACTTCTTCCATCACTCGTAGCATATTGCCGCCTAGTATCTTGTGAATATCTTCTTCTGGATAACCTCGTCTTAACAGTTCTCTTGTTAGGTTTGGAAGAGACGCTACATCCGGAAGGTCGCTCAAAGTCGCCTGCACGCCGTCAAAGTCTGATCCAATTCCTACATGATCCACCCCAACCAGCTTCACGATGTGATCGATGTGATCCACCAGGCGCGCGATTGAGACGGCAGGTAATCGTTTGGCGAACTCTTCTCGCCGCACGCGATCACGAGCCATCTTCTTGTGCACCGCATCACCGGGCTCAGCCGCGGAAGCCTGTTGCACCAGAGGCGCGATTTCGGCGTCGACTTTTTTCTTCTTATCCGACCAACCTGGTTCCAGGTGCTCCGGATAAAAAATCACATTCACCACACCGCCGCTCTTCGCGAGCGCACGAATCATGTCGTCGCTGAGGTTCCTGGGGACATTGGCAATAGCTCGGCAGCCCGAGTGTGTAGCGATCACCGGTTTCGTGGAAGTCTCGATGATGTCCCAGAACGTCGGGTCGGAGACGTGCGACACGTCCACCATCATTCCCAGCCGGTTCATTTCGCGAACTACCTGCCTTCCGAATTCATTCAGGCCCCGAGTCGCGCCGACCGCATCGCCGGAAGAACCAGCCCAATTAGTGCTAATACTCCAGGCCGGCGACATATATCGCACGCCCATGTCGTAATAGCGGGCCACGTTCTCGAGCTTTTCATCAATGGCATATCCCCCCTCCAAACCGGTGAAAGCGGCCATTTTGCCTTCCGCAGCAATGCGCCGCGCATCGGCTGCCGAGGTCGCGAGTTGCCAAAGCTCCGGATGACGCTCGGTGAGTTGTCGCACCGCATTGATCTGGTCGTCCGCACGCTTCACTGCCGCTGGCCCACCGCCGCCGAAGAGTTGCGGCTCGACCCAAATCGAGAAGAACTGCGCATCAAGTCCGCCCTCCTGCGCGCGCACCGAATCGAAGTGTCCGTCTGCGAGGCGTTGCGAAAGATCAACGTTTTCATCGAGCAAACGCTGCGTGGTGTCGGCATGCATGTCTATGGCAATGCCCCTTTTATGAATCGCAAGCGGGTCATTGGCGCTGGTAGGAGATGGTGTGGCAGAGGGCGACTGAGTTCCGGTTTGTTGAGTCATGCGACAGTTGTTAAAGCCGATTAAGATCAGAATCGCGAACGCGGCCAGACGAGAAGGTTTGCGACTTAAGCTCGGCCCGTCAGGAATCAGCGAACGATTAATAATGTCTCTTAAATGGCAGACCATTTCGATGGTACGTCGGTAAAGTTGTGCGAAGCAAGCCTGCTTGCCAAGCAGCATAAAACTAGGTATTGTGCCCCATTAGTAACCCTGCTAATCGCGCATAAGATGATGACCGAAGCTAACTTTCAGAATAGGTTTTCGCAAAACTTTTCTGTCCGCGGTTGAGAAGCGATTCGCCTCACTAGTCTTTTAGTTGATCTTCCTTAAGGAGTAAAAAAGAAATGTTTCATAAAGATGGCAAGGCAAAAGATGTGAGTACTCCTCGCATATGCGATTTCGTTTGGCATGATGGCGAGTTCATCAAGTGGAGCGACGCGCGCGTGCATGTGATGTCTCATGTTTTGCACTACGGTTCGAGCATCTTTGAAGGTATCAGATGCTACGACACGAAGAGCGGGCCGGCGATCTTTCGCTTGAAAGAGCACATGCAGCGGTTTTTGAATTCCGCCAAGATTTACCGCATGGATCACTCCTGGACGCTCGATCAACTATGCGCGGCTTCAGTGGAATTGGTCAGTAAGAGCGGCCTCAATCAGTGTTACATCCGTCCGATTCTCTTTCGCAGCCTCGATGAAGAAAGACCGGCGTTTGGTGTTAACCCGTTCCCGAATCCGTTGGCTTGCTACATCGGCGCCTGGGACTGGGGTAAGTATCTCGGCGACGAGGCGATTGAAAAGGGTGTCGACGTTTGCGTTTCGACCTGGAACCGTCTGACGCCGAACTCGATGCCGGCAATGGCGAAGAGCGGCGCTAACTACATGAACTCGCAGCTGATCAAGATGGAAGCTTTGCTCAACGGCTTTGCCGAAGGCATTGCGCTCGATGATCGCGGTTACGTTTCGGAAGGTTCAGGGGAGAACATTTTTATCGTCTCTAACGATACGGTGCTGACGCCGCCGCTTTCGTCTTCGATACTCGCGGGCATTACCCGCGACAGCGTGATCCAGATTTGTCAGGAACTGGGGATCCATATCAAGGAGCGCAGCATTCAGCGGGCGGCCCTCTACGTTGCCGACGAGGCATTCTTCTCAGGCACGGCGGCGGAGATTACACCGATTCGTTCCGTGGATCGGATTACTGTTGGCAAGGGCGGACGAGGCGAGATCACGATGAAGATTCAGGAGGCCTTCTTCCAGATTACGAAGGGCGAGCGCAAGGCGCCGGGCGATTGGCTGACTTACGTAAACGCTGCGCATCCCGCCACCGTCGCGAATAATGGCCACAAGGCGCAAGAGGGAAGTGGAGCGGCAGCGATTAGTGGGCCAGGAATTGAGCCGGCGCTCAACTACCATACTGCGGCGTCTGAATAGAAGCCTGCTGTCCGACTTGATTAAAGAGTAGGGGCGCCCCCGATTTTTCGAAAGGAGCGTCCGTTTGGAGTGCGGTGGCATCCCGATATATCGGGAGACACCGCTTTGGTTGGATACTCTAGGATGACGGAATCCACAGTGCCGTCGCTCCCGACCCGTTGGGACTCTGTCGGCGCACTCCAAAGGGAGATGCCAGACCGAAAACGTAATCGTTGACCTTCAGCGCGCCGATTAGTTATTATCTTTTCGGCCTTTACCAGCCAATTCAGCCCAACCCCAAAGGGACCAATTCCGCGTCCTTTCTCACCCACAAAGTTTTAGCAGTCTTCGCGTTTCCGCAAATCCCTGTTCACGTCTTGTGAGGTAACTAGCCCACCCCATGATAAAAATCGACGATCTACTTCGTGTCGCCAGCAGTCACGGAGCCTCCGACCTCCATCTTAAGGTCGGGGCCTTTCCCGTCATGCGCATTGGTGGCGAGCTTCATCCCCTCAGCGATGCGCCTCGTGTGAAACAGGAGGATGCCCTGGACATGGCGTTCTCCATGATGTCGAACCGGCAGAAACAACGCTTCAAAGAAGCTTCGGAAGTGGACATTGGTTACGGCGTCAACGGTCTGGGCCGCTTTCGCGCGAACATTTTTCAACAGCGCGGCAGCGTGAGCATCGTGTTGCGCGTGATTCCGGAACAGACGAGAAATACATCCGAGCTCGGTCTACCACCCGTGATCGATAAGATCTCGGAAGAGCGACGCGGACTGATCCTCGTAACCGGTTCGACGGGTTCGGGAAAATCAACGACGCTCGCCGCGATGATCGATCGCATCAACGCGATGCGCAGTGGGCACATCGTCACGATCGAAGATCCAATCGAGTTCCTGCACAAGGACAAGATGTCGTTTGTCACGCAACGAGAAGTTGACGTCGATACGCGGTCGTTCTCGGAAGCTTTGCGCGGCGCTCTACGACAGGATCCGGATGTGATTCTGGTCGGCGAAATGCGCGACTACGAAACGATTGAGACGGCTCTGATGGCTGCCGAAACTGGTCACCTCGTCCTCTCCACTTTGCACACACTCGACGCGACGGAAACTATCACGCGCATCGTTTCCTGTTTCCCTTCGCACCAACAGAAGTCTGTGCGGATTCAACTCGCTGGAATACTTAAAGGCGTGATCTCCATGCGCCTAGTACGCGCCGCGAAAGGCGCCGGACGAGTGCCCGCCGTGGAGGTGATGGTTTCGACAGGACTAATTCGCGACTACATCGTCAACGAAGAAAAGACTTACCTGATTCGGGAAGCGATTGCGGCCGGCACTTCGCAATATGGTATGCAGACTTTCGATCAGTCGCTCTTCAATCTTTTTCAGTCAGGTTTGATCTCGCAGGAGGAAGCATTACACAACGCGAGCAATGCTGATGAATTTAAGATGCGGGTCTCCGGCATCCTTTCCGCCGAGCAGGCGATGAGCACAATGAGCTCGCGCGTGGAGACAGTTTCGCCGTCGTCGGATCGAAATACGGGATCGTTATTTGTGAAGCACTGAACCCCCTAAGGAGCTCGTGCTTAATGGTCAGAATAAAGAGTGCAGCATTTGCGCGTTAACAGCTGCACGAACAAAACTGGACAAAACATTCCAGGATGAAAGCGTTCACTACGTGCCGCGCTTCTTTGCCGCTGCCATCATCGGCGAAAATCCACAAGTCTTCGATTTTCAGGTGGAACCGCTCTCTTCGTTTGAAGGGAAGCCGTAATAGTGAGTAGGTGAGCGGCCCTTGCGAGCGGTAAGCCCTGACTTGCCGCGCACCGGCGGTCAAAGACCTAAGGCTTGAGGCTTGGCACCTGAGACCACAGACCTGAAACCTGAAATTTGGCGGCTGAGCCAACCCAACTTCAAATTCAATTCACCCTCAAGCGCCGCATCACGCGCACATCCAAGCGCCAGTCTTCATTGATGTCGAACCGGTAGATCTCGATGTCGCTGGAGATGGTGCGCGCGAGGGTTTGGAAAGCCGGATGAAACCGAAGCGTGGGAGCGACGAGATAAACAAGCGGCGCTTCGTTGCTGATTTTTCGTTCCCCAAACAGTTTTGCACGCGCAATGTTCCCGCGACGCCGGTGCGCCTCCACTCGCTGCCAATAGTCAGCACCCTGCAACACATGCTCGCGATCCTCGGAAACTTTTAGCTCGATCACGACGAGCCGGCCGTCTTGCCGGAGAGCCAGCAAGTCGATCGGACGGACGCCCAGCCGTCCGCCGCGCGCAAGACGAAACTGCGCGTAAAGTGGGGCAATGATCAATCCCGGATCTAATCGCGTGATGTCGCGCCGCAAGATCGATTCAAGCCAAGCTTCGGCAGCATTCCGATAAAGCGC
Source organism: Pyrinomonadaceae bacterium (assembly GCA_051002415.1). Classification (GTDB taxonomy): domain Bacteria; phylum Acidobacteriota; class Blastocatellia; order Pyrinomonadales; family Pyrinomonadaceae; genus PSRF01. Next base: position 16,471 of record JBPCMI010000209.1, read on the forward strand.
GTGGCGATGATCGGCCGCAGCCGCAGATCTGTGCTCGCGCAGGTCGTTCATTAATTCGGCGTAGAAGTGGAAAGTCTTTTCTTCCAGCAGACGTCGATGAGCGCCTTCGATGCCGAACCAAACCCGCTCGGTTGAGAAGACGCGTCGCACGCGAGCGAAAGGCATTCCGAGGTAGCGAAGGGTTTGCCCATGACGCGCATGGACGATGTCGATCGCATCAGGCGCTTCGGCCGTAATCGCTGCCGCCAGTTCGCTGACTTCGGCGACCGCGCCCGGCGGAAATCGCGAGAGCCTTTTCTTCCATAGTTCTTTGCGTGGAGGACAGGGAACTTCGATTAGCTCAGTCCAGGCCTCGTCAACCTCAAAAACAATAATGGTGTCTCGCAGACTGTCGCGCAGCAGAGCGATGCGTGTTGTCAGCGACTTTTTGATTTCGTGATCGACTATCAGCCAGAGTTGCTGGATGTACGGCGGACGCGAACGTTCGCTCGCATGTGTAAACCACAGCAGGGCTGAAGCAAGAAAAGCATCAGTCTCGCTTGCTTTTGGTGAAGCTACCGATCCTGTTATGGCGATCCGCTGATGTTTTTGGCGCAGGATGATGCGCGCGTATTTGCCCGGCTGCCCGCGTCGCGCGCCCGGACTGAGCGAGGTTCGTTCGATCTTTGAAAAACCCGGCCGGGTGGAAACGGCGAGCTGAGCCAATTGTTCGCAGCGCAGCAGGCGTGCTGCCTTAACGGTCGCCGCGATTGAACTCACCGAAGCGCGCGGAATGATTTCGATCACCGGGCGTTCTGCACCGAGGCGCCGCGATGCTTCTAGCAGCAGTTTTTCGCCCGACCACTTCCAGCCTCCAACGCGCCACGAGCGCGTTCCATGTTCAGTCCAACAAGAGAAGATCAACCGACCATTAACGAATTCGACAGTTAGCTCGTCGCGTCTCAGCGTTTGGACGCTGTCGTCGCTCAACGTGCAGAACCACTCGCTATGCTCGCGGAAGTATTGCTGGATTTGTTCGTAAGCAACGGCTGTGCGCGCCGCATCAGTGAGGGTTTCGAACATGGTGTGAGGTCCTGACGTGAGCGAGTCTAATGTAGCTTAACACCGCCAAGCCACCAAGAGACGCCAAGGTCGCCAAGCATTCGAACTGTTACCGCCCAGACGCCGAGTCGCCGAGTCGCCGAGACGCAAACGATGTATCAACAGTTGAGATTGATCATTTTCTCAAAGGCCAAACTCTTAATGTTTTTGCACGGTTCTTCCTTGGCGTCTCTGCGTCTTGGCGTTGTGGCGGTTTCATGAGTTTGCTCGTGATGGGATCTAAAGCCATCGCTGACTGACGCTGTTTTCGTTGTTACTTCTACCGTGTGCTACCATTTCCGGCAACTAATTCCGAAAGTTCAGAAACCAAAATTGATGAAAAATGTGTATCTCGCTGCATCCGTCCGCACTCCTATCGGACGTTTTGGGGGCACACTTGCCTCATGGACTGCAGCCGATTTGGGTGTGGCCGTCGCTAAGGAGACTTTGCGACGTGCAGGTATGCAAGCAGACGAAATCCAGGAAGCGATTTGGGGTTGTGCGCGCCAGGCGGGCGGCGGGCCCAACGTTGGGCGCCAAATCACCTATCGGGCGGGCGCTCCCGAAACAGTGCCCGCGTTCACGGTCAATCAGGCGTGCGGCTCAGGATTGAAAGCGATCATTCTTGCCGCGCAGGAGATCCTCCTCGGGCGCGCGACTGTCGTGTTGGCCGGAGGAACTGAGAGCATGTCGCGCGTGCCTTACTTCGCCGAGGGAGCGCGTTGGGGAATGCGCATGGGTAATCAGCAACTGGTCGACGGCATGTATCGTGATGGTTTCAACGATCCACTTTCCGGATTAGTAATGGGAGAGACGGCGGAGAACCTTGCCCGCCAATACGACATACCCCGCACTGCGCAGGATGATTTTGCGTTGCGTTCGCAACAGCGCGCTCAGGTGGCGATCGAGTCGGGACGATTTGACGACGAGATTGTGCCGTTGGAAGTCAAAGGCCGCAAAGGCGAGACAATTTTGTTCGCGCGTGATGAACACTATCGCGCCGGGACAACGATCAATGACCTAGGCAAACTCGCACCAGTGTTTTCCAGTAACGGCACAGTCACCGCGGGCAATTCTTCCGGCATTACTGACGGGGCTGCCGCGCTGCTGGTGATGAGTGAAGCGGCTGTTAACAAATCCGGCGTCAAGCCGCAGGCGCGTATCGTTGATTACGAGATCACTGGGGTGGCTCCCGAGATCATGGGGATTGGCCCGGTTCCGGCCGTCCGATCGTTGTTGGCCCGCCAGCAACTAAAACTCGAAGACGTTGATCTGGTAGAGATCAACGAAGCTTTTGCAGCCCAGGTGATCGCTTGTGATCGGGATCTGAGACTCGATGCCGCCCGGCTAAATGTAAATGGCGGAGCAATTGCACTCGGACATCCAATCGGGTGTACTGGGTTACGAATCACCACAACGCTGCTGCATGAGTTGCAGAAGCGAAACGCCAAACTAGGATTGGCAACACTTTGTGTCAGTGGCGGCATGGGTCTGGCGCTGCTTGTCGAACGTGTCTAATCAATGATCAGGAAACTCATTCTGTGTCTGGTTGGGATCGCAATCTTTTCGCCAGTGCTCTGGGATCGAGTTGCGGCCCAGGGGGTCAAACTTTATCCAGTCGACGAAGCTGCCAAAGATGCCTCTTTCAAGCGCTTTCGCGACAGATTGATAGTGGCGCTTAAAAAA
>JBPCMI010000210.1:0-9796 GCA_051002415.1 Pyrinomonadaceae bacterium
GTGGTCGAAAGTGGTCGGAAGTGGGTCCAACCTCGTTAGCACCTGACCATTTAGCTACTTTTCCTTAGAAGGCCACCCACCAAACCTATCGATGATTGGGCGAACGATATGCTGCGGGGGAACTACACGGCCCGAATAGACGTGAAGGGTCGGCTGAAAGTGCCGACACCTTTTCGCCGCCTAATCGAAGAAAAACACGGCAGCGAGTTTTACATCACAAGCTTAGCGGGTGACAACGTGCGAATTTACCCGCTGCCGGAATGGGAGTCGATCGAACAGCTGCTTTCGCTCTTGCCAACGATGGATCCCGCGCGGCGCAAGTTCCTTGACAGAACCAATTACTTCGGCCAACAAGCAACGATTGACGGTCAGGGCCGGCTATTAATTCATCCCCTCCTGCGGAAGAGCGCGGAAGTAATCGGCGACGTGGCGGTAATGGGTTACCTGACTTACCTGGACGTTTGGGCACTCGATACGTTTAAGGCACGCATGCTGGCGGACCCGTACACCGAAGAGGACGAAGCGGCTATCGCCAGACTAGGTATTTAGCGTGGATCAATTTGGCACCGCATTGCCGATTGCCGATTGCCGATTGCCGATTGTCGGAATCGAAACAACCGATTCACGGTTCACGATTCACGATTCACGAGTTGACAGTTCTTTGAACGAGATCACGGGGCGGTGGTGATGGCTGCGCCTTTGGGGGGCAAAGGCGCGCCCCATCGCCCCGTGCTGCTTGGGGAAACTATTGAATTCCTCGCCCCGCAGCGTGGAGGCCTCTTCGTCGATTGCACGTTGGGCCTCGGTGGTCACAGCGAAGCCATCCTTGAATCCTCTGAAGCCACTCGCGTCATCGGCCTTGATCTAGATCCCGAAGCACTTCACTACGCGAGCGAGCGTCTCGCTAAATTCGGTGACCGATTTCGCGCAGTCGCGGAGAACTTCAAAGAAATTCAGACAGTTCTCGCTAAGCTGGGTGAAGCTGAAGTGCATGGTGTCTTAGCCGACCTCGGTGTTTCTTCAATGCAGTTCGACGCCCCGGAACGAGGTTTCAGTTTCCGCTGGGATGCGCCTCTAGACATGCGCATGAACCCGGCAAGTGGAGAGGAAACAGCAGCCCAGTTGCTGGGGCGATTGCCGGAAGCAGAAATTGCCCGGGTGCTTTTTGAATACGGCGAAGAGCGGCGCTCCCGCCGCATTGCCAAGTGGATCGTTGAAAAGCGTGAACAAGGGACACCGATAGCGACAACGAAGGCTTTGGCCGACCTGGTGCAACGGGCCACGGGCCAGGGCAAGGGAAAAGGAATGCATCCAGCGACGCGTACTTTTCAGGCCTTACGCATCGCCGTCAATCGCGAACTTGAAGAGCTGGATCAATACGTCCAAACCGCAATCGATCTTTTACAACCGGACGGTAGATTCGTCGCAATAAGTTTCCATTCGCTTGAGGACCGGATCATCAAGCAGGAATTCAGGCGGCTTTCAGGCTATTGCCAGTGCCCGCCGCGCGTTCCCGTTTGCTCCTGCGGCGCACGCAAGGTAGTAGAGATTTTGACGAGACGTCCGGTAGTTCCTGATTACAACGAAGTGGAAGAGAACCCGCGAGCGCGAAGTGCCAAGCTGCGGGCTTGCCGGAAACTCAGTCTCCGCATTCCTGAGTTTGGTTGATCTAATTCGTCACTGGAGACCGAAGCCCATGAACCGACACCCGCTCCCACATCAAAATTCAAATGTTAAGCGCGAGCGTGATCTGCGAGCGCTCTCGCGTCTGGCCCTGCAGTTCGGTTGCGCTTTGGCGCTTTGCGGCGGCTTTGTCTTTGCCGCCGGACAGCACTTCGCGGCGGTTCATTACGGATACGAAAGTGAGTCGCTGCGAGTTGAGCGGCAAGAGTTGCTTGAGGAACAAGAGCGTTTGATTCTCGAAAGGGAACGAGCTTCGTCACCTGCACGTCTCGAAGCGGCTGCCCGTCAACTGGGACTGAAACAATTGCAACCCGGACAGGTCGGCACGCGACGGCCCGGAAGACAACTGCCAGTCGCTACGGCACTACTTCATCCGTCCGCTTCTTTCAATCGTTAGTTAAGTAAGTCGCTTCTTCGGCGCAGAAGATCAAGGTTGGTGCTGTTTCCCTCGCGGTACCGTTTAAGGGGATCATGTCCGCAATGCTGGCACGCCTTTCCGCTGAAACTAAAATTCGACCTGATGCCTCGATTCGCCGCGCGCTCTTCGTCGCGGCGTTTATCGTCTTTTGGGTCTTCGCGATCGGCGTGCGGCTGGTTTATCTACAAGTTTCGCAACACGAAGCTCTCGGCGAGCGGGCGCGCTCGCAACAGCAACAGGCAATTGAAACCGCGCCCCAGCGCGGCACTTTGCTTGACAGACAGGGACGCGAGCTGGCCCGCAGCATTCAAACCGAATCGATTTTCATCGACGCTGCGGATTTGGAAAGCGCAGGCGACGTCGCTTGCACTGCGACAGGGTTAGCTGCAGTTCTCAAACTTAAGAAAGAAGATCTGCAACGCAGATTAGAAGAGGCAAAGACAAAGAACAGCAGGTTTATCTGGATTGCGCGTCGGCTATCGGCTGAACAAGCCTCCGCAATCCGCGCTCAAGGATTGCCGGGAGTGAACTTCCGTTCCGAGCCGAAGCGTTTCTATCCGAATGGCTCAATCGGCGCTCACGTTCTCGGCTTCGTTGGGATTGATGGCGCGGGCTTGGGAGGGGTCGAGCAGTTTTACAACGAAAAGATAACGGGCCAGCCCGGCAAGCTCTTCATTGAAAAAGACTCTGAAGGAAATCCGTATGAGAGTTTCGAGCAGCCAGGCACTCCGGGTCACACGATCATCCTGACGCTCGACCATTCAATTCAGTATCGAGCGGAACAAGTCCTGCTGTCGGCGATCGCAAAATCAAGAGCAAAGTCGGGCACTGCAATTGTTCTCGATCCGCGCAGCGGTGAAATCCTGGCCCTTGCCAACGCCCCAACATTCGATCCAAACAAGCCAGGAGAGTCGAAACCAGAGGCGCGCGCTAACTGGGCGTTGCAGAACATCTATGAACCCGGCTCGACTTTCAAGATCGTTTCCTTTTCTGCGGCAATTGAAAAAGGCTTAGTAAAACCTGACGACCGCATTGATTGCCAAATGGGAGCTATCAAAGTCGCCGGTCGCGTGGTTCACGATCATCACTCGTTTGGCAGCCTGACCATTACCGAAGCTTTAGCGAAGTCGAGCAACGTCGCGGCGATCAAACTGGGAATAAGAGTCGGCGATCCGACGATGTACGACTACATCAAGCGGTTTGGTTTTGGCTCGCGCACCGGAATCGAATTGCCGGGTGAGACCGCAGGGCTGTTACGGCCCGTGAGTCGTTGGCAGCCATCCTCGATCGGATCGATCGCTATTGGTCAGGAAATCGGAGTCACGCCGTTGCAGATGGCCGCAGCCTTTGGCGCTCTCGCGAACGACGGAGTCCGCGTGGCGCCTCATCTCGTGCGTGAAGTTCGCACAGCGGCAGGTGCGACTGTATATCGCGCAGAGCCGGAACAGCGGCGGGTTGTAAATGCCGAGACGGCGCGCGCTCTGCGCCAGATGCTCGAGAGCGTGACCCTGAACGGCACCGCAAAGCTCGCGCAACTCAATGGCTACACTGCCGCAGGGAAAACCGGCACTGCGCAGAAAATCGATCCCAAAACGAAAACCTATTCGCAAACCAAACACGTGGCTTCATTTGTCGGCTTTGCTCCCGTCACCAATCCCTCGGTCGTAATTGTCGTAGTGATCGACGAGCCGGGCGGCGCTTATCACGGTGGAGATGTGGCTGCCCCGGTCTTCAGGGAGATTGCCGAACAAATTTTGCCTGATCTCGGAGTGGTCCCTGATACGTACTTCAAGTTACCGGACGGCCAGATTGCGCAAGCAGCAATTCCTGAAGTGAGTCCGCAGAGCAACGATGAAGAAGTGCAAACTGAGCTCGCCCGGCAAGCGACTTTGCCCAGCGTGGCAGGAAGCGATGGGCACGGCGGCGAGATTGTTTATGCGGCCGCTAATAAGAGTTCGATCCTAATGCCCGATTTGAGTGGCCGCAGTGTCCGAGATGTGGCGCGTACTTGTGGCCAACTGGGTTTGAAGCTGGAGGCGCGGGGCGAAGGGCGCGCAACTTCACAGTACCCTGCGCCCGGAAGTGAATTGAATGCCGGACAAGTTGTCTACATCGATTTCGCGCGCGCGAGGTGAACAAGGAGTGCCTTTTGGCAACTGGTTTTTTGACATTGCAACCCAACATAAACGGAGTCAACAGATGATTCCCCAACGAAGGCTGACCCGAGGCGGTTTTGGTAATGGCGTAAGCTGTCGCATTGAAGCTTGTAGGCGACGACTGCGAACCGTTCGAGCAAACGAAGCCCCGGCCCGCTTGGAAGAACTTACGATGAACCCGGGTTTCGCATCCGCCGGATTTAACGTTGCCGCAAACACGGAAGACATGAGCAGACAGGGACCGGACGAGGCTGAAATAACGTGAATGTCAGGGAAGCGTCGATACTGATGGGCGCTGATGCAAGTTTCATCAGCGCCGAGTTGTTTGACAAACAAATTACGGACTTCTCAATTGACTCGCGCTCGGTGAAAACGGGCGAGCTGTTCTTTGCTTTGTCTCAGGACGATTATGCGCGCGCCGGCTTCAATGGGACTTTTGCGGACGCTCATGAATTTATTGCGGACGCACTTGCTCGCGGGGCGATCGCCGCAGTCGCCCGTGCCGAGCGCGTTAACACTGACGAGAAGTTGTTTCAATACAAGGATCGTTTGCTGCTCGTAGACGATGCGATAGCGGCCCTGCAAACGCTGGCGCGCCGAGTCTACGAAGCATGGGGGCGGCCGGTGGTCGGAATCACAGGTAGCGCGGGCAAGACAACAGCCAAGGAGCTTACCGCGCAAGTGCTTTCCGGCGCCGGCCGGCGGGTCTTGAAGAGCGAGCGGAACTACAACAACGGATTGGGCCTGCCTTTGTCAGTTTTGAGATTGGTAAGCGCAGGTCAGTCGCCTGACCAGTTTGATATTGCTGTTTTGGAAATGGGAATGTCTTCACCCACCCACGAAATTCGCCGCCTTGTAGAAATCACTCCTCCCGACATTGGCGTGGAGCTAATGGTTGCGCCTGTTCATCTTGAATACCTTGGTTCAATCGAAAACATCGCTGCGGCAAAGGCGGAGCTCATTGAAGGATTGAAACCGGAAGGCGTCGCAGTTCTGAATGCCGATGACGATTTGGTGATCAAGATGCGCGGCAGGCACTCGGGACGGACGCTCACTTTTGGTATTGAGCGGCAAGCCGATGTGACGGCTACCGAGATCGATACGACCCACCTTGGTTCAATCAGTTTCCAGTTGCAAACACCGCTGGGAAAAGCGTCAGCGGTTTTGTATATGAGCGGCCGGCACAACTTGATGAACGCGCTTGCTGCCGCTGCGGTGGGAACGTGTCTGGAACTGAAACCCGCGCAGATTGCCGCCGCACTGAAAGATGCTAAGCCGCCTGCTATGCGGGGCGCCACGCTCAACTTTGCTGCCGGTTTTAGAGTTGTTGATGATTCCTACAACTCTAACCCGCGTTCATTGCTTAGCATGGTGCGGACGATTGTTGATGGCAGTGAGAACAGCAAGCGACGCATCGTGATCGCCGGAGAGATGTTGGAGTTGGGACCGAATGCGGCGGAATTGCATCGCGAAGCTGGTCGCGAAATGGCCCGGATGGGAGTTGATGTGGTTTGGGGAATACGCGGTCTAGCGGAAGAACTAGTTGAGGGAGCAAAAGAGGCAGGCTTGGATCAGGTTCGGTTTTTTAACGACTCTGATGAGGCGGCCGCAGCAATCATCGGCGAACTTAAAGACGGTGACTTGGTGTTAATTAAAGGTTCAAGAGGTGTGGCAACGGATAAGGTCGTTAGTGCCATTCGCAAGTCGTTTGCCGACTCCTGACTCCTGACTTCTGATTACTGTGATCTACTACTTCCTATACGAGCTGCTTTATGGTCACTTCAAAGAGAAGGACTGGTTTCTGATCAAGGCGCTCAACGTTTTTCAGTACGTCACCTTTCGCACCGCCTACGCCTCAATAACCGCGTTGTTACTTTCGCTTCTGTTCGGCGGCGCGCTGATTCGGGCGCTGAAGGGCTGGAACATCGGCCAGCAGATTCGCGAAGAAGGTCCCCAGGGACACATGGCTAAAAGAGGCACTCCAACCATGGGTGGTGTGCTGATTGTCGGCTCGGTTTTGATTTCGACTCTGCTGTGGGCGCGCCTCTCGAATCTCTACATCTGGACCGTAATCGTCGCGACTGTGCTCTTCGCCGCCATTGGATTCATGGACGACTACGCCAAGATGGCGAAGCAGCGAAGTCTTGGCTTAACGGGTCGGCAGAAGTTGATCTTTCAATTCCTGATCGCATTGGGTGTCTGGACGGTACTTTTTATTTCGACCAAGTACCTCGCCAGCGACTATTCCTGGAATGTCAGCATCCCGTTTTTGAAAGCAACGGCGGACCCTTACGGCGTCAGTTACATTGGCCCGTATCTCTATCTCGTTCTCATCATCATCGTCTTGATGGGCTGGTCTAACGCGGTAAACCTGACGGACGGACTCGATGGTCTCGCAATCAGCGTGACGTTTATAGCGATGACGGCGATGACGGGCTTCACTTATCTAAGCAGCGATGCGCGTTGGGCTCGTTACCTGGAATTGACGCATCGACCGGAGGCTGCGGAGCTGACCGTTTTCTGCGGCGCGATGGCGGGAGCAAGTCTAGGGTTCCTTTGGTATAACGCGCCTCCGGCGGAAGTGTTCATGGGTGATGTTGGCAGTCTGGCGATTGGCGGCGCGATCGGGACAGTCAGCATTTTGACGAAACAGGAGTTCATGCTGGTGATGGTGGGCGGAGTCTTTGTGATGGAAGCTATGTCAGTGATGTTGCAAGTGGGCGTCTTCAAGATGACGAAGCGAACGACTGGAACCGGCAGGCGACTTTTCAAGATGACGCCGTTGCATCATCACTTTGAAATGCAGGATTGGAAGGAACCGAAGATCGTTTTTCGGTTTCTGATCCTGGCAATACTTTTTGCGTTGTTGAGTCTCTCGACTTTGAAACTACGGTAAGGCAGTTTCGAGTTCCGAGTTTCGGCTTCGCAGTTTCGAGTTCCGAGTTTCGCGTGTCGAAGTGGTTTTGGTTCGAAATTGTCGTCCGGCATCGAAGAAACGGAAGAGTATCTTTGGCGAACTCGAAACTCGAAACTCGAAACGCGAAACTGGATAGCGGCAAGAAAGTTCTGATCATCGGAGCAGCGCGCAGCGGAATTGCCTGCGCGAAGTTTCTCGTAGCCCGCGGCGCTACCGTTGCGCTGAATGATCAGAAACCTTTTGAGGAATGGAGCTCGGAAGCGCGCGCTCTCAAAGACGAAGGCATTGGCTGCGTCGCAGGTGAGCTGCCGGGTTGGTTGCTCGACAATATTGAACTGGTAGTTGTGAGTCCGGGCGTGCCAAGCAAGAGCATCCCGATTAGATACGCTGAACGAGCTGGGGCAGAGGTTATCGGCGAAGTTGAATTGGCTTCGCGCCATTTGAAAGGCCGCATCGTTGGCATCACCGGCTCAAACGGGAAGACAACCACAACGGCCCTGATTGGGCAGCTTCTGAAAGATGCCGGATTGAGAGTGCAAGTGGGCGGCAACATCGGGACGCCGCTGATTTCACTTGTGGAAAGTTCCGTGGCGCATGGTTGGACGGTCGTTGAGCTCTCGAGTTTTCAGCTGGAGACGATTAAGGATTTCCACCCGACAGTAGCAGTGGTTTTGAACGTTACGCCGAATCACATGGATCGTTACGAATCTTTAACTGACTACGCGGCTGCCAAGCACCGCATCTTCATGAATCAAACGCCATCTGACGTCGCGGTCTTGAATGCTGACGACGAGATTGTTTCCTCGTGGGCCCATGGGTTGCGCGCTCATGTGGTCGAATTCAGCGTCGATCGTGAACTTGCGGAAGGACTTTTCTTGCGCGGCGATGAATTGATTTCCCGGACGGCGGCTAGCGCGAAGGTGCTTTTGCGACGTGACGAGATGAAGTTGCGTGGTCAGCACAATGTTGAGAATGCGCTGGCTGCACTCGCAGCCGGACTGGCGTGCGGCGCTGCTCCGGATTCGATGCGGGAAACGATCAGCCGCTTTCAACCGGTCGAGCATCGACTCGAGTTCGTGCGCGAAATTGATCGCGTGAAGTTTTACAACGACTCGAAAGCAACGAGCGTTGACGCTACTGTGAAAGCTCTGGAGGCGTTCGCGACTGAAAAGGGAAAAGTCGTTTTGATTCTTGGCGGCAAAGGTAAGCAGGCTCCGTATGAGCCGTTGGCCTCGCTCGTGAAGGCCCACGCGCGCGCGCTGATTCTAATCGGGCAGGACGCGGAGACGATCGTGCGTGAGCTGGGCGAGTATGCGCCGCACCAACGCGCAACCGACATGCAGGATGCGGTTACTCGTGCTTTTGCAGCAGCGCAACCTGGCGACGTCGTGTTGCTGGCGCCAGCTTGCGCCAGCTTTGACATGTTTGAGAGTTTCGAGCACCGGGGAAGGGTGTTCAAAGAACACGTTTCGAGTCTCGAGTTACGCGTTCCGAGTTCGCGTTCCATCAAGGATGCGTGACACCAGTAACATAAAAATGAAAGCGACTTGTTTTGAAAAGTACGTCCGCATGGCTACAAACTCGAAACTCGAAACTCGAAACTCGAAACGGCGATAGCGATGGCCAGAAAAGCTACTCCAGATAAGTGGTTGTTCGCGGCGACGGTGGGATTGGCACTGTTCGGCGTGGTGATGGTGTACAGCGCCTCGGCGGTCCTGGCGCAGAACGAAGGTCACAATCAATTTTTCTATGTCATCAAGCAAGGCATCTTTACGTTGATCGGATTCGGTGTGATGTTTGCGGCCATGCAGTTTGATTATAGACGACTAAAAAACCGGCGCGTCGTCTATGGCCTGCTGATTATCACGACGTTGCTGTTGCTTGCAGTGTTTGCCTTTCCCAAGATCAACGGCGCTCATCGCTGGATTAAGTTGAGCAGGTTTTCGCTGCAGCCGTCCGAGCTTTCGAAACTAGCGCTTGCGATTTTTCTCGCTTACTTCCTCGAGCGCCGCGCGGGGGAAGAGGCGCGCTTCTGGCAAACGTTTGTTCCCTGCGGGTTAGTTACAGCGGCCCTGGCTTTCCTGATCGTTCTGGAACCTGATCTCGGAACAGCGATGATGCTGGCAGTGCTGTTTGTAGTAATCACGTTTACCGCTGGAGCTCGCTTGCTACATTTGGGAATCGCCTCAGCGCCTGCATTGGTCGGCTTGATTGGCCTGCTGCTGCTCGTACCCTGGAGGCTCAAGCGGATGGTCACGTTCCTAGATCCCTGGGCCGATCCGCAAAACAGCGGATTCCAGGTGGTGCAGTCGTTGCTCGCAATAGGCTCGGGTGGCCTGAATGGACTCGGCTTTGCGCAGGGTAAACAGAAAATGTTGTTTCTGCCGTTTGCCCAATCGGATTTCATATTCGCTGTGATCGCCGAGGAATTAGGACTTGTGGGCGCGCTCGCGGTGATTGCCGTGTTTTGCTTGATCCTGTGGCGCGGTCTGCGAGCAGCTTTGTTAGCGCCCGATCGCTTTGGCATGTTGCTTTCGCTTGGGCTCGTCACAGTGATCGTAACGCAGGCGCTTTTCAACATCAGCGTCGTCTTGTCCTTGCTGCCGACGAAAGGAATTCCGT
>JBPCMI010000211.1:0-14920 GCA_051002415.1 Pyrinomonadaceae bacterium
GATTAGTCCTGACAACGATCTCAATGAAGCGATCTATAACATGAAGGGAAAAGAGATGTTGACCGGTAAGCCAATGACAGTCGGATCGATGCCTGCAAGCGTCAGGATCTTTCCACGCACGCTGGCCCGTTATTCCATCCGCTAATCTTTCCACTCGCTCTCTTGCATGGGCGCGCTGCAAAATCGATCAGGAAGTTACTTGACGGTTCTGTGGGCGCGCCCTAGAATGCCTCGTCACCTTAAGTGGTGCTCATCTTACAAGCGGGGATTAGGTAACAAGCATCGGGAATGCTGCAACTTATGCTCCCACGCACTCAAAGACAGAAAGAGATTCTCGACTACATCACGCTCTTCCTCGAGCGCCACGCTTACGAACCTTCTTACGCACAGATCGCCAGGCACTTTGGCGTTAAGTCGCGCGCCACGATTGCCAAACACGTAGCTGCTCTTGAACGCCGCGGTTTGATAACACGCAAGAACGCAGATGGCACGTTTGCATTGTCAGTGAAAGTTGACGATACAGATGCTCTCTGTGAAGTTAAGTTGCTTGGAAAAATCGCGGCCGGAGCGCCGATCGAAGTAGTCAGTGATGAAGAAACGATTCCGGTGCCGCGTTTTCTTCTGGGCCGCGTGCGGCCTGAGCGAGTTTACGCCTTGAAAGTGAAAGGCGACTCGATGATCGACGAGCACATCTGCGACGGCGACATCGCACTGATTGAGAATCGAACCGAGGCGCGCGACGGCGAGATCGTGGTCGCACTGCTTACCGAGAACAATCAGGCAACACTCAAACGCATGTACCGGCGCGGACTCAACATCGAGCTTCACCCCGCAAATTCCCAATTACAGCCGTTGACTGTCCCTGCCCGAGAAGTGTCAATTCAGGGCATTTTTAGGGGACTTTTGCGCTCAATCTCCTGAAATTCGAAAAGGGAAATAGTAAGGGGGTGGCGATCAAAGTGCCACCCCTTTGCTTTTAGTGCGACTGGGCGATCGGCATGTCAGCTTTTGCCCTTTGTGGTAGTACGCCGAACCAGCTTTTTGGTTGCTTGCTTTACCTCGAAGGTGCACTCCAGTGGTTTCTTGTCAGTGCGCAGCCCAAGAAAAATCGGATGGCGCATGCGACGGACGGCTGTCCATTCGGAGAATTTTATTTGTGCCACCAGCTTTGGCTTGATCCATTGCACGGGCTCATTCGTTTTGGGCGCATCGACAAACGGACTCGCGTTCGTTTTCCATGGTTGCATCAGCTTGTAGACTTGTTCGAGCGTCTTCTGGGTAAAACCTCCGCCCGTATGCGCGACGTAATGCAACTCACCATCCTGATAGAGTCCGACAACGAGGGCGCCAAAATAGGAGCGTGAGTTTCGCGGCTGCGTATACCCGCCCACTACTACTTCTGATTCCACCGTTGTCTTGATCTTCAACCAGTCCGCGCTGCGCTTTTGCACATAAGTGCTCACGAGTCGCTTGCCAATCATTCCTTCAAGCGGAACTTTGGCGACTACCTCGAACAGCTTTTCGCCTTCACCGATGATGTGATCTGAATAGCGCACGTTCTTTGAGGGCTTGAGAATTGTTTCGAGAGTGGCTTTGCGGTCCACCAGAGTGCAACCCATCAGGTCTACTCCGTCCAGATGAAGTAGATCAAACACGTAGTAAGCGAGCCGCGTAGTCGATGCCAGACGGCCAATCTCTCCGGCATCTTTGCGTCCCAGGCGGCGCTGCAAGAGTTGAAAGCGCGAGACGCCGTGCTCATCAAGCGCCACGATCTCGCCGTCAAGAATTGCCGAGGTTGCTTTCACGCTCGCGGGTATGCCGCTCAGCTCAGGATATTGACCCGTCATCTCCAATTGGTTTCGTGAAAAAAACATGGCCTTGCCGTTCTTGATGAAACAAACCGCCCGTATGCCATCCCACTTGGTTTCAAATAACCAATTAGGATCTGAGAAAGGCTTGTCTACCAACGTGGCGAGCATCGGCTTGATCGCTGAAGGCATGACGGCTTTTTTTGAGCCGGGGCACCCAGTTGTCGTTTTAGCTTTAGGCATTCAGAACTTCGGATTTGCGACGCGACAGTGTTTTTGTTTGCAGCCAATTTTCCGGGGCGTAGCGACTTCTGCCGCCGATGAAGTGAAGCGTGTATGCGTGACGCGACTTTTCCGAGCGATTAGCAAGGCTTTTATGCGGTAGGAGACCGTGCAGGACAATCAGTGAACCCCTGGTCACTTCCAGCGGGATCAAATCTTCCTCCGGAAACGGTGTCCCATCAAAGACTTCGAAACGCATGCCGCCTTCGGGTGAACGCACCCAACGAGACTTCAGTCCCAACTGCTGGCCACCCGGAATTGCCCAAAGACAACCGTTCTTTACAGTTGCGTCTTCGAGCGCGAACCAGAGTCCGGCGATGTCAATCGGTTCGTTGTAAAGAAAGGTGCTGTCCTGGTGACATGCTACTTCGCCACCAATCTGCGGTTGCTTAAAGATGTACATCGATTGCACGAGCTGTGGCTCTTCAATCTTTAAGTCTGCCACCAGCTCGAGGATTTCGGTCGAATGAGAAAAGGCGTTGAAGACAGGATCAATCTCGTGAAGCGCGTGGCCGATCTTGTTAATTGACTGCTCTTTGCTCTGTTTTAGAGTGCCGTCCGGCAAAAATGCGTCTTCTTCAAAGAAGAAACGAACCTTGTCGCCTGAATCAAGAAAGTAGTCGTCGGCCACACGGCTTTGCTCATGAGTGGTGAAGATAGAGATGAGGCCCGCGGGATCAGACTCCTGGACGAGCAGCTCCGCACGCGCGCGCAATTGATCGCAGGTGGTTGTCGAGACGAAGTCTTTGAGGATTAGAAACCCGTCACGCTCGTACTGAGAGAGACGGTCCGTCGCGATCGTCATGGCGAAAGATTATCACTTGAACCGCGAGCGGCTGAGAGGATTAGAGCAGTTACGCTATTCCGCGAGGCGAACCGCCTCAAGCTAACGGCGGCACGCAATGTTCCGGCAACCATAGCTTGAGTCGCTGATAGCGGTCGAGAGTTTCTTCGCCATTTCGGGGTCAAGAGCAGCGAGAATCTTGCTCTCTTCTTGCGCAGCTCTCTGATCACCGGTATTCACATAAGAAACTGCTAGAGCGTAATGGGCCTCGGCATTTTTCGGATTCAGGGCGACCACTTCCTTGAATTCCTTAATCGCATCGCTGAAACGACGGGCGTTAATGTAGGCGACTCCTAAATGGTGATGCACTTGTTCAAGCGAGGGTATGCTGGCGTCGGCCTTAGGCTCAAGACCAATAGCTTCGGCCCGCATTAGGGTCAGCGTCTGCTTGAATGCTGAAATCGCGTCGGAAGTTTTATCGAGTGCCAGATAGGATTTGCCCCAGTTGAAGTACGCAGGCGCGTCGAACACGCTTCGCTCAATCTGCTTTGCCATTTTGTATCCGGCAACGGCCTCTTTGTCCTTGTGCAATGCTGAATACGTGAGGGCAAGTTTTAAGTAGGCATTAACGTCATTGGGATTCGCTTGCACCGCCTGGTTAAGCGCCGTCGCGGCTTCCTCGTAATTACCCGCCGTTAGAAACGCGACGCCTCTGCTGTAATGCGAGGCTTCTGATTTAAGTGTGCCCTTTGGTTCAGTTTCGCTGAATGTTGCCGGTCTGGCAGTTGCCAAAGTGTTTTTCTCCACAGTTGCAATAGGCACAACTTTGCCCTCGTCAGCAGTGCGAGGCTTATTTTCACTGGTGCTGGCCGGCGCAGGACTGGAAGCGTCAGGGAGAAAGAAGTTATAGGTGATGACGCCGAAAGCTATCGTGGGGTCGGGCGACAGCTTTGACGGAGAGAACCGCGCTTTTAGTGCTGCCGCTTCCGCGGCCGGAATCAATAGTGGATTGCCGCTTTGGGCCCGCGCGTTTGTAACGAGACCTTTTTCATTCACTAATAGCTGCACTTCTACTTGACCGGTTGCCCGGGTTATCAGTGCCGTTTGAGGATATTCGGGTTGCGGCAGGTCAATCGCTGCGCCGCGCAGAACGCCTTCTTCGAACTTGATTACATTCGGTTTCGCGGTGGTGCTGGGTGCTGTGTTGGTGTTGGCCTCTTTTGTTGGGGATGTTTCGGTTCCTGCCGAGTCGTTATTTTGAGGTGGAGTCGCCGGAATTGAAGCGGGTTTGGTTTCAGGGTTAGTTTCAACTGCCGCAACTTTCTCTGCTACCGGTTGATTAGTTGCGATTGGTTTGGCAACAGCTTTTACCGTGTTTAGAGGAGCGGAGACAGGCGCCGCTTTGACAGGCTGTGGCGCGGTCTTTGTTTTAGCAGCAGTGTTACTGATTTTTTCGATCGCCTGATTGTAGTAATAACTGATTGTACGATAAGTGACCTCGGTGGGTTCGAAGGTCACTTTGCCATTCTCATAGACTGCAACAGCAGTGTTCATCTTTGTCCAATTCCCCATTGGATCTAATTCGTAGTCGTAGGCTTCTTTTCCGAGAATGGAACCATCGCTGCCAATGACAACCATCTCTACGATGTTTCCTTTGTCGTCGTAGCGATATTTCTCTTTTCCGGGAACGGTATTGCTTTCGAAAGGGTAATCGACTGCGTCGATCTTCTTGCCAAGCGGATCGTACGTGGCAACACCACGAACGACACGTGGTCCTTCAACCAGCTTTTCGCCCTTCACGACCACCCTTGCCGTTTCAACGCGCACGCGACGCACAGGACCTTGTAAACCATCCTGGTCCCTCGTGGTCCGCTCCTCGGCCGCCGCCAGTGATGTAGGCACCGATCCTTGTTGGCCCAGACCGGGTTGAGCAAGGGCCATTACGAGGCAGGCGGCAGTGATGGTGAGTTTTAGAGTGTTCTTCATAATTCTCCTCTATTGTTCGCGCGTCACAGAAAGATTGATGGTTTCCTTACGAGTCGTACCCTTGGGGAAACGACGCTGGCGAGCAAGACGTAAAGCGGTTGCTTCGTACGCAGCTAATTCTCTTTGCGGTTGTTTGATAAAAGCTTCGGTGACGCGACCTTCTTCAATTTCCACAACGACGGCAATCGTCCGCGACGAAGGCTTCGCTGATGGCTCTGGCGGCACGGTCGGGGGATTCAGGCTTACCTTCGGTACCTCGTTGTCCTTTACCGGAGCAGGATCTAAGCGAATAGTTTCAGGTTCCTGGGTTTGTTTCTCGGCAGTAACCGGGGACGGTTGCGGCCGGAGCGGAATTGGCTCGTCTGCCGGTGGCGTCTTTGTCAGGGTTTCCTCGGCTTGCGAAGGAGCAGGGACCGCGGCTGCCGCAGGCAAAGTCTCGGGAGTTTTGGCGGGCGAGAATTTGCGTACATTACTTTCCGCGCTATTGCTCCAATAAGAAGCAAGACCGACCGTTGCGGGAATTACAACTAAAAACATCAGGCACATCAACAGGACACGGTTTCGTCGCGATGACGAATCGGAAATAATTCGGAGCAGGAATTCTTCGGGAGACCCGATAGGTGCCTTTCTAATTTCTGTTTCCTGAACCGGGACGCTGGTTTTAGTTTCGACTTGCTGGGGCAGGGGTTGAGGCAGAGTCCGCGGTGTATGTCGGGTGTCCGGTGACAGCGGTCGCGTGCTAGGTGACGGGTCTAGCGGTGAGTGACCTGTGACGGCTGACAGTTGACGGTCTACGCCACTATTCAAAGGAGTTGTTGCCAGAATTTTTTCCTTGTCACGCACTTCTGATCTTGTAGCCTCAGGGTTCGGTTTCTCCGGTTTCAAAATCTCAGGTTTCGCAGTCTCTAGTTTTGCAGTCTCTAGACCGGCAGTTTCAATTCCAAAGCGCTCTTTCAGTAGTAGTCGTTCGGCCGGAACCTTGAAGCTTGATGAATGTGATTCGATGGAAGGATCAAAACTGAGGCTGGCTTTCCCGACTGAGATAGCCAGATTCACCGCTTGAAAACCGCTGAACGGTCCCAAGTGAGCATCGACAAGCTTGCCCTTTGAAAAAAAGAAGGCGCCTCTCATTGTTCCGCCAGCAAATTTCAGCCGGCCGCTTTCATTTCTTGCAGAAAGAAGCGAGACGACGTCCAAAAGCGTCTGATCACTAAAGGCCTGTTCAATGCCCATTTGCCGCACACAAGTTAGATTGAATTAGCCGTCTTTTAAGCCTTGGTCCCAAGTCTGTCAGAAGGGTAACTCACAAATAAAGAAAAGGCGTACGACCCTAACAGTTTGCGGGGGCAGCAACTGTGCATGGGTCAGAACCCGACTGTTCCAAATTGCGGTTTGAATTTTCCTGAAGTCTGAGTCAGGAAATGGCCTCCCAGGAACAACAATTAACGGGAGTAAAACTCTCGTAAGGTTACTGACTCGAACGAATCCCTAATTCTGTTCTGCAGGGCTTATATACCTGTTACCGACACGGAGTCAACTCACTTTCCAATGCCCGGCGGCACCTAATGTCCCGCACAGTGGCGACCGGGGATGGATCCTGTATGATCTATTTGAAAACATTTGGAGCCGGCTGCCGGAGTTGAACCGGCGACCTTCTAATTACGAATCAGACGCTCTACCAACTGAGCTAAGCCGGCTTTTGACCGAAACGCCAAGTGCGTTTAGGAAGAATTGCACTATACGAACCCGCCGATTAGGGTGTCAAGCAGCCGTTCTTAGGAGGAAAAAGGACATGGGAAGCAGAGACCAGATGCGCAATCTGGAAATATTCAGAGTCGGAGCTGACGCGGTTAATGAGTTTGAGTATCAAAAGAACCAGGGGGAACTTGCTGAGCAGCGGGAACATCATCATGAGCAACAAAACTCGCCTTCAGGACCCGAGACGGAGGCTGAGCGCATTGAGCAAGTAATTGCCGACGCGCACGCGAAAGTTGAGAAGCGGAAGGCAAAAGGAGATGCGGGCACGAAAACGACCGCCGTGAAAAAGTCTCCAGGAAAATCAATGAAGAAATCGGCCGCTAAGAAAGCAGCGAAGAAGTCGGCGGTCAAATCAAGTGGGAAGAAATCTGCATCTAAGTCCACCGCGAAGAGGTCCGCTAAGAGATCTGCGGCAAAATCTACAACGAAGAAATCCGCGGCTCGGAAGACGACGGCAAAGAAGTCTGCGGCCAGGAAACCACCAGCCAGGAAAACAGGTGGCAGGCGACGCTAACAGCTTCATGAATTCCCCCAACATTTCACTCGCAGCGCAAAGGTTAGCGGAGCTGCGTCGAACCGGTTTTACGGTTTTCTTTGCAGCTCTTCTTTCCATTCCGCTGATCGGCGCGCCACGTGTCACTCAGGCCCAGACTAATCCGTCGGCAAGAAAGCTTCCGAGTGCCGAGAAGGTCGTTGCGAATTATTTGAAGGCGATAGGTGGTAAGAAAAAACTCAGCGCGATCCGCGACGCGAACTTCGAATGGACGATTCAACTCAACGAGCAGCCAATCGGTAAGGCCCTTATTCAGATCAAATCGCCGGCGTCACGTCGATCAGAGCTGAAGTTCGGTAACGGCGAGATTATTTCGGGGGCCAGCCCCGCGTCAGCTTGGGTTTTAGGTTTGGACAATCGGTTGGTGACGCTAACCGGTGCTGAAGCTGCTGCCGCAAAACTTCAGGCACTGCTCGATGCCAGCCACCTGCTTGATTTCAAAAAGTTGAATGTCATGGCCCGAGGGATCTCGCTCGGCGATCTTGATTCGGAGCCTTCTTTCATCATCGAATTTTCCAATCGCGCCGGCGCGAGGTTGCGCTATTGGTTCAGCGTTAAAAGCAACCTCCTGGTGAGAGTGGAAGACGAAGTGCGAAAAACTACTTTGCGCTTCGCCGACTATCAATCCACTGAACAGGCTGGGCCGCGCGAGCCCCAGCGCCTAACCTTCAAGACCGGTGATGGGGAACTGACTTACAAACTCGAACGCGCTTCGTACAACACAAACCTGTCCAACTCGGCTTTCGATCCTCCACGAGGAGATGAAACTCTGGATGTTGTCGGACTGCTGCGGGCAGTGGCGCAAAACCAGGACGCGGTCGAAAAGCGAGTCAGCGAGTACGCCTTCCTCCAAAAAGAGACTGATCGCGAATTGAATGACAAAGGTGAGATCAAGAAAGAAACGACCCATGTTTATGAAATATTTCCCCTGGCTAACCGCGAGCCGATTAGAAAGTTAATCAGCGAAAACGGAGTAGCTCTCTCGGGCGAACGAGCGGCGAAAGAAACGAAACGCGTAACCGAAGAATTTGAAAAGGCTGAACGCGAGCGCGCAAAAACCGATGAACGAGCGGCGCGGCGGCGGGCTGAACGCGAGAAGCGAGCGAGCAAAAGTGATCCGCAGGAGGACGAAAATCCCGAGATTTCTCAGTTTCTGAAAGTTTGCGAGTTCGTTTCCCCGCGCCGGGAAGTATTTGGCGGACGCGAAGCCATCGTCTTCGATTTTCGGCCGCGCGCCGGATTTAAGCCGTCGAATCGAGCGGAGACACTGATCTCGAAGCTTGTTGGCGTTGCCTGGATAGATCCCATAGACAAACAGGTGATGCGCCTCGAAGCTCGGCTGGCAGAGAGTTTCAAAATGGGAGGCGGTCTCGTCTTGTCATTACGTCCCGGAGCCGGACTATTGATGGAGCAAACCCGAATGGCCGAAGGAGTCTGGTTACCTCGGCTGGCTCAACTGAATCTGTCGGCGCGCCTTTTCCTTTTCCGCGGGATTGATGTGAACAAGACGATCGAGTGGAGCGATTATCGACACTTTAAAGGTGACGTAAACGATTACCAACTCGATGCTCCTAAACCCGAACGCCCCGATCAAAAACTGTGAACGAAGTAAAAGTAATCGGCGCGGGGCTCGCGGGAGTAGAGGCAGCATGGCAAGCGGCTCGTGCCGGTGCTGCTGTCAGGCTGTATGAGATGCGGCCGCTGAAACAGACGCCCGCGCACCGCACTGACAAGCTCGCCGAAATTGTTTGTTCCAATTCACTCAAGTCAGATGAGCCCGGCTCGGCGCCGTTCCTTTTGAAAGAAGAGTTGCGGCGTGCAGGTTCCCTCGTTATGGAAGCTGCCGCAGCCACACGCGTGCCGGCCGGAGCAGCTCTTGCCGTCGATCGTCAACTCTTTGCAGAGTACATCACGGAAAAGATCGAAGCGCATCCCCACATTGAATTAGTCCGTGAGGAAGTGACAGAGATTTTTGCTGACGCGATCAGCATCATCGCCACCGGACCCTTGTCGTCGGATGCGTTGACCGGCGAGATCATGAAACTCACCGGTAGCGATCAGCTCTACTTTTATGATGCGATCGCGCCGATTATCGCGGCCGATTCAATCGATCGGTCGATCGCTTTTGCCGCCGCCCGTTATGGAAAAGGTGGCGATGACTATCTCAACTGCCCGTTTAATCAAGATGAGTACGCGCGCTTCTACAACGCTCTAATCGAAGCGAAAAGTGTTCCGCTGCAGCGTTTCGAAGAGACACGCTGGTTTGAGGCGTGCCTGCCAATAGAAGAGCTGGCGCGGCGTGGAGTCGATACTTTGCGTTTCGGCCCCATGAAGCCGGTGGGACTTGCGGATCCGCGCACCGGCCTGCAGCCCTACGCGGCGGTGCAGCTGCGTCAGGAAAATTTAATGGCCGACGCGTACAGCTTTGTAGGCTTTCAGAATCATCTACGCTACGGTGAGCAAGCAAGAGTTCTGCGATTGATTCCTGGGCTTGAGCACGCAGAGTTCCTGCAGTTTGGCCAGATTCACCGCAACACTTTTATCTGTTCACCACGCGTTCTTAGTGAAACAATGCAGATGCGCGAGCGGCCAAAAGTCTTTTTTGCGGGTCAGATTACTGGCGTTGAAGGCTACGTTGAGTCGGTTGCTATGGGTTGGATCGCCGGCGCGAATGCAGCGCGGCTGGCAAGCGACCGCGACTTAATTACTGCCCCTGCTCGCAGTGCGATTGGGGCGCTGGCCCGATATGTGACGAATGCTGAGACCAAAAACTTCCAACCAGTTAACATCACTTTTGCTCTGCTGCAGCCCCTCGACGAACAAGATCGTCGCCGCCTTCGTAAGAAACGTGACCGTCATCAACTTCAGGTCGAACGAGCACTAATTGAATGGGACGCTTGGCTAAAAGATCTTCAACTGGAACCCGCCACTATGCCGGCGAGGGCGTCGTGAAAGTTTCCGTTCGTTGCGCCACCTGGGCTTTCCTGGCGACGGTTTCTTTAGTCATGCTTGTCTTTGTTCTTGATGCCAATGTGACGGCGCAGTCCGGGCGGCGGAAGGAGTCGAAAACGAAACCGCGATCGGCGCCTGGTCCCATAGCCGATACGAACCGACCTGCCAATTCCCAAACCCCATCGTCGACCACCATACCTCCACCGAAGACCACCGGTGACAAAGTGGAAGAATCAGACATCGTACGGGTTTCTTCCAATCTTGTTCCTATCCCAGCTTCCGTTGTCGATAACAAGGGAACTGCGTTGACAGCATTGAAGGCTGAAGACTTTGAATTGCGGGTGGACGGTGTCCTTAAACCAATTAGTGACATCAGCCGCTCAGACTCACCTGTACGTCTGGCCATGTTGTTCGACAATAGTGGCAGTCTTGATATGGGCCGGGCTTTTGAGAAACATGCCGCGCAGCACTTTTTCCGCCGCGTCCTGCGTCCGGCCGATGAGGCCGCCATTTACTCGATTGAATCGGAAAGCTATCTCGCGCAACCGATGACCCGGGATATCAGAAAACTGGAACAGACGATTGAGCTATTCGGAAAACCCGAAGGTTCTACTTCACTGTTTGACACCATTATCGCTGCTGCGGCGTATTTGCGACCGTATTCCGGCCGGCGCGTGATCGTGATTGTTTCCGACGGGATCGAGACAACGAGCCGTGCGGATTTTGAGACCACGTTGCATCAAGTGCTCGCCGACGATTGTCAGATTTTCGTCGTGCAGACCGGCTTGTATGACGGCGCGAACCTGCGCGCGCTCGCAGCCGAGCGGCGCATGGAACAGTTGGCCGCGCAAACCGGCGGCGCCGCCTATATTCCTAAAACAACTTCGGCCCTTGATTCAGCATTCCAGGAAATCGCTGCGGATCTCGCGGAACAATATGTGTTGAGTTATTACCCGGGCGGGGAAAATCGCGATGGACGTTTCCACTTGATTGAGTTGCGAATCAAATCTCGGAACGATGTGCGAGTCCGCGCGCGCAAGGGTTACTATTCACCGAAAGCTGCTAACGTCGCCGCGCGCGATTGGTAGGCGGTCTTAAGTTGCGACGAGTCGGATTTCGACGCTATGGAGCAACTGTTAGCCCAGTTTCTCGAACATCTGCGCTACGAGCGCAACGTCAGTGAACATACGCTGCGAAATTACGCCAGCGACCTCAATCAGTTTCTTGACCACCTCTCCCCGCCCCATCCGCAGACCAGCAAACGATCCCCGGTGGATATTGCTCGCATAGATCACATCACTATTCGCGAGTGGCTTTCCACCCTGCACTCGGCTCAAAAAAAGAAATCATCGGTAGCGCGCAAACTTGCGGCGTTGCGGACGTTTTTCCAGTTTGCTGTGCGCGAAGGCCTGCTGGAGCTGAATCCAGCAAAACTGGTATCTACACCGCGGCTCGAGAAAAAACTGCCACAGCATCTTTCAATTGAGGAAGCGATAAAGTTTATCGAAACTCCTGATGTCGAGACTGATCTGGGCAGGCGCGATCGAGCAATGTTGGAGTTGATGTACGCGACGGGTGTGCGAGTTTCCGAGTTAACCAAGATGGGTCTGGCGGATGTCGACTTCAGGAACAGGCTGATCCGCGTGACCGGAAAACGACGTAAGGAACGCATCGTGCCGTTTGGCGAGGAGGCGCAAGATGCGTTACAGAAGTATTTAGAAGTGCGCGGCGACTTCTTAAATGCTGCACCGATTTCCGAACGCGATCCGGATGCGTTGTTTCTGAATTATCAGGGGACGAGAATCACCACCCGCTCCGTGGGGCGCATGGTGGAAAAGTACATTCGCATTTGCGCCGGAATGCATAACATCAGCCCGCACGCCCTGCGACATTCCTTTGCCACTCATCTTTTGGACAGCGGCGCCGATCTGCGCGACATCCAGGAACTGCTCGGTCACGCGCGTCTCTCCTCGACACAGATCTACACTCACGTTTCCATGGAAAAGCTGATCGAGGTGTACGACAAAGCGCACCCTAAAGCGTAAGAAAGTCTCAAGCCTCAAGTCTCAAGATATTTCCCATCGGACAAGAGTACCGCCAGTCTACTCAAACCCACCCATCTTCGGCATGGAGACGTTTTGGGCCGCAACGGGGCCAAACAAAAACGAGCTTTGAACCTGGTCCTTCGAGCTCTGTTCGCTGTGAACTCGAAGCGGCAGATCTAACTGCGGAAGCTGCTGCAGCAGAGTACTAAGCACAAAGTAAAGAGTTCGCTTCAGTCTGGCTTGCGATGCGGCGGGTTGTTGGCGACTTTGCGGTTTCAATTCCCTAGGAAATATGAGAAACGAAAAATGCTTTGAGACTTGGAGACTTGAGACTTTAGACTTGAGACGTCGATCAGAGCGAAGGTGTATCACTGGCGCTGCGGGCCTGCTCAAGTTTCGTTTGGCATTCAGCGTCGTATCGAGCAGTCGGTACGGCCTCAAGACGTCGTTCGTCGATTGGCTTATTGCAACGAGCGCAAATACCGTAGCTTCCTTCCTTGATTCGCAACAAGGCCTGATCAATATCGGCAATCATTTGCGACTCGCGATCACCAAGCCGGAACGCAAGCTCCTTGTTAACGTCCATCACCGAAAGATCCATGCTGTCCTTGACGCCGTCATCAGACAGTTCCAGCGCCGCCGCTTGATCGTCGCTAACGTGGTTGGAGTGTTCGCGTAATTGAGCGATAAGGATTTCTTTAAAGTGTGCGAGACGTTCCGGCCGCATCAGTTCACCGCCTTGATTCTAAGCTTGGGAAGAGGGGACTCGCATTATAGCCTAGCTCGTATCTTCCGTAACCTGGCTAAGTGAGTGAATGTCTCATTCTCACTACGAAACTTACTTTCACTCGCATGCTCGTGAGTCGCTTAGAATCGCGCGATTAGCCCGAAGCGAACACTGCGAGGTCGGCCCGGAGAGATGTTGTTGTTGCCGTCAGCGTTGACGTAGTACTTCCTATTGAACAAGTTTTCGAGATTACCCTGAATGCGCCAGCGCTCGGTAATGGAATAGAAGAGCGCTACATCCGCGCGCGTATAACCCGGCAAAACCACGACGTTGTCTACTGCGGCAAACGAATCTGTGTGATGAACAATTCCGAATCCTGCAGCGAGTTTGGGCACGAACTGATAATTGTTCCAAAGTGAGAAGGCGTGCCGCGGTACAAGAGCTACCCGCTTTCCTGCCATAGCATTTGTCGTCGCGCTGGTAATAAAGGCATCCTGATACGCATAACCCCCTGCGATTCGCCAGGACCTCGTAATGTTTCCGTTTACACCAAGTTCGAAGCCGTCAGTTCGTTGACTCCCGGTTTGAAGAATTCTTGTCGGATCGTTTGGGTCAGCTGCCCGTGTGTTCGAGCGATTCTGCCGGTAGGCCGCTGCGCTCAGAGAAAGGAATCGATGAACATCCCATTTCACACCGAATTCGTAGTTAGCAAACTTTTCAGGCTTCACCTGCTGCGTGATTGCCGTCAACGATGAGAACTGATCTCCGGAACTAGGCAGATAGGAAACGCTGTAATTTGCATACAGCGACAAAGGCATGACGGGTTTGAACACAATGCCAGCTCGAGGTGATACGAGCCGATCAATTCGCCTCAGCTCTTCGCCATTGCGATTGTTGTGGAATTGCAAATCGAAGTAATCGAGACGGATGCCAGTAACGATCTGCACGTGTTTAGAAAATTCGATTTGATCCTGAATGTAACTGGCAGCGACATTTGTGCGAACCTGGTTGTTTGCATCTGTTGCACTCTGGCGAAAAGTCACCGGGGTGTTGATAGTCGGATTTTCATAAGAGACTATCACCGAAGTGGCGGTGTTGTTGAAAAAGCCGGTGTTGCGAAAATTGTTTGTTGACTGCCGGCCGAGTTCCACCCCCGCCAGAATTGTATGGCGAACCTTTCCGGTCGCTGCGATGAAGCTTAGATCTGTTTGATTGAAGAGGTTCCGTCGTTGCGTGGCGTTGTTATACGTCGAAAGCGCTACACGCAGCTTATCGGCGGTAACTGCACCGGGTACATAGTTTTGGTAGAACCTGTCGTAGTCGCCAAACATCACGCGATTTCGCAAATTAAAACGACCAAACTGTCGATCAAGCAAGCCCGAGATCAAATCTACGCGGACCCGAGCGTGGCTGTCGTCAGGATTTCCGAAGAAGGTCGAGATTGGCGTATCAGCTGGACGACCTCCAAAGGAAGGGATGCCGCGATCAGGAGTGCGTCCATCGTGAAAGTGTTCGAAGCCCAGCGTGATTCTTGTTGCAGCATCGGGAGCGATAGTAAACGTCGGGGCGATGCCGTAACGTTCGAGTTTGACGTGATCTCGAAAGCTTCCGGAGTTTTCGTAAAGTCCGTTCACTCGGAAGGCAAGTTTTTTCGTAAGCGCTTCGCCAAAGTCGGCAGTCAGTCTGCGGTTGCGAAACGATCCTCCCTGCAAAGTGATTTCCCGAATTGATGTGAAAGCTGCGTCCTTGGTGACGCGATTGATGACGCCGCCGCCGCCGCCGCGCCCAAAGATCATCGCATTCGGACCTTTAATCGCTTCGATTCGATCGACGTTATAAAGGTCACGATAATACTGAACGTCGTCCCTAACTCCGTTCAGAAAAAAGTCGGCACTGGTGCTATTGCCGCGAATCACCAGTTGGTCGCGATTGTTCTCTCCCTGATGCGAAACGATGCCGGGAACGTACATAACGACGTCGGCGAGGCTTTGCAGTGATTGATCTTTGATTTGGTCCGAGGTAATC
>JBPCMI010000212.1:0-10254 GCA_051002415.1 Pyrinomonadaceae bacterium
GGAAGTAATCTCTATGCCGCTGTGCCTATCACTTTTGCCCAGGCAGCCCTGGGCGCGGAGATCGCCGTACGGACCCTGGACGCTGAAGACAAGGTAAAGATTCCGGTAGGTACGCAGACGGGCACTGTGTTTCGCCTCAAAGGTAAAGGCATGCCGATGCTCGGCGGACGCGGACGTGGCGATCTTTTTGTTTCAGTTACGGTGGTAACGCCGACCTCGCTAACGCGTGAGCAGAGAAAGCTGTTGGAGCAGTTGGCAACTGTCGAGAATAAGGATTTAGAAGATAAAGGTTTAGTAGACAAAGTTCGCGACATTTTCGGCTAAGCCGCGGAGTTGTTATGACGAAAATCCCCCCTTCGATGCGACGCCTCGTGCGCGTCGGCGCCCTCGTCATTTCCTGTAGCATCGCCGTACTGGCGCAGGATGTTTCTGAAGCCGTAAAACGCTGGGAAGAATTCGATTTTGCCAAAGACAAGATTGTCGTTTCGCAAATTGCCGCACTGCCCCTCGAAGATCTGCAGCTGCTGCGCGGCATCGTCTTTGGAAGACACGGTCGAGTCTTTAAAGATCCAGAGATCAAGACCTACCTAAACGACCGTCCCTGGTACCGCGCTGATCCCGACTTCAAGAATTCCATGCTAAACGCGACCGAGGTGCGGAACCTCGATGTGATTCGCGATGCCGAAGCAGGGAAGCACGAGTTTCTGCAGCCGGGCGATATGCGTTACTGGCGCTCGCGGGCCCTGCCACGTCGCAAGCTGGGAGAACACACCTCAGCGGAATGGTTAGTGCTGCGTTCTGAGGTGGAGGCAATCCACGGCAAGCGTTTCGATGATCAGCCCTGGCTGCAGCAGTATTTCGATGAGCGGTACTGGTACAAGCCCAGCGATCGCTACGACACGAAACTCTTGACCGAGTTGGAGCGCAAGAACCTCCAAGTGATCGCCACGGCGCAGTCGAAACAACGGCGGCTGGCAATTTCACCAGGCGACATGGAGCTGTTTGAAAACAAGCTTATTGCGGAAAGTATGCTCAAGGGGCTCAGTCTTCACGAGCTCCGTCTGCTTCGCAATGAAATCTATGCTCGTCACGGTCGATCGTTTCGCGCCGCCTGGTTGCAACAGTATTTTTGGAGTCAGCCCTGGTACGAGCAGAAAGAAGATTTTCAAGACGAACAAGTTTCCGGCAGCGATAAGCTGAACGTCGAAACCATTGTGCGTTATGAGAATCGCATGCACGACGAGCTGGGTAAGAAACCGCTGACGCGCAGCATGCTGGCGGGTTTATTTGTAGAAGACGTTGAAAAGATGCGCCAGGAGATTTATGCGCGTCGCGGCAAGGTCTTCAAGGAGCCCTGGCTGCAAGCATACTTTGCGAGCTTCGATTGGTATAAACCCAACCCGGAATTCAAAGACAGTATGCTGACAGCGGTGGAGAGGCAGAATCTGGCGAGCCTGGTGGCCTACTCGAAAAAGGCGGAGAGCGTCCTCGACGCCGTCGAAGGTTGATAAGCCTAAAACTTGGTCTCGCGTGACGAGACGAAAGGCAGAAGGCAGACGGCAGTAGCGGCGTGGCCACTAACCTGCTTGCACGATAGTCGAAACTGGATCCCTGAATAAGAAAAATGCGCGAGGTTAGCCTCGCGCATTTTGTTAAGAGGACTCGCCGGTAAGGCAAGCCTTACCGCACTGTAGGGCCCAGCCGCTATTGCGTCAGCGTCCTGCATGCTGCCGACTGTCTACTGCCTCTGCCTCAGCCTACTGACTCCTGACTCCTCGCCTAGGGTTTGCCCTTGCCCTTACCTCGGCCGGGATTTCCAGCGGACTGCTGTTGCTGGGCTGGAGGTCCCTCCGCTTTGCGCTGACCCTGCCCTTGCGACTGCGCCTGCGGCTGGGGCTGCTGGCGTTGCGGCGGTCCCAACTTAGGCTCGCGCCGTTCCACCTTTTGCTGTACCTGTGGTCTTTCCGGCTGGCGCATCGGGATTTGTACCTGGCGCTGGCGTTGCGGCGGCGTCACCTGGACTTGATTCTGCCGTTGGATTTGGCGCTGCTCCTGGCGCGGTTTGCTCTGCTGTCCGCGTTGAGCCGCCGCCGCTCGCTCATTCGCAACACGAGGAGCCTCATTTTCGCGCTTAGCGTTTTCCACCTGCTGCCGGCGAACTGCATCCTGCTGTGATTGCCCTTGCTCTCTTACCTGCTTCGGCTGCGAGCGCTGCACCTCAGCTTCCTGTTTATGACTCGGTTTTACCTGTTGGCCTTCGATTCGCTGCAGCTCTTGTTCGGCGCCTCGTTCCATTCGCCGATCGGTTTCTGCAATGTGCACCTTGCGACCTATGCTCCGGTAATTCTGGCGATCGTCTCTCACCTTGTAGCCCTGGTTCCGAGCCTTGTCAGAAACCGTTTGCGTTCGCAGGACCTTCGTCAGGTCTTTGTGCACGATCGGTGATGCGGGTATGCCGCTTGTTATTACCTGACGGTCAACAAACCGCTTGGCTATCCCCGGCGGCAGGTCGATCTTGCCGCGACCCCAAGCCGAATTAATGAAAGCGTTGCGCAACGGTCCCACGGTTAGCGGATCGAATGTTGGACGCGACCTCGCCAGCATCTGTTTATCGAACTTACGCACCGAGCGATAGTCGATTACCTCGCCAAACTGATTCACCGGCACATAGGTGACTGCGTTCGGCACATAGTAGTTGACGATCTGCTGATTAATGACCGGCGTGTCGTATAAATAATGCGGCTGCCAATTGGTGTCGTAGTAATGCAGCGCATAAGGATCGCCCGGGCCCAAAGGCACCCAGCCAATCGTGTCATACTGCCCCGGAACAAACGCGACGAGCGCCGGCGAATAAATAGGATTCGTGTTTGTCGCGTCTGGCACCCAGAACCACTGGCTACCCACGTTTACCCAACGCCCATAGTGATAAGGAGCGTAGCCCCAGGGTTCACTTGAGACCCAGGTTGGGCCATAGGGGTAATCGTTCGTCCAAGAACCCGATTGATAGGGAGCCCACTCGGTATCGACTCGTGGCCGCCAGGAGTAACCATAGTCGTCAAGACTCACCCAGTCGCCGTAATTGTCGAGGTCATACAAACCGGGTATCGAGTTTGACGCATACTGATAAGACGAATACTGGCGATACGGATCGTAGTAATCAGGATCGTCAAGGTAAGCGTCGTAGCTGTTGTACCTGCCGTCGTACTGGTTCGGGTAACGTTGCCGGTAGTAATCGTCAACAAAGTAACCAGCGTCATCAGGCTGTAAGCGCGAAAGGACCACTTCCGCGGCGGTCTGGCCCAGCAGAGTAAGTATCTCTCCCTTGCCTACGCGACCACTGCCGTCCATTCCTACGACCTGAGCCAGTCCATTAAGAACTGAAACGATCGCACCACCGTTGTCATCCAGGCCCACCTGATAAAGCCCGGGCTCTTCAAGATCGACTGCGCCATAAGGCGTACCTACTTCAAAGACATCGCCTGGTGGCAGATAACCAAGATCAAAAATTGCAGTGCCATCGCGTAAAGCGAGTGGAGTGCGGTGGTCTTCGAGGGCTAGCAAATCCAGTGATGTGTTGGGATCGAGCGTGGCAAAATTCCGGCCGGTAAAGGCGAGGGAAGTGCGCGCGTTATCGCGCGTATAAATTCGATCTCCTACCGATACGGGCGTATTGGGCACTGCCTCGACCCAATCGGTTTCGGAGGCTGACAAACTATTGTTCAGGGCTACCTGC
Source organism: Pyrinomonadaceae bacterium (assembly GCA_051002415.1). Taxonomy (GTDB): domain Bacteria; phylum Acidobacteriota; class Blastocatellia; order Pyrinomonadales; family Pyrinomonadaceae; genus PSRF01. The sequence continues at coordinate 3,734 of JBPCMI010000212.1, forward strand.
CCTTCCACGCGTTCGATGCGAGCGGCATTGGGAAGCGCTTCCGCCAGCACGCGAGTATCGTGTTTCTTCCAAAGCACTACAGCCCCCGCACCGAGCACCGCGCAAATGATTGCAACAATTGTTAAGTGTGGCCAAACCTTAATCTCTTTCATAATGGCTTCTCCTGCTTCTCGTTCGACTTACAGTGGTTTCCCTGTGAAGTTGGCAAGAGGTATGCCGGGGCGGAAGTTGTTGCGTTGAGGACACGAATCAGTTGTGACAGACACGATTGGGGGGAAATCGACCCCATATGGAGACGATTGCAGGAATATTGCGAAGCGATTGGGATTCAGAATTGATGCAGATAGTCTGAATTGAATCGGCCCATTGAATCATCGCGTGATTGAATCATTGAGTAATTGCGTCTTTGGCTCGTGCAGCCATTCTGTCTAAGCTATAAATCGATGATTCAATGATCCAATGATCCAATGAGTCGAATGACTCAATGACCCGATGACCCGATGACCCGATGAATAAATCCTCAGAGCCGATACCGCGCTCCAGCGCGTTTTTTTGCTTCGTCTTCGAGTCCAATGTTTTGCAGTCGCAAACTCACATCGGCATTGAGACTAAAATCCGCGCGTTCGCCGGCTCGTAGCTTAACGTAGCCGGCTGCCGCGATCATCGCAGCGTTGTCGGTTGAGAGATGTCGCGAGGGGAAGTAAACAGGAACGGCGGCTTGCTTCGCAGCCGCCTCTGCTGCTTCTCGCAAAGCTTGGTTGCACGCCACACCGCCTGAGACGATCCAGGTTTTGCTGTGGGTCCCCTCAGCCACGCGCGCCAACGTGCCCACGAGCGAGCGCACCACTACGCTTTGAAAACTTGCTGCGAGATCTTTCACTGCGGCTGATGGCTCATCGTTGCCATTTACCGGTTGTAGTCCCGTTTCCCTTACGTGTTTGGTAATCGCTGTCTTCAACCCGCTAAAACTAAAGTCTGGAAGTCCATCGCCCATCCGCGGCACTGCAAGTTTCACAGCTCTGGCATTACCTTCCCGCGCGAGCCGCTCGATGATTGGGCCACCGGGATAGCCAAGGCCCAGCAGGCGCGCGACTTTATCAAACGCCTCCCCAGCGGCGTCGTCGCGCGTGCGCGCGAGCACGCGATACTTCCCCGGTTCCGGCAAGTGAAAGATGTTTGTGTGGCCTCCCGAAACGACGAGAGCGAGGGCCGGATATTGCACAGGAGGATTTTCAAATGCAACGGAGTAAATGTGCCCTTCGATGTGATTCACGCCGACCAGGGGTTTGTTAAGAGCAAAGGCCATCGCTTTGGCATAGGAGACTCCAACGACGAGGGAACCAACCAGACCCGGACCCGCGGTGACGGCGATTCCGTCGATCGATTGCATCTCGATGCCGGGACGTGAAAAAGCTTCTTTGACGATGTGCACAATTTTGTCGAGGTGTTCGCGCGAAGCGAGTTCCGGAACCACGCCGCCAAAGCGCTTGTGAATTTCAATCTGGGAAGAGATTACGGATGAGACAATCTCGCGGCCATCGCGGACGATGGCGGCAGCGGTTTCATCGCAAGAGGTTTCGATCCCGAGCACATTCATTGAGGGATATTAACAATCTGATTGCCGATTGGCGATTGCCGATTTCCGATTGAAATCGTGGGCGTCCCGCCTGCCATCTATTCATAAAAGCTAAGAGCAGAATCGCCCTGTTTAAGTATTCGTTGGCGCTGAATATTTCCCAGCTCATCTGGGAGCGATTTCTTGTGGTTGTGTTCGACTACGAGGACTCCCGTTTCCGTGAGTAGGCTCCCGGTTGCAGCAGCAAAGAGACCAAGGACGTCCAGATAGTCATCGGCATAAGGCGGATCGAAAAAGATGATGTCCCAACTTTCGCTGCCTCGCTTCGCAGCGCTGCGCAAAAACTGAGACGCTTCCAACGTAACGACGGAAGTGTCCTCGGCGGGAATCCGGCACAACAGTAAGTTTGACGCTATCAGCGCCGACATCTTTCGCGATTGATCAACGAAGGTAGCATGCGTCGCGCCACGCGAGATTGCCTCAATGCCCACGGCTCCCGAGCCGGCACAGAGATCCAAAAAACGAGCTCCTGCAATCCGCGGCGCGATTACATTGAAGAGCGTTTCGCGCAGGCGATCGGAGGTCGGGCGTACTCGCAACGACGGCGGACTCTTCAGATTTCGACCGCGAAACTTTCCGGCAATCACCCTCATCTCACCCCACCCTTAACCCACTGCCGCCAGTCCGAATCTTGTATCACTCTGCACTCTCTGAATCATCCTTTTCGTTTCAACCGAACGTTGCCGTTGTTCCAGGTAGAATTCCGCCTCCTTGCGCGCTTGCTCCAGAATCTCCTGGTCGCGAAGCAGGTTACCCACGCGAAACTCAGGCAGCCCGGATTGTCTGGTGCCGAGTAACTCGCCGGCGCCGCGAATCTCCAAATCCTTCTCGGCAATCAGAAAGCCGTCGCTTGTTTGTTCCATGATTCCTAAACGTTCCATCGCAACTGCGGTCTTCTTGTCTGCCGTCAGCAGCAGGCAATAACTCTTTTCCGCGCCGCGACCGACTCGGCCTCGCAGTTGATGAAGCTGAGATAGGCCGAATCGTTCGGCATGTTCTACAACCATCACGGAAGCGTTCGGCACGTCGACTCCCACCTCGATTACAGTCGTGGAAACCAGAATCTGAATTTCGCCTGCGACGAACCGCTTCATCACGTCGTCCTTCTCGGCAGTTTTCATCTTTCCGTGAATCAGCCCGACTTGGTGCTTCGGAAACACAACGTCCCGCAAATACTCAAATCTTCTGGTGGCGTCGCGCAGGTCCATCTTTTCCGACTCTTCAACTAAGGGATAGACAACGTAGACCTGGCGGCCGGCCTTGATTTCTCGCGTCAAGAGCCGCTTTACCTCGAGCCTTTGGTCTTCGCCCAGCACTCTCGTTTCAATGGGCGTCCTACCGGGTGGCAGCTCATCGATCACCGAAACATCAAGGTCGCCATAGACTGTCATGGCAAGTGAGCGAGGGATTGGCGTGGCGGTCATCACGAGCACATCAGGATTAAAACCCCGAGCGCGCAGTTCGGCGCGCTGCATCACGCCAAATCGATGTTGTTCATCAATCACGGCGAGCGCCAGTTTCTTGAACGTGACGGCTTCCTGAACGAGGGCGTGCGTGCCGATGCAAGCTTGAATCTCACCGGCGGCGAGCTCGGCTTGCAATCGCTTCTTCTCCGCGCCTTTAAGCGAGCCTGTTAAGAGTTCAATGCGATAAGGTGTAGGCGCGAGGAGTTTTTTGATGTTGCGCGCATGCTGTTCGGCAAGAATTTCGGTGGGAACCATCAGCGCAGTTTGATAACCGCTTTCCATAATTGCCAGCATCGTAATCACGGCGACTATCGTCTTGCCGCTGCCGACGTCGCCCTGCAGCAGTCGATTCATGGGAGCGTCCGATTGCACGTCAGCGAATATTTGCTTCACAACTCGCCGCTGCGCATTGGTTAGTTTGAAAGGCAGGACGGAGGCGATGCGCGCTTTAACGCCTGCGTCGATCGTGATCGCGGCGCCTTTGCGTTCCTTCACTCGCCGGCCGCGCTTCAAAGCAATTCCTAAAGCGATCCAAAAGAAGTCTTCAAAGATCAGGCGCTGATGAGCGGCGCTGCGAGCAGACTCGTATTCATCGAGCGCGGTGTCATCGGCAGGGAAGTGAACTTCACGGAGGGCGGTTGCGCGACTAATCAGTTTCTGACGCTGGCGCAATTCCGATGGGAGCGTCTCCTTAATATCTTTGCTGGGAACTGCGTCGAGCAAAGCATGGAAGATTTCGCGCAGACGCTTGGAAGAAAGATCGCCAAGTTTGCGGTAGACCGGTACGCGACGGCCGGCGTGAATTGCTGCGAAGCGCGGATCGTCCTCGTCACCGGCATCGTCTTCATTTTCATCAGTTGTGTCAGCAACTCCGTTACTTTCCCGGAGCGGCAGCATTTCAAGTTCGTCGGCTGGTTTCTGCAGGCGCAACGCGAAGGTTCCGCGTCGCTTATCGAGCTCCCACTTTCCGAAAGTGATAAAGCGCGCGCCGCGCGTCAGTCGCTTCGTGTAGTAGTCGATGATGTCCCGAGCGTGCGGCCCGGAGACAAACCACCACACGACCACCGGTCGCCCTTGTTGCTTGTCAGTTGCAATCACCTGGAAAATGTAGAGTTTGGGCTTGCCCTCGAGAGCCCGCTTCTTGCCCACCTGGTAACCGGAGGCACCTTTGGCATACAGCTCAAGCGACGCTTCCATCCCGTCCTTCAAGTCTCGAATCGTTGTGAGGTTCGATCGATCCTCATAGCGCATCGGCAGGTAGCAAAGCAGATCTTCCACGGTCATGGAGCTTGCGGTTGTGCGGTTTCTGAAACGTGCCAAACCAGCAGAGAGGCTTTGCGAGGCAGCCTGTCCAAGCCGAGCAATTCCGTACTTGTAAAGTTCGTTAACCGGGGTTTCGAGGTTGAGCGGGGGGCGCATGGAGGGCGATCATAGCATAGCGACCAGAAGGTCTTGCGAGGCCATGAAGTACTGGCGGGATTACAATTCTTTACAAGCGACGAAACACAAAGCCCAAAGGCAATGGTTCGATTCGGCCTTGAAGAACTTTCGGAGGGTGCCTTAGCGGTACTCTATTCAGGCAGGCAGTCGCGTTATTTTGGAGGGCGGTGGCAATCCCGATGTATCGGGGATACCGCTTTGGTTTCCGAACTGACGATGTGACCTATAAGCTTAACAAAGCGCCGTCTCTGCCTCACCTTGCCGGCGCACTTAAAGTTAGAGGTGATGTTGTGTCGCAGCGTTTGGAATCACTGACGGAAAAGTACATACGCGAAGCGATCGAGAAAGGTGAGTTCGATAATCTGCCTGGAAATGGGCAGCCGCTTGACCTTAGCGAAAATCACTTTGAAGATCCTGATCTGAGAACGGTGCACCGCTTGCTTCGTAACGCCGGTTTCGCACCCGCGTGGATTGAGGAGCGAAAGGACATCGAAGCCCAATTTCAGGTGGCGCGCACAAACCTAGCGCGAGCGTGGCGCATTTATCGCCCCGAAGGCACGAGTCCAAATCCTGATGCCTGGGAGCGGAATGTGGCTGAGTTCCGCGCGCGGATTGCTGAGCTGCGTCAGCGGGTGCATGTCTACAATTTGAAGGCGCCGGCCACGATTTTTCATAAGCGACAGCTGGATGCAGACGCTCTGGTAGAAGAGATTAAAATGGGGAACACACCTGAACATAAAGAGGCTCAGCGCTAGTTAAGCGTGAGTGATTTGAAGCATTCGATTCAGCTAAGTATTCTTGTCGTGCTTAGGGAATCTTGCGGTGGTACCGTTTTGGAAAGGATAAACGATGAGTGAGAACGATCTGGTGGGGAGGTTGCGAGAAACGCGAGTGGCGCTGCTCCATCTGCACAAGACCTTGCTCGACGATGAGCGAGAATCATATGAACGGGTTCACGACCGCATAGAAAACAGCTATGAGGTGCTCCGGTTAGTGATGCACGATCCATGGTTCGCCTGGTTGCACGATCTTTCGGAGTTGATTGTAAAGATTGATGAGACGCTGGACGCGGAAGAACCACCGGTCCAAGCTGATGTTGAGGGGGTGCTGCAACAGGCGCGCGAACTGACGACGCCTGACGAAAACGGCACTGAGTTTCAGCAGAAATACTTTAGAGCACTGCAGCGCTCTCCCGATGCCGTGCTTGCCCACGCCGACACCGTAGGGGTAATCGGCAACTCCAAGCAAACTTAAAAAAGCCCGGGCACTCCGCCCGGGCCTTCATTTTATTCACACTCAAATCTGCTTAAGCTACCGCTGCTGTTTTTCGGCAATGCTCGTCGAAAGCCTGAGTCAGCTCCTCCGCGATCTCACGCGGTCCGCGTCCCTCGATTTGATGTCGCTGCATCATGTAGACGAGTTTTCCGTCTTTCATCAAGGCGATTGAGGGAGAGGATGGCGGAAAGCCGGTAAAGTAGCTGCGTGCTTTCTCGGTCGCTTCGATATCAGCGCCCGCGAAAACTGTAGCAACTTTGTCTGGACGCGTCTCATGCTGCAGGGCGAGAGCAATTCCTGGCCGGGCTTTTCCAGCCGCGCAGCCGCAAATTGAGTTCACCACAACCATCACCGTTCCTTCGCTCGTTTGTAGTGTGCGATCGACATCGGCCTCGGTGCGTAATTCTTCAACCCCTAAGCGCGTAAGCTCTTCGCGCATCGGCCGGATCATGATTTCTGGATAAGGCATTTTTTTTGGCTCCTAGTCTTCTTATTTTGTCCGTTCATTCTAGCAGGACATTTATCATTCGTCATTTGTCACTGAAACCGCCAAGGCGCCAATGAGGAAGCAGTCCAAAGTCCAACGTCCAAAGTCCAACGTCCTATGCCCCAAGTCCGCGCGCCAAGATATGACAGTCCTCAAAGCTGATTCTTTACCGCATCTGCAGGAGCTGCAATCCGGAAACAGACTCTGGACGTTGGAC
>JBPCMI010000213.1:0-9698 GCA_051002415.1 Pyrinomonadaceae bacterium
GCACTAGTCTTACCCCTCGCAAGATCCCGCAGGGTAGAAAATATCTCCCCAGTCATCCGCAATCCGCTTTGACCTTTGAGGATTATCAAATGAGGAACCTACCGTCAGCAAAACTTACTCCCCCACTCGCAATGCTCTTAATTCTGTTTTTTGTTGCTTCTCCCGTGTGGGCTACCTGCGGCGGCGGGGGCGGCGGCGGCGTGGGAGGCATGTCCGGCGGCGGGGGCAATGCCAGTCCCACCGTGTATTACGTTCCTTGGAAAGTGCGCGAGCCCAAAGATCCTCCGCCTAAGGGTCTAGTCGTCTACTGGTTTCCCGCATCGGCTGAGGAGCTGAAGAAATCCAGCCTGCGCGCATCGCGGCCGCTTTCCCTCTACGCATCGCAGTGCATTTCGATGGAAGTCGCCGACACCCGCATTCCTAATGCCGACAAACTAATTGGCGAGTCGAAGCTTCCGGTTGCAGTTTTAGCTACCCCGGATGGAACTCCTGTCACCAAACTAGAGAACAGCGGCGGCAAGTTGAAGGTTGAGAATTTAGAGAAAGTAGTCGAAACCGAAGTTAAGGAGCGCGAGAAGTCGCTTGATGATTTGTTGAAAGACGCGAAAGCAAAGGCTGCGGCCGGCGACAAAGAGAACGCAATCAAGCAACTCCAGGCTGTACTTGATCAGAAGTGCATGTTTCCTAAGAAGGCCAAGGAATCAGCAAAGGAATTGAAGAAGCTCGGAGTCACCGACGCTGCCGCTCTTACTGGGGCTCCGGACACTGCGATGCCTGTCTTAGAGGCTCGCAAGAGTGTGCTTATCGATCAAACGATGCGCCGTGGTCTCCGGGCGGAAATTAACGAGAACTACCTTCTAGCTGAAAAGCTCTACCAGCGCGCGCGCGCTATGGACCCGGCCGATCCCGCGCCATTGCGCTACCTCGGTGAACTCTATCGTCATCACATTGGCGATTGGGTTAAAGCGCGAATCACGTTTGACTCCATTCTGGCCCTGCCGGCAGATCCACTTTCACGCGCCGTTGCCCTGCATGGTCTGGGTAAGATGACGATTCACGATGGCGAATTCAAGAAAGGTCTGCAGTTAATGGAGGACTCAGTTGCCGAGTTTCCACTGGCGTTGACCTATCGTAATTTGGCGGTCTACTGGAACTCCGAACACGACTTGGTGAAGGGCGACGAGTACACGAAGAAGGCCCTGGCGCTTGATCCTAAGGACCCGTACAACGTGGTCTTCGCGGCCGTCTTCATGTCTGCTTCAGGGCGTGGTGCTGAGGCTCTGAAGATTGCCGAACGAAACATCAATCTGTTGCCGGCTTCTTACAACCTTGCGGGCATCTTCGCGCAAAACGGCCAGCGCAAGAAGGCGCTTGCACTTCTACGCCGCCATTTCTTCGTCTACGAACGCTATCCGGCGGTAAGGGAGAAGGAGATGATGGAAGCGCGGGTGGATGCGGTTTTTGATTCCCTGCGCGAGGACTCGGCTTTCCTGGCGCTTACCAGTAGGGCCGATGGCAGACTGCAGATGCCAATGAAAGGTATGGGCAGCGGGTCGATGAACCAATAGTTTCCAGAGCGAGACGGCTAAGGGCTCTATCACATGTGATCACTAAGAACGGAGCCCGATTACCTTGCCGACAAACTCTGCTGCTACGATCAAAAATGACAACGCCGGCGACGGAGCGTTAAGCGGTCTTCAGCTTTGGCGGGTGATCGCCGCCTCCGCCGTCGGCACCATGATCGAATGGTACGACTTCTACATTTTCGGCAGCCTCGCGATCGTAATCTCCCCACTCTTCTATCCCAGCGGCAATAACACCCTCGCGCTGATCGCTTATCTCACCACCTTCGCAGTTGGATTCGTCGTTCGCCCTTTCGGCGCGCTCTTCTTTGGGCGCATCGGCGATTTGGTGGGACGTAAGTATGCTTTCCTTGTCACCTTGCTGATCATGGGCGGCGCGACAGCGCTCCTCGGTTTTCTGCCAACCTACGCCACCATTGGAATAGCCGCTCCGATCATTCTGCTTTTGATTCGTGTGCTCCAGGGTCTGGCGCTCGGCGGCGAATACGGCGGCGCCGCGGTTTACGTCGCTGAGCACGTTCCCGACGCAAAGCGCGGCTTCTATACGAGCTTCATACAAATTACTGCGACTCTTGGTTTGTTTTTATCCCTTGTCGTCGTCCTGCTCGTCCAAAATTCGATGAGCCGTGAAGCGTTTAGTTCGTGGGGTTGGCGCATTCCCTTTGTTATCTCAATTTTCCTGGTTGGCATCTCGCTCTACATCCGTTTGCGAATGAAGGAGTCGCCAATCTTCAGTCAAATCAAGAGCGCCGGCATGACTTCGGCGCAACCTCTCAAGGAAGCTTTTACAAAATGGCCAAATCTAAAACGTGTTTTGATTTCGCTCTTCGGCGCTACTGCGGGACAAGGAGTTGTTTGGTACACAGGACAGTTCTATGCACTGTTCTATCTGCAAACAATTCTCAAGGTCAACGGACGCGCCGCTAACTACATCGTTGCCATCGCGTTGTTTCTCGGCATGCCCTTGTTTGTTTTCTTTGGTGCCTTGTCAGATCGGATTGGCCGCAAGTGGATCATGATGACGGGATGTTTGTTGGCGGCGCTCGCCTATGTGCCCATCTACAGGGCGATGCAATGGGCGGCAGGTTCGGCAGTCGTGACTGCTGTCTCTCAGCAGAATCCAGTGACGGGCGCGATTAACCTGACGCCCCTCTCGCTGGTTAATGGCGCCCTGCAACCAGCCGCTGAAGTTCTGACCTACACGAATTTCAGCTCCTTCATTAGCTCGCCTGTAGCCTGGAAACTAATTCTCCTCGTGTTTGTTCAGGTTGTATTTGTGACGATGGTTTACGGTCCAATTGCGGCATATTTGATTGAAGCGTTCCCGGCAAAGATCCGGTACACGTCGCTGTCGCTTCCATATCACATTGGCAACGGAGTCTTCGGCGGCTTGCTGCCGCTGATTGGCCTTGCGGTCGTGGCGCAAACCGGCAACATCTACGCTGGTTTGTATTACCCAATCGCAGTGGCGAGCATCACGTTCATTGTCGGATCACTACTGCTGACGGAGACGCGGCACATTACGATCTGGAATGAATTGGAGAGTCAGGAGAAGCCTACCTGAAAGTTGACGGACGAGACGCGGGGGACGCCGAGACGCAGAGCCACAAAGACGCAGAGAAGAAAAGTTCCCCGCTGATTCGTTGAAGATGCGACGCAAGCAAAATTACTTTGAGAATCTTTGCGACTCTGCGCCTTCGCGCCTCAGCGCCAGAACGTTTAGTTCGATGCGCTTACCACTTACTTTTGGGGCGAAGTCGGCTGGGCTTGAAACCTCAACCTTGTTTCTACGTAGTTAGATAGAGGTTGTCTAGCGAAGCGCTCCAGTAGTAATAAGAGTACCTGCAAATGCCGATTCTCGAAGCTCTTAAACTCGCACTTTCAGCCATTCTGTCGCACAAGCTGCGCTCCTTTCTGACTCTGCTCGGTGTCATCTTCGGCGTGGCTACGGTGATCGTCGTTGTGTCGCTGGTTGAAGGTTTTAATGCTTACGTTGACGAAAAGATTGCCAACATCGGCACCAACGCTTTCTCTGTCAGCAAGTTCTCGATTGAAGACTTTTCGAGTGTGGCAGCGCTAAACGCGGCACGGCGCCGCAATAAGGACATCACACTTGATGATGCAGCAGCGCTCGCAGCGCGTGGCGGTGCCATTCAGGAAGTAGGCGCGAAGGAAGACATTACCGGCGACGTGAAGCTGGGCGCGACGAACCTGCGTCGCCTGCATATCAGCGCGACGACACCAAACATCGCCGACATCGAACGGATAGAAGCAAGCGACGGACGCTACTTCAATAAGGTTGATGAAGAGACGCGACGTAATGCGACTTTCATCGGGGCCGACGTGGCTGAGAAGCTTTTCCCGACAGCTAATCCACTCGGACAAACGATTAGGATTGATGGTCGTCCTTTTGAAGTGATTGGAATCGGCGAGGCGAAGGGGTCGGTATTTGGTCAACCTCAGGATATGTATGTGGCGATGCCGCTCTCGACATTTCTGGCAATCTACGGTTCGCGGCGGTCGTTGAACCTCAGCATTACTTCCAGCAGCGCCGCGACGTATCAGGATGCTGTGGATGAAGCGCGCATCGTGATGCGCACGCGGCGTAAACTGTCGCCGAGTGAGAAGGACAACTTCGGAATCATTACGCCAAGTGCGATCAACGAGCTACGCGACAAGATCTTTGGCACAATTCAAATCGCGGCCATCGGAGTAACTTCAATATCCCTTGTAGTGGGCGGAATCGTGATCATGAATATCATGCTGGTCAGCGTTACAGAACGAACCAAGGAGATTGGGATTCGCAAGAGTATCGGTGCGCGTCGCAGCGATATCCTAAAACAGTTTCTGGCGGAGTCGACCATGTTGTCCCTCCTGGGCGGCGCGATTGGAATTACCATCGCATATTTGTTGGCCAAGCTCGTGGCGACACTTACGCCCGTGCCGACGTCATTGCCTCTGCTCGCTGTGACGGTCGCGTTAGTGGTGTCGGGAACAGTGGGGTTAATTTCGGGAGTTTATCCCGCATGGCGCGCCGCGCGCCTTGATCCGATCGAAGCTTTGCGGGCGGAGTGAAATCGTGAATCGTGAAATCGTGAATGGGAATTAGGATCATCTGATTAATCGGCAATCGAAATGACTCTCTTCCACGGCAATCTTTTTGAGAACATCAGGATGGCGCTAGACACGCTCTGGCAACACAAGCTGCGTTCAGCCTTGACGATTCTGGGAGTGGTCATCGGCACCATGACAGTAATTGTGATTGCTGCCTTCGTTTCAGGCATTGATGCTCGCGTCTCCAAAGAGATTGAATCCTTCGGCACCAATTCCATCTACGTTTACAGGTTCGACCCCGGGTTCAACTTCAATCCCACCGCCGAAGAGCGCATGCGCAAGCCGCTCAGCTACGAAGACTCGCTGGCAATCGGTTCCGAGTGTCCGGCCATTCTTAACGCGGCGGCGTTCATGTCCCCAGTTGATTTCTTTGGCGGACCGTTCACGCAGCGTGTCAACGTCCGCTACCGCGAGATCGAGATGACGAACGCGGCAGTGCAAGGCGCGTCGCCCGCATACTTCCGCATGGGCGTTACGAACATAGCCGAAGGTCGTTACTTTACTCAGGAAGAGAACTCGCGGCACGCGAACGTCCTCGTAATCGGTCGTGATGTGGCTAACACGCTCTTTCCTTTCTCGGATGCAATCGATAAAGAAGCGACGATTAACGGCCGCCCTTATCGCGTTGTCGGCGTCCTTGCAGAGCGCGATGTTTTCCTGGTGGGCGCCGAGGATCCGAACAACGAAAACAAGGCCGTGTACATGCCTTATTTGACGTTGCGCAAACTCTATCCGGATGTCGACGACAACTTTGTGATGGCGCAAGCGCGGCCCGGAGAGATGCAACAGGCTGTTGAAGAAGTTAGAGAGCTTTTGCGCAGACGCAGAAAAGTGGCCTACGGCGCGGCAGACAATTTTGGGATTTCAACTTCCGAACAAATCCTTACCCAATTCGGAGCAATCACGGGTGGCGTCTTCGCTTTGATGGTGGCAATCTCCAGTGTCGGCTTGCTGGTGGGTGGCATCGGCGTGATGAATATCATGCTCGTCTCGGTGACGGAACGAACGCGTGAGGTGGGCGTGCGCAAGGCGATCGGGGCTCGCCGCAAAGACATCATCATCCAGTTCCTAATCGAAGCAGCAACGTTGACAGGACTGGGAGGGATATTAGGAATCCTTGTAGGTTCCAGCATCGCGCTTTTGATTCAGACGATCATGCCCACTTACATCCCGCTCTGGGCGCCCATTGTTGGCTTCGTTGTCTCCGTCGGTTTGGGACTTGTATTTGGACTCTGGCCCGCGTGGAAAGCGGCGCGCTTAAATCCTATCGAAGCACTTCGCTACGAATGATCGAGAGTGGTCCGAATGGGCGTTGCAAAACTAACTGATCAGAACACGATCGTGCCGAAAAGTAGATATGCGCTACTCGAACGCGAACGGCGCTATTTGCTCGACGGCCTACCGGAAGGCCTTACCAGGGCAAGTCCGCATGTGCAAATTACCGACAATTACATCACGGGCACGCGCTTGCGTTTGCGCAAAGTGCGAGAACCGCAAACAAACAAGTGGACGGTGAGGTTCACCCAGAAGTTTGCGCCAAATCCCGCGGATCTTTCGCGCGCGATCATCACCAACATCTATCTCACGGCCGCGGAATCAGAGGTGTTGGGTGTGTTCGAGGGAAATGAAATTCGGAAGAACCGCTACCCGCATGAGTTTGCGGACCGGAAGTTTTCGATTGACATGTTCCTCGGCGACCTGCTTGGCTTAGTGCTGGCTGAGACTAGTTTCAATTCCGATGAAGAGCTTGATTCGTTTCCCCCGCCGCCGTTTGTCGTTGAGGACGTAACTAATAACGACTTGTTCACCGGAGGCAACTTGAGTGTTTCCACTTTTGCCGAGGTTCGTGAACAGTGGGTAAAGCAGCGGGCAATTACCCAGCCCTTGAGACGTGCTTAAGGAAACCCTTGGTTTCCGGCTTCGTCACTCGATGCGCGGTTGTAGCTGCTTCATTGCGACGCGTAGCGTCATTATGATTTTAGCCCGGCATTTCAACGCCGGGTCACGCAAAAGGGCTCGCCCGGCGTCGCGTCAGCGACGCACGTATGAGGATCAGCCGCCTGAAAACGCCGGGCTAAAATCATGACGCCGCTACGCGTCGAATTCTCTTCATCGACCCTTAGAAAATGTGCCAACGTGTGAAAACTGAAATGTCGGTAAGCAAACACACGACAATGTTCGTCGTCCTCGTGCTCTTCAGTTGTGCAGCGTGTCAGAGACGAGTCACGGTCACTCAGCAAGCACCGCCGGCTACCACCACCGAACAACAATCGGCGGCCGGCGGTGACACCCCGGCGCAGGAAGTTAAGTATTTTCGCGGTTCCATCGGGAGCGCCCTGGGCCTGCAGATGAAGTTGCTTCGCGACGGACAGAAACTGATGGGCAGTTACTACTATCAGAAGATCGGCCAGAAGATTGATTTGCGCGGCACTATCGACCAGACAAACAACGTCACGCTTGAAGAGTTTGATGACAAGGGAAAACAGACTGGAATTTTCAAGGGGCTCTGGACGGTTGATGAGGCGGGGCTAATCGGGATCGCGGGAAACTGGACCCGGCCCGATGGGGATAAGCAAACAGCTTTCTCGCTGCACCAGGAACCTATCGAGTTCAGTGGCCCGGTTGAGATTGCCGGCAAGCTGATTAAGGAAAAGAACCAGCAGCTGCGGTACGAGATTGACGTCGAGTATCCGCAAATTACCGGTTCTACAAATCCTGCCACCGAGAAATTTAACCAGCAGGCCAAAGCTATCGTCAATGAAGAGGTGCGTTCTTTCCGGGCGGCGATGACCGATTTCGCTGATGATGAGGTCGAAACGACGACCGGAAGCGATCTGGGAATCGGCTATACTGTGGCGCTCGCCAACGACGACTTTATCAGCATCGACTTTGGCATCGGCGGTTACTATCGCGGCGCCGCCCATCCCAACTCGCACTCACGCGCGCTCAACTTTGATCTAAAGAACGGCAAGGCGCTGAAGCTTGCGGATTTGTTCAAGCCGGAGGCCCGATACTTACAAGCGATCTCAGACTACGCGGTCAAAGATCTGCAAAAGCAGTCGCAGTCGAAAGACAACATGTTAGACGATGCCTCAATTCGCAGCGGCGCGGGCCCAAACGCGAAGAATTACCAGAGCTGGACGATCACCAAAAAAGGATTGGGAATTAACTTCGACGCTTATCAAGTGGGCCCGTATGCTGCGGGTCCGCAGTTTGTGCTCGTCCCTTATTCCGCGATCAAGGATGTCATCAAGCCTGACGGCCCGCTTGGTGCGTTTGTGAAGTAGTAACAATGACGCGGAGACGCGGAGACATGAACAAAGCGTTTGACGCAGTAAGAGAAGCCTCACAGAAATAGTTCACCCCAGCTGCTTTCCTTTGCCTCTCCGCGTCCTGGCGTCTTGGCGTTAACGGTCGTACGCTCGCGGACTGGATGTGAGAACTTACTCGAGACTCGAAACTCGAAACTTTTCCTTAAGCCGGCTCCGCCACGCCTGGTTCAGAATACTCAGTCGCATGCTGCCGGGAAAAATAGACTGCCAATAGAAACGCCAGGAACATGATGAATGAGCCCGTCCAGAAAGTGATTTTGATCGAATGGTCGCTCATGTGATGCATGGTTCCTACCGCCGATCGGAAAGTAGCGGCACTATAGATAAGCACCGCGGCGATTGAGGGACCGACTGCCCGAGCAAGGCTGCCGACGGACTGGGTTACTCCCAACACACTTCCTTGCTCCGCCGCTCCTACGCTTTTGGATGCGAGGCTCGTCAGCGCGGGGGTTGAAAGCGAGTTACCAAGCGAAAAAATCCCGCCTCCGATCAAGAGTCCCAATAGTCCGCCAGCCTGAGGTCCAACAAACGGTACGGCAAAAAGACTTCCCGCAAAGAAGAGCGCGCCGACTATCACCAGCCGCAGTTCGCCGAATCGTTTCACCAGTTTGCCGATCAGACCGCCTTGAATGATCACGGCAATGATTCCCACGTACGCGAACAGGTAGCCGTTTTGATGTGCGTCGTAGCCGAAGCGGAACATCGTGTAGAGGGAGAACGATGTCGTCATGATCGAGAAGGCGACGATGAAAAGAAAGTAGATGACCAGAACAAAACCGAGGCGCGGTTGTTTGAGTGAGCGAATCAGTTGTCCGAAGCCCCGACCGCCGGCTGCGGAAACACGCGCCGGATGATCAAGAGTGACGGTTTCCGGAAGCGTGAAGTAGAGCAACACGGCATTGGCGAAACACAAACCCGCAGCAAAGAGAAACGGTACGTGGATGCCCCAGCGACTCAAAATGCCGCCAATTGCCGGACCGAATATGAAGCCCAGACCAAAGGCAGCGCCCAGCAAACCCATTCCCTTGGCGCGATCTTCCTTGGTGGTAATGTCTGCGATGTAAGCCTGGGCTGTGGAAATGTTGCCTCCGGAAATGCCGTCGAGGATGCGTCCAAGAAAAAGCATCCACAACGTTGTCGCGAATCCCAGGATGAGAAAACCAATTCCGGTGCCGATGATCGAGACCAGCAGTACCGGTCGTCTACCATGTTTGTCGGAGAGGCGGCCCAACACGGGAGAAAAGATCAGCTGCATGATCGAGTAGGACGCGAAAAGCAATCCCACCGTTCGCGGTGTGCCGTTGAACAGCGTGCCTTCCGCGTAATAAGGAAGGACGGGAATTACAATGCCGAAGCCAAGCAGGTCGATAAAGACCGTTGCAAAGATAACTACCAAAGGGGAGCGCTTCATCTGGAATCGCGTGATGGAATCATTAGGCCATTTCCGATTGCCAATTGCCAATTGCCGATTAGCGTTTGCCGACTAATACAAATAATGGCGCCGAACCGACAAGGTTTATTAACCAAATGTTCAAGTTTGGGAAGCAGCCTGGATCACCTTTTCGATTGGCAATCGCTCTTTCAGCACTCCAAGGTAATTGAATCGGCAATCGGCAATCGCCAATGTCGCAATCCTGTTACCTCCGTCGTCCCCTGCCGCTGAGCGCCA
>JBPCMI010000214.1:0-12830 GCA_051002415.1 Pyrinomonadaceae bacterium
GTTGCAATCCAGACGAAGTGAGTCCAATTACCGTCAGTCTTCACTTCTTCCTGGGCCAGACCATAGGCCAACACCACCCGATCAGCGACGAGCTTGTCGTAGACGGGTTTATTGTACTTTTCCCAAATTCGCCGGTAGTCAGCACCTTTTCCTGGTTTCACTTTAATAAAGTTATAGCGGGTGAACGGAAGTGTCCCTGCCGGCGGGTTTGGCCCAAAGCCGGTAACAAGATCGCGCGTCAGCCAATCACGTGTCTTGCTCGCATCAAACACTGAGCGACTGCGTTCCGCTGTGGTCATCGGTGGTCGCAGCTTACCGCGCGCCGCCTGGGCTTCATCGGCGGCCAGCTTCGCGAGCCGCGCTTCCATTCCATTCAAAACTTTTTCCACGCCCGCCCAGTTTGCAACGCTAAACCAGATGAGATGTGTTGTGCCACCGGGAAAGCGCAGGATGGGAGTTTCAACGCCCCAGGCCATCACCACGCCTTCCGCCATTAGCTTGTCGCGGACTGGCGCGCCGACAGTGTTGATGAGAGTCATCAGTTCATCTTCCTTGCCCGGGAAGACGGAGTAGTCGTAATAGAAAGTAAGAGCTCCGGGAGTCGGGGTTGGCTGTTGGGCTTTTGCGTCCCTCGGGGGAGCAGAGAAAAGCAAGAGAAGTGTTAGGGAGGCTAGTATCAGTTTGCGCATTGTTCTCCTCGGAGACGGAAGGAACCGCCTCTGGTTTGGGGTTGGAAAAACGGAGTTAGGAATCTGGGCGCCCGCTTGTAACCTAATTGGGAAAATTCTCGGCGACGTGGCTTAGCTCAACAATCGAGCTCGCCGGAACGCCGTTGCCTGGTTGGAAATCAACAATGAACGTAACGCTTTTAGTTTATCTTTAATTTGCAGTCAAGGTCGTTCTGTTCGAAGCGGTAGCTTAATTAGCTCCAGTGCAAGCGCCGCCCTCTATATAATATGAGTCCTATGCAGAGACCGTTCGCAGACGAGTACTACGAAGACTATCAAAAATATTTTGACCGGGTTCCAGACGGCGCCTACCTGGAGTTGCTGGGACATAACTCAAAAGACACAGCCAGGTTTTTTGCATTAATGCTGGTCGGCTGAACGCTTTGACCGCATATCTGTCGGCTGAGCAGCGCGGCGAACACGGGAAGTAAGGTGAGCCTGATCCATGGTCTAGGACAGTTTCGATTCACTGCAGCTGAATTATTCTCGGCGGAACAGTGCCACCGCTTCCGCAGACCCATTCGCCGTCTCGATTTTTGAAACAATCGTAATCACCGGTGACTTCCTTCCGCTGAACGCCGTCGCGGTATTCGTCACAAACGATGTGCTTACTCTTGACTCGGTAGATCGTCGCATTCGGCGGAGCAGCATCGTTGAGGCGCTGCGCTCCAACGCCCCTGACGTTTTGCACGATGTTCGTATACGACTTATCAAACTGGAACGAAACAAATTGCACACCCACCCGCAACGGCGCACTCAAAGTGCCATTCGCATACATTTTATACCGGTCGTAAATCACGCGTTTGGCTAGACCGGCCGAGAATGGATCCGCATTAGAAGGCTTTGGCCCAGGCGGATCAAAACTGCAGGTAGCGTTCGCTGCTCCGGCTTGCGGCGCCTGCTCGACAACTGCGGCCGCCTTGTTGTTGGCAGCATTTGGAGCTGCGACTGCAGCTTCATTTCGTTTGTAGGATTGGACGCGATTCACCGAGCGTCGCAAATCAGAAACGGATTGCCAGTTACCGCCACCAACTGGCGCACCATCTCGGAATGATTGCGTTTTGCACTCGCGGTTTTCGCCGGCGCCACGACACTCAAGAATTTCCTCGGTGATCCCACCGCCGGTTTCAATAAATTCTCCGGGCTGAAATTTCGGTTGCGCCGTAGGGGCAACTGTTTGCGTTTTTTGTCCTTCGGTATAGCGCTCCGCCGCAGCCTCGCGGTCGCGAGCGGCTTTAACACGCTCTTCACCGCTCCTGATGCTGTTTGCCGAAAACCACATCTTCCCACCTTCAGGCTTACTGTCTCTGAAAAATTGAACTTCGCATTCTTCGTTCGAGCCTTCACCTTTACACTGAAAGATCTCGACAGATTGTCCGCCTCCAACTTCAACTCTCTCGCCGGGTTTGAATTTGCGATCGTCATAGGCGAAAGCAGTGAAAGCTGCTCCCATGGCGGAAAGAGTTAGGGCCGGTAGTAAGAGCAGCAAGTACAACTTTTGTGTCTTCATCAATTTTCCTTTGGTTGTTGGAAGCCAGCCGAATGCAGAAATCGAGCGTTGTCCGCTCCGAGCATTCAAGCTAAAACGCGAGAAGAATTGATAAAGAAGTGTGTACCCGTCAGTCTCTCGGGATAACTTGTTTTGCGCGTGATTCAGTAACTAAGCCATCTTAGGCTTAGATCTAGCCGATCCAAAGCGCCGTCATCCCCGACGCGTCGAAACTCTGCCAGCGCACTCCAGAGGGAGACGGATGATTCGACCGTTTGAGTCGGCCTATCAATCTCATTGCGTAATCTCGGATAATCCTTCATCTGGCCTTGAAGTCTATTAGGTTATCGGGAATCCCCGTTCAGCAATCGCAATCGGGAGCAGTTATGAAAACAAATCTTATCGGAGTGATGCTGGCAATCACCGCCCTCATATTGCCGACATTCAGTTCTTTAGCCGGCCCGCAGAATTCCAGCGAGCTTGCCGGCACGTCATGGAAATTAATCAGGCTCCAGGCAGCCGACGAGACGACCCTCGTGCCGGGTGACGGATGGAAATACACCATCACCTTCGGAAACGACGGCCGGGTATCAGCCCGAGTCGATTGCAACCGTGGCAGCAGCACATGGAGATCAACCCGCGCGAACCAACTGCAATTCGGGTCGTGGTCCATGACACGTGCCAAGTGCTCTGCTGGCTCCCTTCACGATCGCATCGTTAGAGAAGGCGCCGCTGTGCGCTCTTACTACATCAAGGACGGACATCTCTTCTTAGGTGGAATGGCGGGCGGTGGTTCCTACGAACTTGAGCCGCTAACTGCTCCGCGGCGGCGACCTTGAGAGAGAGGCAGAAACCAATCTTTTTCATTTAAAGAAACGGCAAGGGAGCTGCACGCTCCAATTCTGAGGAAGGCGGCCCTGCTTCGTCACAGTTGGGTCACATTCAGTCGGCGGGGCTAAGTGGATTTGGCGGGATCTTTCGGTGAAATGAAACATGGAAAGTGATCGGCCCATTGCCGACCACAAGTGCCCACGCTTTACTGCTCACTCGCCAACAATTTCCCGTAGCTTCTTCGCATCCTTGATTGCACAGCCGCCAATATCGTTGTTGAAATACACATAGACATCCTTCAACTCCTTTCGCCAATTCTCAATCTGCCGCGCCCACTTCTTTAGAGCGGCATCCGAATATGATCCCGCGTAAGCAATCTCTCCCGGTCCGTGCATGCGAACGTAGGTAAAATCTGCCGTAATCTCTCGCGGCGACTGCTTGCCGCGAAAATCCTGGATGCAGAAAGCGATGTTGTGTTGCCGCAGTAGTTCGTAGACCTCCTCCGCTTCCCAGCTTTCATTCCGAAATTCAAAAACATATCGATGTTCAGCTGGTATCGCTTCGAGGAATTCCGTGAGTCGTTCACGGTTGAGTTGCCATCCAAATGGCAGTTGAAACAGGATCGGGCCCAGTTTGTCTTCAAGTCTCTCACTGCGGTTGAAGAATCTCTCTGAAGAACTTTTCGGTTCTTTCAACTTTTTCATATGCGTGATGAAACGGCTGGCCTTCAATGCAAACGTGAAACCTTGCGGTACAGTGTCGCGCCACGTCTCGAACGTGGTGTACTCGGGAAGTTGGTAAAAGGTGTTATTAACTTCGACTGTATCGAAGTGCTCGACGTAATACGCGAGCCATTTTTTCTGCAGCAAATCTTTCGGATAGAACAATCCTTTCCAATGCTTGTAATTCCATCCAGAAGTCCCAATATGCACGCTCCCACTCATGCCCCCATCTTGAGCGCGAACAGTTTGGTAATAATCACGATTCGCTCGTGAATTCTCGAAGTGTCGATGTCAGAAGTGTGGGGTGATTGCCGCTTTGCAATTAACCCCCTGCCGATTGGTGAGTCTTGAATCTGCCCACTCCAATGGTTCCATTAGGTGCAATCCTGCCAGGGATGAATGCGTCCGTCTCGCAATTTGCGCTTTTTTATAACCCAGTTGTCGATTTCGCGTTCCCTCGTTCGACTAATATGCGATAACGCAATTAAAAGTTTGAGGCAGTTTGTACAAACTAACAAAAGGAGAACGAATGGAAACAAAACCGACGCATGAACAAGCCCAGTTACACTTGCAGGTTTATGACTTGCGCCGCGAGGCGCGTTTACGCCAGGCACGTGATTGGTTTCAACAGAACTATTATGCTGAAACAATGGATGAGGCTATGCGCATCGCTCCGATGGGAACTGAACACGGCACCTTCATGGGCATGGTGATTGGTTATTGGGAGCAAGCCTGCACGCTGCTTAACTATGGCCTGCTGCACGAAGATCTTTTCTTCGAGACCAGCGGGGAATTTTTTGGTGTGTGGGAATTGCTCAAGCCCGTCGTCCCGCAATTTCGTGAGCAGTTCAAAGATCCGAACATGCTCGCCAACCTGGAGAAGACAGCTCAGCGTTACGAAGAATGGTCGGAGCACCGCGCTCCTGGTCACATCGCTTCGATGAGACAGATGATGCAGCAAATGCGGAGTAAGACTGCTTCCGCGGCCAAGGCCTGATTGTGAGCTAAGTTACGCGTCTGGCCTACCGACAAGGCGCCAAGACACGGCAAGAGCGCCAAGAATCTCCGAGCTACGCGAGTCGATAACTTATCAGACCGCTTGTGGCTAGTTAGTCTTGGCTAACTTGCTGTCTTGGCTGCTTGCCGGTTTCAGTGTCACCCAACGAGTACAAAATTTCTGAGCTACTCTGGAGGCGGGTTTGCCGGCGGTTCGATTGCGGTTTTTAAAACAAGTGCGGCGAAGGTTTCATCGCGAGTGCCTTGCCCATCGAGATAAGGTTTCCAAATTTCTTCAAGGGCAGCTCTAAACGGTGCCATGCCGCGCTGCCAGACACTAAACTTTTCTGCATAAGGCACATGACTTGGTACCGCCATTCGCACAGCTTCTCCCGCCGTAAAGAAAATCAGCGAATGCGAGAAGCCTCGCGGAAAAAACTTGTTCAGCTTTATCGCTTGTTCACGCAAGACTGCAAAAACCTGATCGTCCCACTGATGCATCCCCTCATGAAAAATAGTCTCCAGGCCATATAGCTCTTGCAGTGACGGACTTTGACTCGCGAGCACTAACAGATTGCCGGTAGTTGAATAGGCTCCCGCCCAATTCGAGTAGGCGGATACGTGAACCGGAAACCCTGCCGCAGGCCACTGCAATTTGTACGCGTTCGTAATGAAACGGAGCACCTTGTCACCGTGCAGTTTTATGAGCGCGGCCATGGACTTTTGCCAGCGCCGGTTTGCATCTTGATGTTTCTTCCACCAGGCCTTGCGATAGATTGGCGATGCGCGCAGCAGGATCGCCTGAATAGCTGGATCGATTGCATTACCTGAGATCGCCAAAGATTTGGTTAAAGCCGGCATCGGATCATCAAAAACAATGTCCTTCTTACTCGGTCCCGCTGCATACAAGGCAACAGCCTCACGCCAGATTTTTTGCTCATTCGCGCTTAGCGCCCCGAAGCCGCTCTCCTGATCAGCGGGGGCGCCGGATACCGCTTCACGTGCTGCATCCGTTTCCTTGTTCTCGGCGCGGCCGAGGACGTAAAGGAAGTGGTGCAGGTTCAGCCAGAATTCGTCGGTGTGGAAAACGAAGATCGGATTCGTGTCAGGCGTCCTTGCGGGAACGCTCGGGGCGCAGATTGAGAACGCTACGATGATGAGGAAGAGACGCTTGCAGAGTTTGTGATTCATGGATAGGGCATGATAACCGTGGTGGTAATCAACGCACCAGAGATAACAGAACATTTTCCATAATCATTTTTCATTTTTCATCTTTCATTTCGAAGAACAAACCGCCAAAACGCCAAGAACCGCAGAGTACGCCAAGGAGAATAAAAGGAACTTGGAACTTAGTGCTTTGTACTTTGCTTTCAGCAGCCGCAGTACCACCTGCCTCTCACCTTCATTAGCGGGCAAAGTTCAAAGCACCAAGTACTAAGTACCAAGCTCAAAGTACCAAGTTCCAAGTTCGTTTTTTACAACTGTGACTTAATCGTCAGTAAAACGATTTCCGGAGTCACGCCAAAGCGGATAGGAATGCTGCTGGTGCCAATCCCTGTCGTTACGAACAGATGATGATTGTTTTCGAAGTAGTGTCCGCGGACGTAGCCGTAGTGTGAAGGCTGAACAATTGGCCCAAGAATGGGAAAGTGGATTCAGATCTACAAACCTAAGGCTTCGTGATCGTGAGACCGCTTACTAGTGCATCAGTGTTATGCGCGAAGCGCAGACCGTAGACGCCATCAGTTGACTTAAGCTTTCCTGATGTTACGAGAGCTGACTTTTCGTAACTGGCGACGACTTTGTTGTTGATCGCGCATTCAACCTTGTCACCCCTCACTGAAATCGCAATCTCCTGGGTTACGGGTTCACCGACGCCGGCTGCTTTGTTCACTGCCGGATCCGCGGCACCGCGTGGCCCATTCATTTGAAATGGGGCGGGCCCGAAGCCGCGAACGATGAAATTGCCGTTGCCGTAAGCCGCGCAGTAGAGATAACTCTGCTGATCCGTTCCCAGATCATTACCCGCGATCACCAGCCCGTAAGGATGTGGGTGGCTATTAATGTTCATGTACTTCGGTTCTTTGAACGTCGCTTTTACGGTGTAGTCTCCCGAGGCTTTGTTGGCTGGATTCCAGTACGTCACTGCCGGACCGGTGGTGACATGAAGAGTCTCGCCTTCTTTGGCAAACTTTGCGCTGTTGAGAGTCATTCCGGCTGCTTCTTCTTTGGCATCGATCTTTCCGGTCCAACCGGGAACCGAAACTCCACCGCCAGCAACTCCGCGGGAAGACTCCATCGGGGTTGCCGTCTGGCCACCCTGGGCGAACCTTGTGATTGGGAATGATATGACTACTGCAAGCGGGGCTAGCGCGAAGACACAGATACGTCGCATGTTTGTTAAATCCTCCTGATTGAATTGCCGCCGGTGATGATGGGGGATAATAACTCCAGGAGTCGTTTCAGCGCGAACAGTGTGGAAGCGACTCGGGCCGCTGGCTGCAATCAGTACGAGGGCTGGCACGATTTAATTCTGCCATTGAATTCAAGAAAACTAACTAACGCGATCCGGACAACCTAATGAACGGCTGGCTCAGTAAATATCTCGCAAAGCTTTGAGAAGTCGATATTCCCGCCCGAGACAATACATACCACTTTGCCTGTGCCGGCCTTTCCGGCTAAGGCACACGCGAGCGCGCATGCTCCGGCGCCTTCGGCAATGATGCGGTTGCGTTCAGCCAGCAGTCGCACTGCCTCTTTGACTTCATCCAACCCGGCAACGAGTGCGCCATCAAGCAAATGTTTTGCACGCTCGAGCATTTGCGGAAACACAACCTTCGCACCGATGCCATCGACAAAGGATGGTTGGTAATCAACCGCGGTGGGCGTTCCCGCTGCAAGTGAAGCGACGAGCGGTGCCGCCGTTGCCACTTCAGCTGCGTATACCTTGCACTTCGAATTCAGCGCACGCAGAGCAGCGGCGATTCCACATGAAAGCCCGCCGCCACCCCAGGGAACCACGACAGCATCAAACTCCGGCAAGTCCTCGAGGATCTCAAGCGCAATAGTGCCATTGCCGGCCATTACATTCAGATCGTCAAACGCGTGGATGAAGGTTGCCTCGACGCCGGGGAATGTTCTTGTTTCGAAGGCCCGCCACCAGTCAGTAAAAGGGACCCTGATGACGCGGCCGCCAAGCCGCTCGATTGCTTTGATCTTCGTATCCGGCGCGGTGTCGGGCGCGACCACGGTGCAGGGAATGCAAAGCTCCCGTGCGCGCCACGCCACGCCTTGCGCCATGTTCCCTGCCGATGCAGTCAATACCCCGCGCGACAACGACTCCGGCGACATGTGGGCCATGGCATTGGTCGCTCCGCGGATCTTGAAAGAACCAATGGGCTGAAGGTTTTCGAGTTTGAGATAGATTTCGGCGCGTGCTTCCCGCGTGTTGAGGCGGACGAGTGGAGTGCGAACCGCTGAACCTTTTATTGTTTCGCGAGCTGATCGAATCTGGTCGAGCGAAGGAAGAAAATTATTTTCCATATATCATTTCTTGGTTCTCATCTGAATTGGAAACTGAAAATGAAACCGCCAGGACGCCAAGGACCGCAGAGTCCGCCAAGAACAGAAAAACGAACTTGGAACTTAGTGCTAGTATTTTGTTCCCTGATGCAATTTTGGCGGAAGATGTTGGCCCCTGATGCTGCTGCAAGTTCAAAGCACAAGTACTATGTACCAAGTTACCAGTTCGTTTATTCTTCTTGGCGTACTCCGCGGTTCTTGGCGTCTTGGCGGTTTCAGTCTTCCCACTGACACAAGAAAATGTTTCTAGTACTCAACCCACGTCCCAACATTCGACTCCTGCGCCTTCCGGTAAAGGTATTCCGCCGCAAAAAGATCCTCGATCGCAATCCCCAAAGACTTGAAAATCGTAATCTCCTCCGGCGATTTGCGTCCTGTTTCGTCGCCCTGAAGAACCTCGCCCAGTTCAGCGCGAATGTGATGCGGGCCAACCAAGCCATCAGCCGCTGCGAGGATGTAGTCCCCTGCTTCGCTGAGTGCTGATTCCCGGCTGTCCACAAACAGACTTGCTGCCGCGATAGTCATACTGTTGGCCTCGCGCGAGTTCGGTGTACATGCCCCGACGAGATTTAAGTGAGCACCGTCCGTAATCCACTCCCGCTTAACGATCGGCTCTTTAGCATTTGTAGCAGTGACTATTAAGTCCGCACCTTCCAAAGCTGCCGCGATAGTCGCGACCGGTTCAATTGGGAAGGAGAGGTGTTGCCTCATCTCTTCAGCAAACCTTTGCGCGTGCTCAATGTTACGGCTTGCAATGCGACAACGCGCGAGAGCGCGAACATGGGACATCGCAATCAGATGCGAACGAGCCTGAACTCCGGAACCGAGAATGGCGAGATTGCAGGCATCTGCTCGTGCCAGCAAGTCTGTCGCCACGCCGGAGACAGCGGCGGTGCGATTGGCCGTTATCGCTGAAGCGTTCATCATTGCCAGCAGCTCGCCGGTTTCCCCGCTGAAAAGCAGCACAGCTCCCTGGTGGGCATCCTTACCACGAGCGGGATTTTCCGGAAAGACACAGATGGCTTTCAAACCGAAGGCTGCCGAATCGCCGGACATGTAGGCTGGCATCAATCCCATTACACCTTTGGCGTCAGGTGCCCGGATGATTGTTCTCAAGGGCTGATAAGCCTTACCAGCGGCCATTGCGATCAGGGCATCGCGCATGAGGGGAATGCAGTCCTTGATCGGAAGGAGATGTGTAACTTGGGAGTGGTCTAGAATCAGAATCTTCATGACTTCTTAGGCGAGCCCGGGGACTTAAGAAAAACATTTTCCATATATCATTTTTCATTTCTCATTTGTCATTTGTCATTTGTGGATTCAACTTGAAGTGCAACTTTTGAAATTGATGGTTAAGAGCAAGCTGCGCTGGCGTAAGCGTGCTTTTCTAACCGCCAAGTCAAAAGAAGCACACCATGAACTATAGACAGCTTGCTCGTGAACAAAGATACCAGATATACGGCCTCATGAAGGCAGGATTGAACCAGACTCAGATCGCGTCAACCTTGGTTGTCACAAGAGCACCATCTCGCGCGAACTGCGCCGCAACCGCGGCTTGAAGGGCTATTGCCCTTATCAGGCGGATGAGCTCGCCTTCGATCGACAATGCGAAGCATATCGGCCTCGCAAGACGCTCGGTTACCGGACCCCTAACCAAGTGTCATTCAAACCACTTTCTGTTGCACTTCCAAATTGAATATGCGAATGACAAATGAAAAATGATATATGGGATGTTTTTCCTCGTGCCTCGTTCGAGGCGGAAAAACAAAAAAACGGGCGAGGTCGAAAGGCCTCGCCCGTGGGGCGGCAGCGTCAGGGCGAAACTTTTAGTCTCCAATCATGATGCCATCGCCGAGCACGATGCCGTTGCGGCTCATCATGCCATCGCCGAGCACCACACCGTCGCCCAGAACCACGCCATCGCCTAGCACCACACCGTCGCCGAGCACCACACCATCACCAAGGACAATGCCGTCGCCAATCATGATGCCATCGCCAATCATGATGCCATCGCCGAGGACCACTCCGTCGCCAAGCACCACACCATCGCCAAGGACCACGCCGTCACCGATCATGATGCCGTCGCCGAGCACAACGCCGTCTTTGGTTACCAGACCGTCTCCGAGCACCACACCGTCGCCGAGGACAACGCCATCGCCGAGAACCACACCATCACCAAGGACGACGCCGTCGCTGATCATGATGCCGTCGCCGATCAGGATGCCATCGCTGAGCATGATGCCGTCGCCGAGCACCACGCCATCACGCAGTCTTAAGCTATCGCCGAGGACGATGCCATCACTCAGAACCAGGCGGCCGTTGTTAACAACTGAATTGCCGGGAGTGAAGTTGTCGCCAAGGACCACACCATCGCCGAGCACTACACCGTCGCCGATCATGATGCCGTCGCCAAGGACCACACCATCGCCGAGCACCACACCGTCGCCGATCATGATGCCGTCGCCGATCATGATGCCGTTGATGGAAACGGGCTGGTTTGAGAAGAGCACGCCGTGCGCGTAGAGCACGCGATTGCTGATGGCGATGTTCTCGCCACCGATGTTCACTGAACCGAGTGAGCTCAGCGTTGCGGAGCCGCGGAAGAAGGGGTCGCCGGCACTGAGGTGGTCAGCGCGCGGGGTGATTGCGGTTGCCATCTTGACGGCGGCCGCTGCGTTCAGCAGGCCGGCGCCTTGCGACAAGATTGACTGGGCCTTGTTGTCATAACCGGAAAGTTTTTGTGCAGTCTTCACTAACACCGCTTTCACCTGGAGGGGCGTCAGCGATTTGTTTGCGTTGAGCATGAGCGCAACGGTTCCGGCGACAACGGGAGCGGCGAAGGACGTACCCGAGTAAGTGAAGTAGCTGTTCGCGCGACCATTCGCTGAGGTGGTTTGCACTACGCGGTCAGGATAGGTCGAGGCGAGAGTCGGATTTACTTCCTGGGACATCGCCGCCACGAGTCTGCGACCAGGAGCCACGAGGTCGGGCTTCGCAAGGTGGTCGAACCGGGTCGGGCCTTTTGAAGAGAACGTGGCAACCGTGTCGTCAGAGCGGTTGACAGTCTCATGACTGTCAGTGGCGCCGACGGTGATCGCGTAGGGACTGTTCGAGGGGCTGCCTACCGCACCGTACACCATTTGATAGATGGGCGAGCCGTCGGCCCTGTAACCCAAAATCTGTTCAGTGCGACCGAGGTTGCCCGCGCTCGAGATAACAACGATGCCGGCGCGAACGGCCATTTCGACAGCCTTGCAAAGCGGGTCCTTGTGGAACGATTCACGCACCGGCGTGCTCATGCTCAGGTTGATAACGCGAATGTTGTAGCGTTGGCGGTTCTGCATCACCCAGGCGATCGCTGACAGCACGTTGCTCGTACGGCCCATGCCATGCTCGTCAAGGACGCGAACGTCGATGATGTCGGCGCCAGGAGCGACGCCTGCGTAGTTCGCTGCATAACCAGTTGAAGCTGCACCGCTGCCGGCCGCGACACCTGCCACTCCAGTTCCATGACCGTCGGCATCGCCTGAGCGAGTGCTGCCACTGAAATCTACTGAAGCTACAACGCGAGAGTGATTGTTACGAATGAAATCCGGATGGTTCGCGCTGACGCCGCTATCGAGGATTGCGATGCCGATTCCCTTGCCGTCGAACGCTGACATCGAGCCGGTGCCTTCTTGAACCTGAGTTGCGCCGGTGGTGTCGTTAGTTAGATTGAACTGTCCTTTGACCGGGCGATCAGGAGCGATGTAAGCGACATCTGCCCGTGCCGCGAGGCCGGCGACCTGATTCAAGGGCACGTCGGCAACGATGGTGTTGAGCTCGGCATAGGTACCGCGCTTGTTGCCGCCGGCGGTAGCGAGCGCGCTGTCGTGAGCTGCGGTCGGAGCGCCGTTGGTCTGCATCAACACGCGGACGGTGCCGTTGACGTTGGCTGTTGAAGCGAATTCCGGCGCCGTTTTCTTTTGGGCGGGGCGGGACGCATTGCCGTTACCGGAAGCGGAAGCGGCGAATGTGGTCATGGGGGCAATGGAAACGACCATCAAGCTGCTGATGCTGAGGTAAATTGCGATTCGCTTTAACATTTGGGGCCTTCCTTTTAGTGCTGATTTTTTCAAAGTTTCTGTTGCAGTAGCGCTGTTCCCTATCTCAATGCTTGTGCCACTCGCAGTCAGAGACTTTGTAAGGCTGTTAAGCTTTGTTACTTCAGCTAGTTAGGAAGGGAAAGGGTGGGAGAGTTGAAGGTCTAAGGTAATTTGGCTAAGGTTGCATACCTGGTATTCAAGTGGGACGGTTGCAGCTCACTTTTCCACGGTTTCTATGGAATTTGTGACCAATTCGATCTAAAAGGCCCGCGTGGCAACCGGGTATACATTGGTTAGTTGGTATCCACAGGTCCGGCTTTGCACAAAAAGTTGGGGTTTGACCAAACCGAGCTGGAAATTGGACAGGCCCGGAGGGCCGACAGTCAATAGCCACGCC
>JBPCMI010000215.1:0-16511 GCA_051002415.1 Pyrinomonadaceae bacterium
ATATGTCTAAAGCGGACCTTGTAACCCTGATTGAAGACGCGGGGTTTGCCGCAGTTGAGCGTGATACGGTTTACAACCGGATCGCTCCGAGTAATGTCAGTCTGGTCTAATTCAGCTAATCCTAATCAACTATCGAGGACTAAATACAGCTTCATGCAACCGAAAAAAGCAGCGCGAAAAATTAGTGTGGCCCATTCCCCCGATTCAGACGACGCCTTTATGTTTTATGGCTTAGCTACAAACAAGTTGGCTACCGGCTCGATCAATTTCAGCCACGTCCTTAAAGACATTCAAACCTTAAACGAAGAAGCAATGCGCGGAACATACGATGTAACCGCCGTGAGTTTTCACGTTTTCGCTTACATTGCCGACAAATACGCCTTGCTACCACATGGAGCCTCAATTGGAGACAAGTACGGTCCCATCGTTGTCTCACACGAGCCTGTCAAAGCCGAGGAACTGTCTAATCTAAAGATCGCGATACCAGGCACCCTTACCAGCGCGTTCCTGGCGCTCAAAATCTACAATCCGAATTTTAAGTATGAGGTTGTGCCGTTCGATAAGATCATCGAGACGGTTCAAAGCAAGCGCTGCGATGCCGGGTTGTTGATACACGAAGGCCAACTTTTCTACGAATCAATCGGGCTTCACAAGGTGCTCGACTTAGGTGAGTGGTGGCACGAGAAGACTGGTTTGCCCTTGCCAATGGGCGGCAATGTGATTCGCCGCGATTTGGGAAGCGCCACGATGAAGGAAGTGTCTCGACTCCTTCGCGAAAGCATCCAATACTCACTCGACAATCGCGATGATGCTTTGCAGTATGCAATGCAATTCGCCCGAGACATGGATATTGAGCTCGCCGATCGGTTCGTAGCGATGTGGGTCAACGACCTTACACTTGACTACACTGAGCGCGGCCGCACCGCAGTCCAGCGCTTGCTGGATGAAGGCTTCGAACGCGGCATCATTCCCAATCGCACTGCAGTTGAATTTGTTGATTAGTAAAGCAGAAGTGCAGATGCTGGGGTGTGCGTGACGACCTTTCTCCCCGCTCCGCCCAGAAGGAGCGGGAAAGTCGCCACGCACATCGTCGGTCTGGCAAGATCAAGCTCCTCCCGAAACTTGAACTTACGCCCCTCCCGAATGGAAATTCGGGTGCCGGTTTGCCACTACGCTTGCGCGCCGTATCGGTTCACCGGAATTAGTGACGTAGCCGTTTACCGACGTGAGGACTTAAGATTTCGTCTTTATCCTCAAGGCTATCCCGTTCGCTGAGGATGTCCGTCAATAGTTTATTGACGCCCACTGGACACGGCTGCGGATAACCTATTCACTGGCTCGCACTTTACACTAGCTGCAAGGAGTTTTGCAAACAAAAACGCCGGAACGGAATCATTACCTATTGCGCCGCCCGGATGCTGGCAACAGCGGCTGCTGTGAGGGCATCTGAGGTTGGTGTTTATCAGGTCCGGACGTCCGTTGTTAATCTCTTAGATTCTGGGACTAGAAAATGAGAAAGACGAATTTTCGAAGAGTTTTTGTTCTGCTAATCGCCTTGTTTACTTCGATTCTGGCCGCCCCTTTTGCTTTGGCACAAACCGCCGGTGGCGAATTAAGCCAAGCGGAGATTAATCGGATTGTGGCTGCGTTCACCGCCAAGGAAGCGCAGTTTCGGCAGGCCCTGACCCTATATTCGTTCAAGCGCGACGCCGTTATTCAGAGCCTCGGCATGGGAGGCCAGGTGATCGGGGAGTATCATCGCGTCTCTTCCTTCACTTTCGACGATCAAGGCAATCGTTTCGAAAAGATCAGTTTTTTTCCCATGCCTTCATTTGGCGGCGTGACCACTGAGGATCTTGACGATCTGGGTGGAATAAATCCTTTTGCTCTCGAGCCTGCGAAAATTGACAGATACAACATTAAATATTCCGGCAAAGAAAAAATCGACGAGTTGAATTTGTACGTCTTCGACGTCACTCCCAAGGTCATTCCCGATCCCAAGAAAACTAAGGAGCGCTTGTTTAGCGGCCGCATCTGGGTCGACGATCAGGAACTCCAAATTGTGAAGACCAAGGGAAAGGGTGTCCCTGAAACCAAGATTAACAAGTTCCCGGCGGTCGAAACTTATCGGGAACAATTTAATGGCAAGTTCTGGTTTCCGACTTACTCCTACGCTGACGAGGAACTCCTCTCTCCCAGCGGCGAGACGCTACATATCCGCATGCAAGTGAGGTATAGCGACTTCGCTCCGGCACGGGCTGATGTGAAGGTAGTTGATGTTGAGACTGGCAGCGAACTACAGAATGAGCGCGCTAAGCCGCCGGCCCCAACGCCAACTCCAACACCGAAGCCATAGTGGGTCGAGTTACGCCTCCAGCGCGCCTAGTTCACGTCCGACCAGAGCGTGGACCTTCTCAACGAGCTGCTGCACATCTTCATCCGATGAAATTCCGGTTGTGGGAACCGGCGCCAACATTACCATTTCGATTTTCCCAGGCCGGGCCCGGCCAGTTCCCTTACCCATTAGCACGTCGGTGTTTTTGACGGCTACCGGCACGATGGGAACCCCGGCTGCTACCGCCATGTAAAAAGCGCCTTTCTTGAAAGGCAGAAACTCCCCCGGTTTGGCCCTCGTCCCTTCGGCAAATACTCCAAAGGAAATCCCCGAGCGAATTCTGGCTGTGGCGCTGGCCACAGTGTCGCGCGCGCGTTCACTGTTCGAACGGTCGATCGCCATTATGTTAACGAAGCCCATCCCTACTCCGAGAATCGGCACCTTCAATAACTCCTTCTTCGCCAGCAGGCCCAGGCGCCTTCCAGTGGAAATGAAAAGAGTAGCGGTGTCGAGGTACGAGCGGTGGTTCGAGATGAAAACGTAGGTTTGTTTTGGATCGAGACGCTCGCTGCCTTTGACTGATACCTGCATGCCGCTTAAGCGAAGCCAATTACGTCCACCGAAGATTGCCCAGGGGTAAACAAGGTATGGTTTAGAAACGAGCCAGGCGACCAGGAGTATGGGAGTTCCTAAGATTAGAAGGAGCGCGCCGGCTACAAATAACGACCACCAATAGAGCAAACGGCTGCCGGATTGGAAGTTCTGAACTGTGTTAGACTCGCTCAAATTTAAGCTCCGGAGTTACAAAACTCACTGCGACAAACTAGACCAACTAGACGCGGCCTATTTGAGCATCTCTTAGCAGTCGTCTGGCTGACTGCGTTGCTGCTGCCCAGCTCTGCGTCGACGTATGCACAAAGATCCACGCGCGGTCTTTCCAGAGTTGGAATACCCACACCACGTTCGCTGCTGGGTTTTACACCGGGAGATGATCGGACCATCGCTGATTGGCGACAGATTACAGACTATTTTGCGCGATTGGACAAGGCTTCGGATCGAGTATTAGTCAAGAACATCGGGCAAACAACTTTACGTCGCCCGTTGATCGCCGCCTTTATCAGCGCCCGCGAAAACATTCTAGCGCTTAATAAGTATCAGGAAATTCAGCGGCGGCTCGCCGACCCCAGGACAGTTCGCCTCACAGCAGTGAGGGATGCGCTAATTAACAGCGGAAAGGTGGTAGTCGCGATTTCCTGTTCGATTCATTCAACTGAGATTGTTGCTTCGCAAATGTCCATGCAGCTCGCTTACGAGCTGGCTTCAGCTGAGGATCAAGCTACTCGCGAGATCCTGCGGAACACGATCCTGATTTTGATTCCTTCCGCTAATCCTGACGGCATCGACATCGTCGCGAACTGGTATCGAAAAACATTGGGCACGAAATACGAAGGACAGGAACCACCTGAGCTCTATCATCACTATGCCGGTCATGACGACAATCGCGATTGGTTCATGTTGGATTTACAGGAGACTCGAGCAATCTCGCGCTTGTTTTGGCAAGAGTGGTTTCCGCAGATCGTTTACGACATCCATCAACAAGGACCTAACGGTTCGCGGTTCTTTATTCCACCGTTTTACGATCCGGCGAATCCAAACATTCCCCCTTTGCTGCTACGGCAAGTTGGATTAATCGGGCACAAGATCGCTGCTGATCTGCAGGCAGCCGGGATCAAGGGCGTGGTGACTAATTCGACTTACGACACCTGGTGGCACGGTGGCTTTCGCACGGCTCCTTACTATCACAACTCAATCGGAATCCTTTCGGAAGCCGCCAGCGCGAAGTTAATGACTCCAACGACGGTGACCGTTGATCAATTAAAGCGATCGACGAGCCGGCGAGGATTGCGCAATCCCCTCGAGGCCAGCACAAACTTTCCCGATCCCTGGCCGGGTGGCGAATGGCGCGCCCGCGACATCATGAATATCGAAATGATTTCTTCTCGGGCAGTTCTTTCGCTCGCAGCAAAATTTCGCGCCGAGTATCTGAGAAATTTTTTTGAGCTGGGACGGACGGCGACGACTGCAGGAGCCCCAAACGATCCGGTCGCCTATCTTGTCCAGGCCGGTCAAGGTCTTGATGAAGCAGTGGCGAAACTGCTGGATGCCTTAATCAGCCAGGGCGTGGAAGTTTACCGGCTCGATCGCGAACTGCACGCCACGTTCGGTCCTCAAGTTTTGCAGCGAACAAACTCTAGCGCTGAGAAGATCGGTACTTATCGCAGCATCATGAACCACACGACCGGCATGCACGAGGTGCCCCTTGGCAGTTACATCATCTTTCTTAATCAGCCTCAGCGACAAAATGTGTTGGCATTGTTCGAGCCGCAAATCTATCCGAACCGAATTGAGAGTTCGGGCGAGGTCGAACAGCCTTACGATGTGGCTGGGTGGACGTTGCCGATGCAAATGGGTGTTGCAGCTGAAGCCGTAATGGCTATTCAAGAAACTCAAACTGAACGGCGCCTAAGCTTGCTGCACGATCCTAATGAGGTCCGCAAAGATTTGGCGTTACCGCTGAAGACAACCGCGGACTCCCCCATAGCAAATCCTCTGAAGAGCCCTGTTCGTATTGCGCTCTACAAACCGTGGACTGCGAACATGGACGAAGGATGGACCCGCTTTGTCTTTGATACTCACAATGTACCTTTCGCGTCGGTGACCAACGGCGACGTGCAACAGCAAGATCTGCCGGCGAAGTACGACGTGATCGTCTTACCTTCCCAGCGTGCTCGCGAACTACTTGAAGGCGATTTCACCAATCCTTGTCCGCCGGAATTTGCTGGCGGGATCGGTGACGCGGGAGTAGCCAGACTTAAAGCCTTCGTTGCAGACGGCGGCACACTTGTTTGTTTTGATGCTTCCTGCGAAGTCGCCATCAAGCAATTCAACTTGCCGCTGCGCAACGCGCTCGAGGGCATGAAGAACTCCGAGTTTTATTGTCCAGGTTCTGTCGTGGCTTTGGACGTTGATAGCTCCCAGCCTCTGGCACGCGGCTTAAAACCTAATACCGACGCCTACTTCATTAACAGCTCCGCGTTTGAGATAGTCGAAGGCCAAACCGCCGCTATGGTGCGCGTCGTCGCGCGTTACGCGAAAGAGAATGTCTTACGTTCGGGATGGCTATTGGGCGAGAGTAAGCTGAGAGGCAAGATCGCCCTGGCGCAGGTGCAAGTTGGTAAGGGGCAGATAATTCTTTTTGCCTTCCGCCCTCAGCATCGCGGTCAAACTTGGGGCACATTTCCCTTTATCTGGAACGCGTTATCCTCGTCTCAAGTCTCGCGTTAATCAAGATTTCCCTCATTTCTGACAGGCAATGCTTGCCATGCCGAGGGTGCGGCGTTATCTTTCTCCTGTCGGCCTGCTCTCCCTTTTCCCATCCAGGTAAGCGACTAAGCATCTATTTCTGGCAACGGGCATCCAACGTTGTTGCCGCAGCCTTTTGCTGTGGCAATGAAGGAGCTTCGATCAATGAAAAAAAGTTTTGCGATTTTGGTGCTCCTCTCCCTGTTTTCGCTTTCAACTTTTGTCGCGAACGCGCAATCACGCCCACGACGAGTGGGGCAGAATCCGCCAGTTTCAGCGCCCAGTAGTTCCACCACAAATCGACCGCCCGTCCTCGGCGGCGTAAGCAGTGCTGGTGATCAAACGCGCACTAGTCAAACAACTCAAGAAAGCGGCCCGGAAGAAGTTGAGGCGGGCGATGTCATTAAAGTCGATACCACGCTTGTGACTCTGCCGGTCAGCGTCACCGATCGTAATGGTCGCTACGTTCCTAACCTAACGAAGGCAGACTTTCGCCTTTGGGAAGACGGAGTCGAACAACAGGTCGCGTTCTTCACATCAGTTGATAAGCCGTTTTCCGTCGTCCTGGTGCTGGACACCAGTGGCTCCACGCGTTTCAAGATCGAAGAAATTCAAGACGCAGCAATTACTTTTGTGAACCAGCTGCGCGCGGATGATCGAGTCATGATCGTTTCCTTCGATGACGATATTCGGGTTTTGTCGGATTTCACTAACGACCGTAACAGGATGCGGGACGCCATCCGCCGCACCCGAACGGGAAGTGGCACGCGGCTGTACGACGCAGTCGATCTTGTTATCAATCAGCAGCTCAGTCAGGTGGATGGACGGAAGGCAGTAGTGCTCTTCACCGACGGCGTAGACACCGCCAGCCGCCACTCTTCCTATGCCAGCAACGTTCGAGATGCAGAGGAACTTGATGCGCTGATCTATCCGGTGCAGTACGACACTTTTCGTGATGTTGGCGGTGGTGGCGGTGGTGGGAGTTGGCCCGGCAGTAAGCGCTCGACTTCTCCGATCGATATCGTGATCGACATCTTCGGGGGGCGCAGCGGCGGCTCAGGCGGCGGTGGTGGGGGTGGAGGTGGTGTTGGTTCAAATCGCGGCGACTACGAGCGCGCGAGTCGATACCTTCGTGAGCTGGCGGAGAAGACTGGAGCACGGCAGTACCAGGCCGACAACACCAGTAATCTTTCCTATGCGTTCCGCAACATCGCTGAGGAACTGCGACGGCAATACAGTCTCGGCTACTATCCGATTCGACCACCTCATAAGGGCGACCGCCGGCAGGTTCGCGTGCGCGTCAACCAACCCAATCTGGCGGTGCGTTCTCGCGACAGTTACGTATTTGAGCAGGACGGCAGGGTCAACACGGCGCAGACACCGGTGTTGCGAAGAAAGCTAACCAACGATTAAACCTTAATAAGCCGGAAGGATAACTGTGAGGACGGCGCCGTTGCCGTCCTCTCTGTTTTCTGCTTTGACCACGCCGCCGTGCAGTTCTACCAAGTGCCTCGTGATCGCCAATCCCAATCCTAATCCGCCGTGCCGGCGCGTGCTTGAGCTGTCTGCCTGGCTAAATCTTTCGAAGACGTGCGGCAGAAAGTCTACGGGTATCCCCGGACCATCGTCACGCACTTCAACCTGCGCCGAGTCGTTCTTTCGTTTGACAATGATCTCCACGACGCCGCCGTTCGGAGTAAATTTGACGGCGTTAGAAAGGAGATTCCAAATCACTTGCTGCAAGCGTTCGGCATCACCGCTGACTAACAGCTCCGACCCGTCGAACTGGCTTTTAAACACGATCTCCTTGGCCTCGGCTGCCGGCCGCACGACGTCCATCGCCGCCTGAACAAGTGGGACCAGCTCGAGCGGCACTAGTCCAATTCGCAACTTGCCGGTAATGATGCGCGACACGTCAAGCATGTCTTCGATGATTTGCTTCTGAGACCAGGCGTTTCGCTCGATCACTTCATAAGCATGCGCCAGGTTGCTGGAATCAAGTTGCCCGGATCGCAGCAATCTGGCCCAACCGACAATCGCATTGAGTGGCGTCCGCAGCTCGTGAGATATGGTCGCAAGAAATTCGTCTTTTAAGCGGTTCGCCTGTTCAGCCTGACTACGTGCCTCCCGCTCAGACTCCAACAACTTCGTCCGCTCTTCTTGCGCCTTGATGGTGTCGGTAATGTCCATCGTGACGCCGCGCATCGCCACTGGTTTCCCCATCTCATCGCAAACAACCACTGACTTGGATTCAACCCAAACTTCCCGCCCGTCTTTAGTGATCCAACGAAACCGATTTACGCCTCCCTTGCCAGAGGCAAAGGAGCGTGCTGCTTCCTGTCCCGCAGCTTCACGATCTTCTTCGTGGACTATCGTGCGCCAAAAGTTTGGAGTTGAGAGCCACTCTTCCACGCTGTAGCCAAGCATCTTCTCGACATAGTTGCTGACAAAATCAATGC
The DNA here is from genome assembly GCA_051002415.1 of Pyrinomonadaceae bacterium. Classification (GTDB taxonomy): domain Bacteria; phylum Acidobacteriota; class Blastocatellia; order Pyrinomonadales; family Pyrinomonadaceae; genus PSRF01. Next base: position 8,158 of record JBPCMI010000215.1, read on the forward strand.
GCTGGGTGTCTGCCACGGGCTCGCCCCAAGCCTCCCACACGACGCCCGGAACATGTGCCACGATGTCTTCGACACGCTTTCGCTCGATGGCGACAGCAGCAGCAAGATCCAACTTTTCTTTTTGCGCAGTCGTGCGTTCACGCATAGCGGCGTAAAGCAAATAGGTGAGCAGTGCTGTCGAACCAATGAACAGCTGCAGCAACAACAGTGATTCATTCGGGCTCCCACGGACGAACGAGCCGTAGCCCTGGGCGGTGCCCCAAACAGCCACTGCCGACAAAAGCAACGTAGCTGCCGTGACAATCCGTTGATCCAGTCGTAGCGCCGCCCAAACAAGAAAAGGCCAGGTTAGATGCGCGATTGGGTACCGTTTGTCCGCGCCGGGAATCCAACCGGCAAACGCAACGCTCGAGACGATAAACAAACCCGTTAACAAGACCGCAGCTTCGATGACAGCCGTTGATGATGCGTGTCGCTTCCAATTAAGATCCCACGCGAGCAGGAAGGGCGCCACAATCAAAGCGCCAAAGCCGTCGCCCAGCCACCAGGTCAGCCAGAGTCTGCCAAAGTCAGCCCATTGCGCTTCACCGCCGATGCAGAGACTGATGTTGCCAATGGTCGCACTGATGATCGGACTGACGACAACAGCAAACAGAATAAACTTGAGCACATTACGAATCGAGCTGAAGGAATCAAGGTGAGATCGATAGGTAAGCAGGGAGGAAGCGGCAACTGCTTCGAGCGTGTTACCGCCCGCAATCCCCAGTGCCACTGGAGCTGACACATCGGTCCTAAGATTCGCAAGGAACGCCCCAATCAATATCGCGGGCCAGAGCCGGCGGCCAAAGATTAATAGCGTGGCAATTCCGATACCCGTCGGCGGCCAAACAGGCGAGACGTTCGTATGAACGGAAGCTACTGAGAGTCCGAGCTCGGCAGCTAGAAAGTAGGCGGCGGTAACGATGCCGGCTAAACCTACGTAGCGCCAGGATCCGAATTTCATCTCAGAGAAACCAGGGAATGCTGCGTCTGAACCGACGTCAGATTGGAGAGCTGAAACTGAACTTAATTGAACGCCCGATGAAGTAAGGCGAGCCGTTAGTAACGGCCCGCCACACTGTTTTTACCACCCTTGCTCGTTGCTGGCAATGTACTTAGCTAATGTGCGGATTCTATGTCATGAATCACACAATTCTTGAATGAAATCGCTACTAGAGTCAGCCGCGAGTAACAGGATTCAGTTCGTAGACTTCGCGACGCGGGTCTTCCTCGTCGAACAATTCTCGAAAGCGTAGTACGCCGCACACGCAATTCGTCCTCGCGTATCTGGTCTATCGCTTTTTCTGTCGAAGTCTTAAGTCCCAAAGTCCTGCGTGGTTCGTCCCGTGTCCGTCAATTTTTTAATATCCCAAGCCGTCAGCTTTCCCTGGGCCAGAATACGACCGGTGTCATTCACTAAGTATTCGCTCGCCTCAAAGTGACCCCAGCCACTTAAGCGTAACTCATTACCACTACTAGTCTGTCCCCGTACCACGAGCTCTCGTCCATTGGGCAAACGGTAAATGCCTTGCTCTCTCAGACTCATTTCCCAGCCTCTCCCCCTTGATTCATGAATCCAAAGCCACTGACGAAGCAGCCGGCCGGCTATAGCCATAAGGATGAGCCTCAAGCCACGCCCAAGCCGAATCAATGATCACTTCTAAATCCTGAAATTTCGGCGACCAGGCAAGGTCGCGTTTGATCGCCTCCGAGCTCGCAATTAGAGTTGGAGGATCTCCAGCACGTCGTTTAGTGACCTTAACCGGAATCGACCGGCCCGTAATTTTTTCCGCGCAATCAATCACTTCTTTAACTGAATACCCCGTGCCGCACCCAAGATTGTAGATTGCATTACGCGGACTCTGCAGCGCCAGAATATGAGCGCGCGCCAGATCGACTATGTGAATGTAGTCGCGGACACAGGTCCCATCCGGGGTCGGGTAATCGTCACCATATAGTTCCACGCTGGGTCGCGTGCCGGCGGCTGCCTGCAGCACAATTGGAATCAGATGAGATTCAGGTGAGTGCCATTCGCCGCAGCGCGACGTGGCTCCAGCAGCGTTGAAATAGCGTAAGGTCGTGTACCGAAGATCGTACACGTCGCTATACCAGCTCAGCGCTTGCTCAAACGCGAGTTTGGTTTCGCCGTAGGGATTTGTGGGAGACGTAGGATCAGTTTCTTCGATAGGCTGTTTCTCAGGCTCGCCGTAGACCGCCGCTGTGGAAGAAAAGACCAGCCTTGTCACTTTTTCTTCTCGCATCGCATCGAGCAACGACAGACCGGCTAAAACATTGTTCTCATAATAGCTGGCCGGATGTTCCACGGATTCGCCGACAAGCGATGCCGCAGCCATATGAATTACCGCCTCAACATTACGTTGCCGGAAAGCGGTCCTCAAGCGCTCGCGATCTTGTAAATCGGCCTGAATGAATTCGGCTTCTGGCGCTACCGCCGCACGATGTCCTTTAGAGAGATTGTCGTAAACGGTGACTTCGTGCTCGTCGCGCAATAGTTCTTCAACCACCACGCTGCCAATGTATCCGGCGCCACCTGTTACAAGAACGTTCATCAGATTTCCTCAGCGCTTACTCGAAATAAGATTTCGGGTTGCATACTCCCGTCTGGTGTCATGGAAATAATGATCGAGTGCATGCTCCAGGGTTGGCATTATCTGGGCACGCTCGCTTGCTAAAGCGCTAAACGCCGGGCGGACGGCCGGTAATCCAAGCGCGCTTGACGGAACACCGTGTACGAGATGATGTGCAGAACCGGCCCGTTGAGCTATTTCCAAAGCAAGCTCTTCCCAAGTGAGTGATCCAGAATTGGCGAGATGCCAAATTCCAGCTTCGCCGTCCATTAAAAGGTCTAGCGTGGCGTTGACGAGATCGGGCACGTAAGTTGGCGAAATAAATTGGTCGGTTGCCGCCCGGAAGACACGTCCCGCAGCCAGCGTCTTAAGCACCGAATAAGGGAAACAGAACTGATCCCACGGGCCAAAAAAGCAAATCGTTCTGATTACCAGCGCAGCCGGATGCGCTTTGAGTACTAACGTCTCAGCTTCAGCTTTGCTCTGACCGTACACATTAAGCGGCGACGTGGGATTACTCTCAACATAAGCCGACCGCTTCAGGCCATGAAGACCAGATCCGACGAGAATGTGACAAGGGGTAGATTACGCCTTGCACATTCATAAGCGAGATTGCAAGGTCCATCAACATTGTCGCGTCTGCATTTATCGATCTCGCTCTCGGCATCATCAACGCGCACGTATCCGGCGGCGTTAACAATACCCCACGGTTTGTAAAAATCGATCGCATTAGTTACGGCGGCGGGATCGGCAATATCCAAATCGACTCGCGAAAGCAAGTTATAGTCTATTCCGCGCTTCTCACAAATAATCGCAAAGCCCGTCCCAGCGTCCCTGCTCCTCCGGTAATCAACAGAGATCGATTCTCCGGACTGCGTGCGGTCACGTGCCGCAAGCTTGTTGCTACTGACGATGCCCGCGGTGTTACCGGTGGATAAGTGAAGCGATCGAGGCGATGCCACCAGCCGACTGAATCCAAAGCCGGATGCTTGAACTCTGCTCCTGTGGCCAATGCGCTTACCATCTGCGAGAGTGCCGTTGGACGCGGCCCGGGAGCGCGCAAGTCAAATAAACCCGGTTCATAGGAACCCTGATCGGTGGTCAGCAGGTTGTTCCAGTTGAACGATCCAAACGCAGACCAGGCGGTAACGGCCCGCACATCGACGCCTGCTTCTAACGCTTGAGCAGCGCTGTCCCACACCTCGTCGACCCAGCGTAACTGCTCTTCGCGGCTACAACCGAGATGCGCTTCAGTAACCGCTAACGGCAATTGGTAACGGTCCCACGTTTCTTTGAGGATGGATTTCGGCCCACTCATTCCCTGCGAACAAACTCTGACGGCCTCTACATCGGCGTAGTAATGTCGGCCATTTCCTCCGTGGGTCTCCACGGGATACCTGATTAGCCGCTCGTCAAGAAATCGCTCGCTGGTGATGTAATAATTTATTCCCAGGACATTTGGAGGCAGCGGATGAGCAAGGAAGTAACGCAGCTGCTTCTCTTCAATGCCAAGCCAAATGAAATATTTCCACATGGACGTCTTCGGCTTCACCCGTCCACACAGCAGATCAAACGTTAGCCAGCGCCGCTCATTTTCGAAGCCCGCCTGATAAGCGAGGGTTTGCGTGCTGAAGACTTTACCCAGGTCTTCAGTTTGTATTAGCTGAGCGCGCGGATTCACCTCGCGAATCGCCCTCATTGCGATCACTATGGCTCGACACTGGTTGAGCAGCGCTATGGCGAAGTCTTTGGGATCACGTCTATGCGGATACCAATGTCCATAGAGACAACTGAATCGGGCTGTCGTTAGAGGCTCGTTAATTGGGGTGTAGTGGTCGACCCAGGGGTAGCGCGTGGCGACTGAGACCGCAAAGTCTTTAAACTTTTCGTCAAACTGCGGATCCAGAAGGCTGGTATCACGTGGTCCGCTACCATGATGAAGCAAACCCACAACTGGAGTGATGCCGAGCTCGCGGAGCCTCGAAAGACGTTGATCACTCCACGACCAGTCGTAATGATTTCCTTCGCCGACTAGTCGCTCCCAAAGTACTGTGAAAACAAAACGCAAAGCGGGATCTCTCGACAGTGTGCTCGAGAAGAGTCTTGCAGCTCTAAAGAAGGAGAAACGCGCTGCCTAAGAAATCTCAAAGAAACGAAGCTCTCGATGATGAGCAGCAGTCAGTGGGACGTCCCTTCTGGTCTGGTACGTTGACGTTCGGTCTGGTGAGCGTTCCGGTTGATTTGTTTCCGGCCACTAGATCGACGCGCACGGCTTTGCGCATGCTGGGACCGGATGGCCAACCTCTAGCGCGCAAGTACTACTCGCAGAAAACGGAAAAGGATCTGGATGCAGACGAACTGCTGCGCGGTTACGAAATCGAAAAAGATAAGTACGTAATTGTCACTGATGAAGAGCTCGAACGATTAGCGCCCGAGAAAACTCGAGACATCGATCTCAAGTTGTTTGTTCCGGAGGACTCAATTCCTCCGATCTATTTCGAGCGCGGCTACTTCCTCACACCCGGGGCCAACGCGCAAAAGGCTTACAAGCTACTGGCTGAAACCATGAAACGGAGCGGTCAGGCCGGAGTCGCAACTTTTGTCATGCGAGGCAAAGAGTATTTAGTAGCAATCTTTTCCGACAATGGAATCCTGCGCGCCGAGCTAATGAGGTTTGCGGACGAATTACGCACACCAAGCGATGTAGAGCTCCCCAAGAAGCAAAAAGTCCCCGCGGCTAGCGTGCGGAAGTTTGAGAAGTTGATTAGTGCCCGAACTAAAAAGCAGTTTGCCACTTCAAAACTCGCAGACGAGCAGAGTGAGAAGCTCCTGAACCTGGTCAAAAAGAAAAAATCGAACCGTAAGAACATTGTTGAGGTCGAGGTAGAAAGCGAAGCGCCCGCTACGGGAGAGGTGATCGATCTAGTCTCGGTGTTGAAAAGGAGTTTATCTGCAAAGGCTTCCTGAGGTTCTCAAGCAGAGCATTGTTAAGCATGGCCACACCCCAAATTGGGCTTAGAGTTTTACTTTTGAGTTGGTACGCTAACATACTGACGGCTATATGTTTGGGTTCAAGTGTGGCGCCTGTTACGTAAAGGGCCGAGACTGTTAATCCTTCCTTCGACAGAACATCTTGACGGTCCCGGCCTAACTTTAACTATTAGGGCTTCCTGGCATCCTGGCCGGCCTCCGATCGAAAGTTCGATCTTTACCTGCTCGATCTGTGGTTACCGGTTGGCTCTGGCTTTAGATCTTTGCAAGGAGATCCGTGACTTCGAGGTGAAGACCCCGGCCGCGCTAGACAGCGGCGTCAGGATCACATTTATCAAACCCCACCGACTCCCCGGATCTCTGCGCCAAGCTCTATCAGCTTCTCGCAAAACATTAGTTGTCGCGACGCCGACAGTTAAAGAACCTTCGAAGAGGTTCATGCCAGTCCCTCATGCCGATATGCTTAGGACCGGACGCTGGTTACAAGCCTAAGTCATCACGTCAGCTTCCTTTTCAGGCCAGAGTTTGTATAAGAACAAATTCTGCGCGCCCAGTAGCGCGATCGCGATTAGCAATAGCATTAGCCAAAACTTCCAGTAAGAGTTGAAGCTCTGTTGCCAGGCCGGATCGACGGCGTGCGCGACATTTACGTTTAATGCCGCCCTGGTAAACAGGCGTGAAACCAATTGCACGATGAAGTACCACGCGAGGGCATAGAGCCACGACACTCGATCCATTCGCACCCGCCACAGCGCAAACATCCCCACTGCAAAACCGCCCACATGCGCGAGGGTCGATGAAAGAAAGATGCCCCAGGCCAGCACTACGTAGATGAACCAAACTATCAAGCCCGGCATCATCCAAAGCACTGCGACGCGAACGAGCAGCGGCCGCTGCAGAAAGAGACCGAACGCTAACAACAAATTTCCGATGTTGCACATCCAGATCATGTTGCCAAGCTCATTGATGCGCCAGTAATGGAAAGCCTGAGCAAAAAAGAAAATCAGTGGCAGGAAACCGAGAAGACGGAAGTGGTGATCGTTTTGCTGGTCGACGGGAGATGAATTCATCAGTCTCTCTCTGGGAGAAGATCCGAAAACACTTTTTTAAAAACGAATCTCGCGCAATTTCTTTTTTCAATTTAGAATAGCATTCGCTCGACGCAATTCTGACCATTACCAACAAAGGGTAGTGACCTAATTTGTAACGCAAACTGTTAGTTTGCGCCGAATGAATGGCAGTCAAGGCGCATGCAAACCAACAGTTTGCGTTACAAAGACCCAGGCACTATCGAAACAAAGAATTACGATCATCATGCCTTCTCTTGCCGATCTTCTGAATAAATCTATTCCCGAGTTAAGAAATATCTTCATCGATCGCGGACGGCGGGTACCTCAGGGATTAGTTGAGGCTCTGGAAGCTGATACACGACATGGGGCGCAGCAACTCGCGAAAAGAATTCGCGAACGTCGCCGGAGTAATCGCTCAGAAGGCCAAAGGCTGCACTCGCTGCTGCGTTTTGAGATTGAGCTTTGGAAAGATGGCTATTCCCTGGTCGCTGGGGTTGACGAGGCCGGAATGGCGCCACTTGCCGGTCCGGTTGTCGCCGGCGCGGTGATTTTGCCCCAGCACTACAAGCTCCGCGGCCTGAACGATTCAAAGAAGATTCTCGATCCGGAGATGCGCACTGAGCTTGCGCAAATCATTAAGCGCGATGCGCTCTGCTGGTCATTTGGTTTTGCAGAAGTCGAAGAGATCGATCAAATCAATATCTATCACGCGGGATTGCTGGCGATGCAGCGGGCGTTTCAGGGACTCACTTGTGTGCCCGATTTTGTTTTAGTTGACGCGCGCCGCATTCCGAATTGTCCTTCTCCGCAGCGCGGAATCATTCGCGGCGATGCTTTGTCTGCGAGCATTGCCGCGGCATCAATCATCGCCAAGACGACTCGCGATGCACACATGATGGAGATGGACAGCATGTATGCGGGATATGGCTTCGCCTCACACAAAGGTTATCCCACGCCCGAACACTGTCGGGCTCTCAAAGAGTTGGGTGCGCTACCGATTCACCGGCGCAGTTTCGCGCGCGTGCGGGAAGTACTTGGGCTCGATCCGATTCAGAACGAACTCTTTGCTGATCCAAGCGAATCCCCTGCTGCCAGCGTAGAAACGTTCGCTGCTGTTGCCACCTGAACCTAAACTCTAGCTAAAGGATCGCTTTAAGCCGGGTTAATATCTGCAGTTAATGATTGGAGCCAGATGGCGCTCACTGAATATAAAAAGAAACGTAAGTTCGATAAGACACCGGAGCCCGGTCCCGAAACCAAACGCACCAAGTCCGGCAGAATGTTTGTGATTCAAAAGCACCGGGCAACTGCTCTTCACTATGACTTCCGCCTTGAAGCTGACGGCGTACTAAAGTCCTGGGCGGTTCCGAAAGGTCCGTCGCTGGATCCCAAAGTGAAGCGACTTGCGATGCAGGTGGAGGATCACCCGGTTGATTACGCCAAGTTTGAAGGTGTGATTCCGGAAGGCGAATACGGCGGTGGCACCGTCATGGTTTGGGATTACGGCACCTACACACCAGAGGAGACGACAAATGTTTCCGAAGCGCTCCGCAAAGGAGAGTTAAAGTTTTCCCTTAACGGTAAGAAGTTGAAAGGGTCTTGGGTGCTTGTAAGAACGAGGGAGCGACAGTGGCTCTTGTTGAAGCATCGCGACTACTACACCACG
>JBPCMI010000216.1:0-36720 GCA_051002415.1 Pyrinomonadaceae bacterium
GTGCCGTAGGCTTGTGCCAAAAAGCCAGCGATGATGCCTGTCAGAGTATCCCCGGCTCCTGCTGTGCCCAGTCCGGCGTTGCCAGTCTGATTAACAAAGACGCGACCGTCAGGCGCCGCCACAATGCTCCGCGAGCCTTTCAAAACCAAAATCAGGTCGTGCGCGCGGGCGAACTCCCGCGCTGCTGAAACCCGATCAACCAAGGCCGTTTTGTCATTGGTTCCCAGCAGCCGCAGCATCTCTCCCTGATGGGGTGTGAGAACGATTGGACAATCGCGAGAGCCGCGGATTGATTGAGGCCAGGGTGCGAGGCAGTTCAATCCGTCTGCGTCGATGACGACCGGCGTTACTCGTTCGGCGACCACCGCCCTGACAAAGTTGCATGTGCGTTCGTCTGACGTAGAAAGTCCGGGCCCAATGGCCACGACGTTGGCTTTGGCTGCCAAACTTCTGGCGTGCTCGATCGCCTCATCACTTACGGCGCCACGATCTGTTTCCGCTAGCGCGGTGGTCATAACTTCCGGCATGACGACTGCCGCGACAGCGGACTGCGCTGAAGCCGGAGAGCCGACGGTAACCAGTCCCGCCCCCGAACGCATTGCCGCATTCGCGCAAAGGGCTGCTGCGCCGGTGTAGCCACGCGACCCGGCGAAGATTAGTGCGTGTCCGTGAATGTTCTTGTATGAGTCTGCCGTGTAACGGGTTCTCACAAGCCAATCGCGCGCATCGCCCGCTTCCGTCAAAAACAAGTCGGTATGGGCGGCTTCGATAAGCGAAACTGGGGATCCGATGTTTACGACCTGTAGCTGTCCGCCAAGATGTGACGCGGGCGGCAAGACGTTCGCGGGCTTCGGTGCGGTAAAGGTCACAGTAAGGTCGGCGTGAACGGCAGCGCCAATCGGATTAGCAAGGTCGGCGTCTAGTCCGGAGGGAATGTCGAGGGAGAGAACAAAAGGACGCAGGGCGCCGGAGCGGACTCGAGCGTTTCTGATCATTTCCAGATGCTCAACCACTTGCACGAACAACCCTGCAAGCGGCCGCGTCAATCCCGTCCCGAAGATGGCATCGACGATGATGTCGTAAGCTTTTCGCGGTTGGGCAAGCTTCTCCCACTCGTGGAGGGTGGTGCACTCGAAAAAGTTCATTGGTGCGGGGGTAGTTGTCGATCCGGCTTCGAAACTCGCCAGCCGACGCACTATCTCAAAGTTTGTGCGCGCCTCGCCGTTGCTTTCGTCTGCTCTTCCAAACAGAATCAAGTCCGTGTGGACGCCTAGATTAGCGAGGCCGCGAGCGAGAGCGGCGCCATCGCCACCGTTGTTACCGGGCCCGCACAATATGAGGGCCTTTTTGCTTGCCAGACTGTTGGGAAATTTCTGCGCCAGGACATGAAGACTGGCGGCGGCAGCGGCCTCCATCAAAAGCAGCGACGGCGTGTCAAATTCTGCCGTCGTAAGCCGATCAATCTCGCGCATTTGCGCTGCTGAAATAACGGGTTGCACGGCTTCGATGATACCAGAGGGAGCAGCCGGAGGCAGGAGCAGGAGGCAGGAGGCAGGAGGCAGGAGGCAGGAGGCAGAAGGCGGGGCATGGGGGGGGCGACTTTTCGGCTCTACCGCCTTCCGTGTGGTAAGCCGCAAATCCCAGTGAAGCCCCGGCTCCTGCTGGCTTTTGGAAGCTGGGCGCTCGGGCTCGGTCTACAAACACAAAAAAAGCAGCTCACGCTGCTCCTGCTCCTGCTCCTGCTCCTGCTAAGGCCCGCCGGCCAACCCCGCCGCCGCTTACCAGCCCGTTTGTCCAGGATATTACAAGTAAAGGACCAATAAATAGGGTTCTCCAGAAAATTCGAAAAAACTTTTAGCAGTAAAGCCTTAGACTTTGTTGGCTTTTTCGTGCAAATCAGCGGGTAACCTTCAAAACTCGAAGAACTCTCTCAACCAGTTGCCGGACTTCCGAGACACCCAGCAGGGCCGTCACCCCAAAGTAGGTGAGGCCGAAAACATTCAGCACGACGGCCGCGAGCGGAATCGGATGCAAAGGACCTAGTAGGCTTTTTACGAGCCAGCCTAACCCTGCTCCTACAATTGCCCCGAGCCACAATTTCGCCAGGTAACCAAGGGGCAAGCCCGTGCGGCCGATGCGCCGGTTAAGACTCCGGCGCAGCAGGACGAATTCTATCCAAGCCGCAATGCTTGCGGAGGCCGTCAAACCGACAACGCCCCACTTCGGATCGAGGCCCAGATATCTGGGCAGGGGGAGGGCGCAGAGATAACCAAGCACTGTCGTGAGGGCGACGTGAATGATCGCGAAGAGCAACGGAGTGCGCGTATCGCGAAGCGCGTAATACGTTGACGAGTAGAGACGGCCAAGGGTCGCTGCCAGTAAACCGATGCTGGAGCCCGCAAGGATCGCCCAAACATAGATTGCGGCATCGTGTGTAAACCGTCCCGTCTGATAGAGCACTGCGGCGATCACATCTCCCAACGCGAGAAAAGCCATCGCTGATGGGACGATAAAGAATGCGATGCGCTTTAATCCCGCGTCGAGTCGCGTTCGCAAGACCTGCGCCACTTCTTCATCGGAACCGATCGCCCGCGACATTGCCGGCAGCTCAGCTGCGGAAACCGACATGCCAAAGAGACTGACCGGTAATGTGTAGAGACTCTGCGCGTAGGTAAGAGCCACGACGGCGCCTGTCGGTAAAAAGCTGGCAAGGATTGCATCCACAAAGGCGCTGATCTGAATTACGCCCCGGCTCATGAAAACTGGAAAGAAGTTTCTGACTACAGTCCGCACTTGAGAGTTTGCGATATCGATCACCGGCCGCAGCCGCTGAACCAGGCTGAAGACTGTGGGGAGTTGGATTCCAAACTGTAAGGCGCTGCCGATTACCGAACCCCACGCCGTGTACTCTGCGAGCGGAAACTGTCCCACGTTTCCAAAAATAATCAGTGCGGCGATGATAGCGAGATTCCAAACGACAGGTGCGGTGTAGGAAATAAAAAAGCGATGGTGGCTGTTGAGGACTCCGAGGCACCAAGCTGAGAGCACGAGCAGGCCCGCACCGGGAAAAAGAATTTTGACGAGCCGGATTGTCAGTTCACGCGTCTCACCGGAAAATCCCGGAGCGATGAGGTCGATCAAATAGGGAGTTGTGAGTACGCCAACCAGGACGATCAAAGAAGTAATTAATGCCAGCAACCCCAGGACGGCGTTAGCGACGCGCGAAGCCTCAGCTTCATCATCGGCTGCCAGAAGTTTCGCGTAGACGGGAATGAAAGAAGCGGAGAGCGCGCCTTCTCCGAAGATATTCTGCAGGAAGTTAGGAATGCGAAAAGCAGCGCTGAAAGCATCACCCGCGGCGGACGTGCCGAAGTAGTGAGCGAAGATTCGTTGGCGGATTAGTCCGACGATGCGACTGATCAGGATGCCGGAACCGACAAAGAAAGCGGAACGCGCAGTGCCGGGTTGTGCTTTGCTGGGTCGATCGCTGTCTGGCGCCGAAGCAGCCGCCGTCTCCGGTTCCAGAGTCTCCCCGGCGATTGCTCCAGCGTCGTGATGAACACCGATGGATTCAGGATCGGAAGAGAGGTCAGGTGGCTGACGTTCAGGAGAATCTTTCATCTCTGATCAGAGATCGTAGTCCTTAAGTTTCGTTAGGAGAGTCTTATAACTAACACCCAGATCCTCCGCCGTGCGGGTCTTATTGTTGTCGTTGGCTGCCAGGGCGGCATGAATTTTACGACGCTCGACAGACCGGATCGCGCGTTGGGTCACTTCAAAGAGGCTGCCACTTAAATCAAGCGACTGTAACTGTGCCGAGTCGTCGCCGCTGTGCTGAGCCAGGCCGAGATCCTTCGGTTCCAGCACCATCGTATCAGTCAGGATACAGGCGCGTTCGATTGCATTTTCAAGTTCGCGAACATTCCCGGGCCAGTAGTGCGTTTGTAATGCTCGAAGCGAATCCTCGCTGAGCGTTGCTTCTCGTCCCCGCAGTTCTTTGCCGAGCTGAGCGGCGAATTCTCGGGCAATCAGCAACACATCATTATCACGCTGGCGCAATGCCGGAATCTCAATCGGAAACACGGCTAACCGGAAATAGAGATCACCGCGAAACTCACCCTTTTCGACAGCCGCTTTCAGATTTTTGTTGGTCGCGGCGACGACTCGGACATCGACCGGCAAAGGTGCTTTTCCGCCGATGCGATCGACGGTCTTCTCTTCGATAGCTCGCAGCAGCTTGCCTTGAACTGCGAGCGGGAGTTCACCAATCTCATCAAGAAAGACTGTTCCGCCCGCCGCCAGCTCAAACTTTCCTAACCGGCGATCGTTGGCCCCGGTAAAAGCGCCGCGTTCATGACCAAACAATTCATTCTCGATAAGTGTCTCGGGTATGGCTGCGCAGTTAATTGCCACGAACGGTTTTTCGCGACGATTGGAAAGATGATGAAGTGCGCGGGCAAACAGTTCCTTACCAGTGCCGGATTCACCCAGCAACAGAACGTTGGTTTCGGTTGTGGCTACGCGCTGGGTCTCAGCGACGGTGCGTTTGATCGCCTCTGATTCTCCGAGAATGCGAGGAAACCCATAGCGGCGTGACCATTCCTCACGTAACAGAATGTTCTCGGTGCGCAGGCGGGCCTGCTCCAAAGCGCGTTCCACCAAAAGGAGAAGGTGATTGGAATCGACAGGCTTTTGCAAGAAGTCGTGCGCACCGTCTTTCATCGCCTGTACGGCCTCATCGATTGACCCAAAAGCCGTCATCACGATTACCGGCACACCAGCGTCCGCCGCACGAGCCGCGTGCAGGACATCGAGTCCAGAGCCGTTGGGCATGCGCAAATCAGTAAGCACGATCCGATGAGGAGCGCTCGCGATTTCGTTGAGGGCGATGCGCGCGTCTGCTGCTTCCGTAACGGAGTAGCCGGCGTTTTCGAGAGTCAAACGTAAAACGCGGCGTAGGCTTTCTTTGTCTTCAACGAGAAGTATGTCAGGCATGCGCTACAGGAGGTCACCGACAAGTAGACCGACGCAACTCGAGTACTGGCGCCAGTAGATTCATCATTCCCGCTATGTAGACCGCTGTCAAGCAAGTTCTCCATGTGATTGCCGATTGCCGATTGCCGATTGTCGATTTGCTCCTGGCCCGCGTCCCCGCATCTGTTCGGTAACGTCAAAAGGAGCCAATCGAAAAAGGCGACGGCAAAATGGGGAAGGCCCGAACGCGAAAGCAAAAGGCGCGAATAGCAATTAACTATCCGCGCCTTCGAACCCGCCGATTTAACTTCTGTTTATCTCTCCGCAATACCGAGAACGCTAGGTCCTGACATAACCATCGCATTTAAGGTAGCCCTGGAATCGTACTGATGAATCGAGTTTCCCGCGCCATTGACCAGAAAAGTTGGTTCCAGGAAACCACCGGTAGCTCCGAATCTGGCAATCATCATCGCGCCCATAGTGTCTCCATTACCACCACCTGTTTTGAGAACTCTTCCCTGGCCCAACACAAGAATCAATCCCCGGAAGTTGGGGTTCCCATTCATGGTCAGAGTTCCGGTAACAATCAACAGGCCCGCCCCGCTGTCCAAATTGCAGTCGCCCTTTACCACGGTAAACTGCGGTGAGGCGACGCTGCCCGCTGCTCCACTCAGCGAGGACACCACCGAACCTCTCATCGTGCAGGGCGATCCGGGCGCGGCACAAGAGCGTGCGAGCGCTTCCGACTCAGCAACGAAGGCACGAGCTTCATTCGCAGTTCTTAGAAACCAGGGAGGTTTTACGCCGCTCGGATGCGGGTCATTCGGCAAATCCAACACTGCGACCCTCGGGGAATTGATTGTGGACTCCTTCCCAGCATACGCGGATTGGACGGTCCCCATGTCATGAGCGCTTATCGCAATCGATGCAAGCGCAGGCTCAATCCCAGCGGCGTCAGCTCCCGAATAAGTCTTGGAACCGCTGCTACCCAAGTCAATGTTGACGTTGTTGGCCAGGTTATCGTGGCCGCGCAGAACGAGTGGCGCAGGAACAGTGATGTTTAAGCCGTTAGCAGTCACCATTAGATACAACTTCTTCTGAGCGCCGCGTGGACCAAGTCCTATCGACTCGATAACCAGGCGAAGTATTGGACGGGTCGCCGGCGTGTTGTCTGGATCCGTTATCGAGATCTGGTAAGCAACTCCATTTATCGGATTGTAAAGCTGGCTGATGGTAACGCGATCCTCATAAGTTAAGCCTGACGGAGTGTGGTTGTACGGCAGCCAGCGCGAGAGCCGGCTGGGAAATCCAGCCGAAGTTGGATCTGTCGCGCGGTTCGAGGTGGCACGATCGTATGCTTTACGAAAGTCGATCCGATTTTCGGGAGCGACGGTTCCGACGGGATTGGCTACGAACAAAGGACTCGGCAACACATGGCCGCGAAGTACATTCAGCGTCTGCTGCACTCCTGCTTCCGCTGCATAGTAAGCCTGCAATTCAGCGGAGGCATCGAAAGTATTCACCCCAGTACTCGAGGTCGTGAGCAAGAGCATCCCGCCGGCGGCAAGCAGTAACATGCTTATTAAAAGAGTTGTGACCAAAGCCGCGCCGCGTTCGCGCTCGTGACTGGGTCTAATGAGGTTTTTTCTTCCTTTTTGCATCGGAGGTTCTCCCAATTAAAACTGTTGCAGCGTGGTCGGCGCATTCCGCAACGCGACGTCCGACACCAGTCCGACCACTGAAGCGGGCGTTCCCATCGTTGCCGGCAGCTCCACCCGGATCTCGATTCTGACTCGTTCCACCCTGCCGTACTGAGCTGCATCCGTGACCAGGACACCATTTGCATCGTAGTAACTCAATTGCATGAAGGTGACGTCGTACGCCATCACTGAGGTTGTGCCGTTGGGACTGGGCCGCGGAGAAAAGCGCACGATTGTCCGGTTGTTGCTTTGCAACATGTAACGAACATCTTCGTCCGCCTCACTGTCTGACGCAGCGAGGAAGAGATTGTTGTTCAGGTTGGCCCGAACTCTAATTGACGAGGCTCCTGAGTCATTGATTGCGATGCCATTGGTCTCTAATCCGTAACCTGAGTTTCCAATTTCACGCGACATCATGCTGAGCGCCCGTTCGGCATCGTTAAGCGCTTCCGACCTTTTGTTTTCACGGGAGCGCGTGCGGAGCGATGTAGCCAGGAGGGTAGTTGCCGCAGCCATAATGATCAGCGTCACAGTGAGAGCGATCATCAGCTCAAGTAACGAAAATCCCTGCTCATGTTTTGCTTTTCTCTGATTCATCTTGTCGCTTGCCTTTACCGATCGGACCGCGCACGTTGCGTGACCAGGGTGATTCGGGCCCCCGCGTTCAAGGACCAACCCTGGGTCACGTTCTCCGGAGCGACAGCAACGGTGATGCGCTTGAGGCTCGTGGTGGCAATGATTTCCGTTGTGGCAAGGGTTGTCGGGTCGTCGTCTATTGTGGTAGTCAGCACATAACGTTTGCCATTTCGGACTAACCCGCCCTGAACTAGCGTCCCCCCATTTAGGATGGTGTCGGTGGTGGTTGAATTGAATTGACCGCTGCGAATTCTTTCCAACTGTTCCTGGGCAATAGCGAGCGCTACCAGACGATCACTGCCGCCAGAGTTGTAATTAATGGAGTAGGAGAAAACCGACGCCGCCCCTAACGCTGCGATCATCATGACGACGAGAGCAATCATCGTTTCTAACAGCGTGAACCCGGCCTCCGCGCGCGGGCACGTCCGGCATGGCGATCCCTTTCCGCCCGCGCCGCTGACGATAAGTGCCTTAATCTTGAGCCTTGAGATTAATTTCATGGGTAAGGAGTTACTTGAGTCGTCTCGCGGAACGCTGGCACTGACGTGTCCTGGTTGGATACGGCAGTGGTTGCAGGAGACAAGTCGATCGCCGTTTGACCAGCGTTCGTAATTCTCACCGTGGTCGCACCGTAAGAATTACCAATCGTCACGGGATCCGGGTTAGGGGTTGGGTTGCCGAAGGAATCAACGGTGCGGCCACGCCAGTTGAACATGATCGTCCGGGGAAAAAGGCCATTCTGGATCGTCAGATTCGAATTAGCCGGCATGCCAATGACGCGGGGAGCATCAACATTGCCATCGCCATTCGTATCCAGTGTCACGCTATAAAAATTTGCGTTGATGATTGACACTTGGGCCATCTGGGCGCTCGTAGTCGCGTGACGTCGGACCGAGTCAAGGCGTGCTTTTTCGATGTAGGTGGTGAGCTCTCGCACAGCATTGGCGCGCGTCATGTTCTGCTTTGCGCGGGCTATCTGAGTAATGGCAAAGCCTACCAGCACCAAAAGCATTGCGGCGACGATCAATAGCTCAAGCACTGAAAACCCGGAGGCATCGGCTGCGCTCTTTGTCATGAGAGGGGGCTTCATTTCGCTGACTTCTCCACTTGTTTAGTGGTCGGGATCCTACGCTTTCAAGTTTTCATTGGCAGCAGGTTTAGAACTCCCGTACATCTCGCACGATGGTTCCCAAAACATTTCTGCCGGTCTGCACGGACGGAGAATCGAATCGAAGGTCGGAGTTACCGTCACCCTTTGTAATGAAAGACGGCGCGAGGAAGGGGTGTGGCTGACCGTTTTCGCCTGCCGGCCAGGATCGCGCGAACTTCGCTACATACGTCGTGCCAAGCACGTTTCCATTGCCGGCGCCGTCACGTTCCATATAACCGTTGCCTAAAACCAGGATGATGCCGTTGAAGTTCGGATTTCCATTCATCACCAGGTTGCCGGTCACGATGAGCAGGCCTGCGCCGCCATCGAGTGTGCAGTTACCGTTTACGAAGGTGAATTGTGGTGTGGCAGTGCTGCCCGCATACCCGTTAAAAGAAGTGTAGTGACGACCCATACTTCGGGCCACGGCCTGCATATAGTTGAGAAACGCTCTTGCATTGTCCGCAGTCTGCAAAAACTCTGGCAGATCACTAATCGCCACGATTCGAACTCGATCGGGCTCAACCGTGCTGCCTTTCGTAATTGCGTCTTCCGCAACAGCCTTATCGACCGCGTGGGTAACGCCAAAAGACGGCAGAGCTGCTTCGCTGCCGGTGAAGTCGTGACCGCTATAGTCCTTGGCGGCACTCTCGCCAATGGTGAATGTCATCGCACTTGTACCGTCATCGGCGCCGCGCATTGCTAGTGCGGCTTTGGCTTGAATGTCGAACAAGACTCGCTGCACCACCATCTCCATGCGTTTAATGGAACCTCGTGGACCGAATCCAGTTGAGCGAACCAGCAAGCGGGTTGGAATGTAGGCCGGTTCGGAAGCCAGGCGTGTGCCGGCGAAATCGTCGGGATCGAGCAGTTGCACCGCGTAGGCGAAGTTAGTTCCGGCGGGGGTGATGCGACTGAAGGTATTGTCGTAGGGAAGCCAGCCTGAGAGTCGCGCGCTTAACGAAGTATCGCTGGGCAGGTTCGATCGGTCTAGCTGGACCGCACTCCGAAAACCGATTCTTGTTCCTGCAGGTAAGCCCGCGCGGGGTGCAACGTTGCCGCGCAATACGTTTAGGGTGGCCTCCAGGCCCGACTCGGCGCCGTAATAGGCTTGCAGCTCAGCGGTTGAATCAACGGAAGTGGTGGCCGACATGCCGGTGGTGAGAATCACCATGCCGGCGATTCCCAACAGCATGGTGGCAATCAGCAGGCAGGTCAGCAGCGCGGCTCCACGCTCGTTTTTCTCCGCTCCTGAAATAGGTTTATTGCTTTCGTTCGCTACCATGAAAGGTGCACCTCAAGGTCAGAAAGTAATTTGACTGGCGTTTCGCAATACGACATCGGACTCCATGCGGACGAATGACTCCGGTTGATAGCCTGGTGAACCTTTCCTTCCGTCCTCCGGCAGAATCACACGAAGCTTAATTCGTACTTTCCAGGCGTTAGTAAGGTTAGCTGGGGTACCGAGGTCTATGGGCGCGCCGGCACTGTCGAAGTACTCCAGTTCAAATTTGTCCAGCCTGTTAGCTAATACTGTCCTGGCTTTGGCTGGGTCTGTCTGCGCCAGAACGGCGTCTAGCCGGACGAGGTAATGCCGGTTTTCAGCTAAGTCGTCGTACATCAAGTACTTAATGTCTTCGTCCGGATCGTTTACCTGGCGATTGCCCGATTCCAAAGTGTAAGCATTCAGGTTGGCGCGCACGCGGATCGAGACACCGTTTGTATCACCGGGAACAATACCGTTATCGATCAGCCCAAAGCCGGAGTTAGCGATTTCGCGCGAAACGATGTTCAGCGCGCGCTGCGCGTCAGCGATGGCGTCCGAGCGAATGTCTTCGCGCGAGCGCATTCGGAACGACTGGCTCAGCAAAGTTGCAGAGGCGCCTGCCACTACCAATGTCATCGTCATCGCGATCATTAACTCGATTAGCGAGAAACCAAGCTGACCGCGTCCGGAAGTAAGTTTCATATTCATGAATTAGGTTTCCTCGTCTACGGTCCCCCAGTAAAAGCTCCGAGGGTGAAAACCGCACGTTCCATCGAGATTTGCACAGTCCGACTGGCCCATGCATCTGAGTTACCCATTGGAGTGACGCGAACTTGAATCGTTTTCAGGCTCGGAGTGGTATTCAGGATGATGGTGCGCATGGCGAAAGTGCGCCCTCCGTTGGAAACAGTGGTGGCTGTACCAAGGACCGACGTGGCATTCAACGCAGCATCGTTGAACGGGACGGCTCTGAGCCGCTCAAGTTCCTGTTGCGCGACGGCAATCGCGATGGCGCGGTCGCGCGACCCGTTGTTGTTCTTGATGGCGTAGGCAAAGACTGCGGCAATTCCCAAACCTCCCACCATCATCACCACCATTGCTATCGCGGTCTCAAGCAGAGTGAAACCCCTCTGTTGTCCGGCTTTCTTTCGTTTTGTGACGAAACGCATCAAGTGTTCTCCGTCTTGCCTTTGGTTAGTTGGTGACGCTAACCGTTACCTGGCGCGAACCGCACGGCGTGCTGAAATACAACGTGAAGTCGCCGCGCGAATTGTTCAGCGAAGTAACCTGGAAGTTGTAAGTTGAAGTCTGCGTAACTTGCAGGTTGCTCGGTCCGTTCGCGAACGACACCGCACCTGACCCGCCTGTAATCGCGAAGCTCAAGTCTCCAACGCCAACGTTCTTGCGAATCGAGAGGGCCGTCGGCGTGATGGTCACCACGCAGGGCGCCGGACTTGGCGATGGCGATGGCGAGGGATTCAGCGACGGACTTGGACTGGGACTCGCCGACGGATTAGGCGACGGACTTGGACTAGGATTGGGCGAAGGATAGGGCGACGGACTTGGACTAGCACTCGGCGACGGATTGGGTGACGGATTTGGATCAGGACTGGGCGACGGATAAGCCGAGGGCGACGGCGAGGGATTCGTATTGCCGTTCACAGTGGAACCGGAATCAATGCCGCTTAGATTGGAATTAACATTTACGTTAGGTACATCGTCCAGGTACTCGCGGCTATCGATGGTGACGTCGCCGGAGCGCGTCACATCAATTGTCCTTTGATCGGAAGCACTGGTGCCGTACTGAAGGGTGATGCTGATTCTCGTAGTGTCTGGGTTGTCAGTGCGAAATCGTCCGCGCCAGTCGAAGCGCGTGGGCACGGGATTACCAACGATGACAATTCCGTTATCGAGGAAGATGTCGCGGCTTTCGAGCGTGCCATTGCCGTCCATGTCATAACGGATGCGATACGAAGAATTGCTGAGGAAGGTCAGGCTGCCCATCTCATCCGTATTTACCGCGTGCCTTCGAATCGAGTCGACCCTGGCTTTCTCGAGATGGCTGGCGATCAGCCGCGCAGAGTTGGTCAGACGAATCCGTTGGCGCGCCTGGACGATCCCGAAGGCCGCCATCCCGCCAATCACCGCAATCACCAGGACCACGATCATCAACTGCAGCAGAGTGAATCCCTTTTGGTGACCAGGCTTCGTTACTCTCGTATTTTTGCTTTCGACGGCCATTGCTCCTCCGAGTGCCGGGGAATTGCAAGGTAGAACCTCGCGCAGCCTCTTTGGCAACGAGTATGCCAGCAGAAATTTGGCGAAAAATGGGCTAATTAGGGTCGTGTCTTGAGGAAGGTGGGACTTGTTCGTTACCCACGGTGACACCAGTGGAAGCGGGCTTCTCATTTGCATCGCGAGTGCTGGGACCTGGTTCTGAAGTTTTGGGAGCTTTCGCTCTTTACTGGAGGTAACACTTCTAAGCGTCGCAGCTCTTCGAGGCAGCGGCGTTACGGATCGTCCGCTCGTGTGTGGTGCCGCACGCCGCGCGCGTCAGTTGGACGGTAAGCGCCCCACCGGTTCCCGTAATCGGTGGGGCGCAAAATTTTTAATTTGAAGTGGTTACTACGGAGCAGTGGAAAGCTTATTAACGGGTTCAAACTCCTCACCCGTCCCCGCGAAACTGCTTTGAGTGTCAGAAAGTTTCATTGGGAGAGAGCGCGGCTTATAACTGAAAGCAGCTGGGCCGCCTCGCGAGCTTTGGATCTGCATCACTAGAAAATCCTGGTTCAAGCGAAACTTCCACACACTGCCGCGGCGGTTCATGATAACGAAAAGCAGCGTTGCGCCGCTTGCAGTTTTCATCTGACCAACAAGGGAGCTGGCGCCCCCATCAGTTCTCAATAACGTTCCAGTCTTCGCAATCACACTGCCGCGGTAGGCTGGATTCGTGAAGCGTGTTTCCATCGTCCCGGGATCGATACCGGCGACCGGCATAATGTCCGTGGTGGAAAGCCGGTGCTTGCGCAGCTCCTCCCGGAGAGCGCGGAAAATCTTCATCATCGTGCGCGGGCTGGCACGATTGACACCTAATCCGCTCAACGAGGCCATTTGAATCTGATCCGGCGCGAGACCTAAAGTCTCAATCAAATTTCGTCGCACCCCCTGCAGCCCGCCGAGGGAGTCTCCAATGCGCTCGGCCATGAAGTTGTTCGAGTAGCAAAGCAGGACTTTAAGAATATCGACCAGCTTGCTGGAACGATGCGAGAGGAGCAACTTTGCGTTCGGAGCCGCCGGCTCAACGCGCACCTCACCCATTACCGCGACGCTGGGAACGCTGGCGAGACTCGCCTTGTCACCCAACAATCCTCGCTCATAAAGCCACGAGCGCGTCGCTTCGCCTGAGCGAAGACTCGCATCAAGAGTTTCGTAAAGCTGAGAGCCTGAGGTCTTAGCCGACCATCGGAAATTCATTGTAAATCCGGGGGCGACAACCAAATCCCCGGTCACCGTCCGGATGCCAAGCGCGTTAAGTTGTCGTGCGATCATCACGCCGTGCTCATAATGAAACGATGGATCGCGGCCAGAAATGTAAAGGTTTCCGTTGATGGTTCCGGTGGTCTTATCGAAAGAACCATCGGTCCAGGCACCTGTAGAAAAGCGGTGTTCCGGCCCAAACGTGCGCAAAGCTACAAGAGCTGTTGCAAGCTTCAGCGCAGAAGCGGGATTGAAAGTATCGTCTGCACCCTGGGTGGAAACGACCGAGCCATCAAGCATTTCAACCAGCACTCCCTGCAATCCGTAAAGCGCTTCTTGTTCTGATGCTGCCTCCTCAGCGGTTGGCGTGGGGCTGGGCGTGACAACGGGAGGAGTCGCGGAAGTCCTCGGCCGCGTACTTCCGGAGCTTTGAGTCTGGGCCCCCGACGGCACAGCAACTCCCGCAGCGAGGATCGCTACCAACACAGCAAGCAAAATCTTGGAGCGCGTATTATTCATGCGAGCGGTTGCGACGCGGCCCACGGCGTCAGCTTATTAATCATAACATGATCGTTTGGGAGAGAATTCCACAAGTGCGTGAGGAGAAGGTGCTCTTGCGGTAAGATTGCGCAAAGATGCACACTCCCTGAAAGCGTGCAAAGCCTTCCCAAGCCACGGGATAATTGCGTTGACAAGGAAAGAATCCGACACCTAGAATCTCGCTATTGACAAATCAAAGTGCGCAATCACTTGCCCGTCACAGTTGAAAGTATTCGAGCTACGCATCGCGCGCGCAAGAAGGAAATTCAAGCCCGGCTTCGTGAGTTTCAGAAAGTCTGGCAGGAAGGTTCCGACGAGCGCCTCTGGGAAGAACTTGTTTATTGCATCTTTACCGCCGGCGCGTCAGCACGCATGGGTTTGAAGTCCGTCGCGGCAGTGCGGCCGCTGTTACGCGACGGTGGCCGGGAAGAGATGACGCAAGCTTTGACCCAGGCGGGTGCACACCGCTTTCCCGTGGCGCGGCCGGGTTACATTGTGGTGGCGCGAAACTACCTGCGTGAACAATGTCCCGGCGGATTGCGCGACCGGTTGCAGAATTTCTCAAGCGCAGTCGAGCGTCGTGATTGGCTGGCGCAGGAAAAACAGATCAACGGCCTGGGTTACAAAGAAGCGAGTCATTTCCTGCGCAATATTGGTTTGAAAGGCCATGCAATTCTTGACAAACACGTGTTGCGCTGTCTCACTGACCTTAACGTAGTTGAAAATCCGAAGCCGCCGACCACGAGGGCGCGGTATCTGGCCACGGAAGAGCAGCTACGATCGGTCGCGCTAGAACTGAAAATAGACTTTGATGAACTTGATCTGGTGCTTTGGTCGATGAAAACGGGGGAAGTCTTGAAATAGCCGTTTTAAAGAATGACGGCTCGTTATTCGAAAGGTTGTAAAAATGCGGTTGATTAGTTATACCGATTTGAAGCGAGTGATGGCGGTCGGACTTGTGGCCGCCTTTGTCATTTGCTCACTCCCCACCGCTACCCACGCCACGACGCTCGACGAAAAGAAGAAATTCAAGCTCGCCCAAAAGGAATTGCGCGAAGGTGATTTTGAGAGTGCTGAACTGATCCTGCGAGAGTTGGTCGCCAAGGATGCGCTCAACAAGGACGCCCGCCTCGCTTTAAGTTTTGCCCTCCTCAAACAGCGGCGGTTGCAGGAAGCTTACGATGATGCCGCGCGCGTGCTGGTTGCCGACCCCGCTTCCGCGCGGGCGCACGCGTTGCTGGGCCAGGCGATTCTGGCTTCCGGAGACTTTAAAGAATCGGTCGAAGAGTTCCGCACCGCTCTGGCTATGAATGAGAATGAGTCCATGGCTGTGGCCGGTCTCGCGATGGTTGATTTCTACGAGAACCGCTTGGCTGAGTGCGTCAAGGGTCTGCGCAAAGCCGTGAGCATGGACGGCAACGAGCCCGATTACATTTTTAGTTTGGGACAGGCGGCGGCGCGCTACGAGATGTTTAAAGAGGCGGCCGACTCGTACGAACGCTTCCTGGCCATCGCGCACAAAACCGATGCAGATCGTCGTGAAAGAATTCGTGGCCTGATCAACTTCCTGCGTTACCTCGGGCGGCAAGGTCAACTTTACGTTTCCTCCGGGCGCGATTCGACCGCGATGTCCTTTGAAACTATTGATGGCCGGCCAATCTTAAAAGTTCGGATCAACGGACAGAGAGAGCCCTTGCGTTTCGTACTGGACACGGGTTCAGGAATGTCTGTGATCTCGCAACAAACTGCCAAGCGGCTTGGCTTGCAACCGATCGCGCGAGGAGGCATGGCCCGAGCGGTGGGTGGCGCCGGCAAGTTTGAAATAGTCTACGGTTTCCTTTCGTCGTTAGAAGTAGGCGAGGTGCGCGTAGAAAATGTCCCGGTCTATATCCGACATTTCTACGACGATAAGGTCCCTGTCGATGGCTATCTTGGTCTCTCAGTAATCACACGGTTCTTTGCTTCTGTCGACTACGGTGATCGAACCTTCAAATTAGTGAAACCGCGCCAGACTGACAGCCTTGAGATGTTTCACAAGAACGATACGGCCTCGCGTCCGGTCGGGGGAAATTTTGTAGAGATTCCCGTGCGCACTACTTCTAGTGGATTTCTCAGCGGGGAAGTGCGGCTCGAGGGAATTGATAAACCGCAAAACTTTATTATCGATACCGGCGCCAGCGTTTCAGTCGTCTCCGAAAAACTTGCCGAGCTTGAGGAGATGGCAAATTTCATGACACCGGCTCGGCTGCGGGTTTTTGGCGCCGCCGGTGTTACTGAAAATGTAAAGACAATGTTGCTGCCGCGGGTGATGCTTGGTTCGTTAATTCGTGAGCAGATCAGCGTAGCGATACTCGATCTCGAATCGATTAACGAAACCACTGGATTTACCCAAGCCGGTATTTTGGGAAGCAATTTTCTCAGTCACTTCCGAGTTTCGTTTGATTTCCGTCGCGGCGTGATTCGCCTGGAGCCGTTGAGTAAATCGGCAAAGAGTGTAGGTTCCCCTGTTGAAAAGATGTAATGACTCAGGAGCTGAATGAAGCAGAGCCTCTATCTGGAAACTTCGGTGATTGGTGCTTACCTTGATAACGGGGAGCCGTTTCGGCGCGACCTGACGATTCGCTGGTGGGAACACGAGATGAATGACTATCGCGCCGTTGTTTCGCCGCTCGTGACTCGCGAGCTTGAAAGAATTCCCCAGCCACACCAACGTTCTTATTTGAAGTTAATCGCTCCGCTCGAGCAAGTGGAACTTACTGATGAGGTCGCGATTCTGGCGGACGGTTATGTCTCGCGCGGCATCTTTCATCGCAAGTACATCGCAGACGCGATCCATGTGGCGCTTGCTTCGTTTCACAAAATCGATTACCTCGTTACCTGGAACTTTGGTCATCTCGCGAACGTGCGACGCCAGGCGCGAATTCGTCTCTTTAATACGGCGGCAGGATTTTACGTGCCCATGATTGTCACGCCGGAGTTTCTGGTCTCCGAAGCGACTGAGATTGCGAAATGAGTTTGCGATCCTGCGCCATCCGGCTGAGCGATGTTAAGATGCAAAAAGCTCGCAGCAAAAAGTTGGAGAGTGTGAATCGGAAAGTAAAGCTCCGAAGCATGCCGATATATCGCCGTCCTAAATTTCTCGAAGTGCTTCACGCGATTCGCGAAGAGATGTCCAGGGAAGCCGATTACGATGTAGATCTTTTTGCGGAGCTGGTGCGTTCAGGTCTACGTCCTGCATATGGGCCAGAGCGTCGCATTCGCGGTTTCAAGTCTCGTGCTCCACGCGCTGACGAAACAACTGCTCCTGAGCAAGGAGTGAGGAAAACGCGGCGCAAATGATTTACGGTGAGTAAACGAACGGGCTGAAGTATTCCTATGAACCCAACTTTTGAAACCATCGGCCTCGAAGTCCCCAGCGAAAAGGCTTTCAATTACCTGGCGGAACGGGCCGGCGATCAGGGCGAAGCGACACAGTTAAGCCGTCGCGGCGCGGTCTTACACGGGCGCTGTTGGAAGCTGGGTGAAGGATTGGAAGTATGGACCGTCTTGTATGAGTCGGGCAGTGGCGATGTCTTTTATGCTGATTGTCGGCCCGGATTTCGCGCGCGTTTCATTCAAACAATCACTCCCTGGGCCCTGACGGAATATGACGAAGAAGGGGAAGCGGTAGTTCATGGTTATCGCGATGGCACCGAGTGTGAAGTCTTGTTTGAATTACAAAATCTTACGGAAGTAGGGCCGGCAGGTTTTGGCGCGCAGGAACTGCACGTCGGACTTTGCGGCCTCGCCTACCGAGCGCGGGTTCGCAAGGGCACACATCAGACTCGCTGGATGCCTCTTGAAAAAGCAGCCCCCGCGCGCGCCGCTCATGAAAACGATTGGAGTCTTTCGGGGACGGTGATCGCATATAAGCCTCTGAAGAATCCCCTCTCCGGCAGCGATCTTTATTGGATACATCTTGATTTAGACGACATCAAGCTGGAAGTTTTAGTTAACCAGCGCGCGCTTCGCGGTGATTGTCTGGCGCCTGGAGCAACGCTTGATGCCGAAGTGTGGCTGCAGGGTCATGTGCTTGACGAGCAGGCACTGCGCTCACGATATGAGGGTGTCGACCTCACGACCTCGCCTGCGGCTTTTTGGGCCGGACTTAAACGCAGGAACTAAACGGCACCTGCGAGCTTACCTCCAATCGCTGATTTTGTTTGATGAAACGTCTCATCGTAATTAGCCTTGTCATCCTCACCGCATTTTTAGCAGGCTATTTTTTCAATCACTACTGGATTCATCGTTACGACGACGTAATCGCGCGCCAAGCGGCGATCTATCGTCTCGATCCGGATCTGGTTTGGAGTGTGATTTACGAAGAGACGTACTTCCGTCCGTGGAAGACAGGCAAAGATGGCGAGATCGGACTGATGCAGGTGACACCGGGAGTCGGACGCGATTGGGCGAGGGAAACGGGGATGGATGAGTTTGAGCGCCAGATGGCTACCCATCCGGAGTCGCTCCTTCGCGAACCGCAACGCAACATCCAGATTGGTTGTTGGTACCTGGAAAAGTTTTACGAAACGTATCGGGACGTGCCAGATGCCGAAGCACGCATGATTGCGGCCTACAATGCCGGGCCAACGCGAGCCGCCGAATGGAATCGGGCGGAACCGGGGCGTCCTTTGTCAGGTCCGGAATTTATCGAACGCATCAACATTCCTTCCACTCGTGCTTACGTCACTTCGATCCTGCAGCGCTATCGCAAGTTAAAAGGGGCGAAGTCTCAGTGATTCGACGCAAAGTCAAATCCTCTCCAACTAAATGACGACCCTCTACAGCGCGCGTTGGGTTTTGCCTGTGTCGTCTTCTGCGATTGCCGAAGGCGCTATTGCGGTCGAGGGAACAGTCATTGTTGGCGTGGGCAGTTACGCGGAGCTAACTCTTCGCTATCCCGAAGCCGAACGAAAGTCTTTCGGAGAAGCGGCAATCCTTCCGGGATTGATAAACGCACATTCTCATCTTGAGCTAACGGCGATGCGAGGTTTCCTCGACGACGTTGAAGGTGATTTTTTTTCGTGGCTAAAACGACTCACGCTCGCCCGGCTCGAACAGATGACGGCCGATGATCTGCGAGTGTCGGCCACGTGGGGCGCATGTGAGGCGCTGAAAGCCGGAGTCACTTATGTGGCCGACGCCAGCGACGCTGCCGGCGAAAGCATGAACGCGTTACGAGACACGGGACTGCGCGGCACGGTCTACCAGGAGTCGTTTGGCCCTGATCCCAAACTAGCGAGCGAAAATCTCAAGAAGCTGAGCGAGAAGATCGCGAATTTGAAATCGAGGCAAACATCACTTGTGCGACTCGGGGTTTCGCCCCACGCGCCCTACACGGTCAGCGCACCACAGTTGCAAATGATTTCCGAGTTTGCCCTTGCTGAACAGCTGCCTTTGATGATGCACGCGGCAGAGTCGGCCGCTGAGACAATGCTGCTAGCTGAAGGCCGGGGTAGCTTTGCGGAAGGTTTTGCCAGCCGCGGCATCGAATGGAAGGTGCCTGCGCTCTCATCGATCAAATACCTGGCCCAGCACGGCGTCTTGCAGACGCGGCCGCTTCTGGCACATTGCATCAATATCGAAGCTGACGACCTCGACATCATCGCCGAAACCCAAACACGCATTGCTCACTGTCCTAAGTCCAACGCCAAGCTCGGTCATGGGCGAGCGCCGTTCGCAGAATTTGTGCGCCGCAAACTTCCGGTGGGACTGGGTAGCGATTCGGTCGCGAGCAACAACACGTGCGACTTACTTGAAGAAGCACGTTTCGCGTTGCTATTCGCGCGAGCGGCGAAGGAACAATCGATTAGCTTGGTTGCCAATGATGCCCTTCACGCAATGACCGTGGGCGGAGCGCGCGCCGTCGGCTTAGAGGGTCAGATTGGTGAACTGCGCGAGGGCTGTCAGGCAGACTTCGCCGTGGTTTCACTCGCAGGTACGCATCAGCTCCCGTCGTACAATCCGGTAAGTACCCTTATCTTTTCGTCTACAGGGCGTGATGTGGTTCTGACTGTGGTTGCGGGCAGGGAACTGTATCGTGATGGGAGTTTAGCTGGTGTAGATGAGGAAAGGTTGAAGGCCCGAATGAATGAAATCAGGATTAAGCTCGCACCGTGATGTTTTAGTCGTATGTGTTTTGAACTTGGAACTTCGTACTTAGTACTTTGTTCGCTACTTGCATCTTGACCCATTGGCGATCATAGCTTCTAGGTAAGTAACAAGAACAAAGTACAAAGAACTAACTTCCAAGTTCAAAGAGGAAACTCAGTTAAGGTTATGTCCCCGTTGCTGCTGTGATCGCTTGATCAAAGATCTCGATCGCAACGTCAACGTTTTCTTTCGTCAGGATGAGCGGCGGCGACCAGCGAATTGCATTCGAACCTGCTCCCAGGATGATTAGTCCGCGCTCAAAGCAAGCCACCTCAACACGATCACGAAGTTCTGGAGCAGGCGTATTGGTCTTTTTGTCAGTTACAAACTCGACTCCCAGCATCATCCCTAAGCCACGCACGTCTCCAATGCAGTCGTGCTTCTGCATTAACTTTTGCAGCTCGCCCTTCAAATAGGCGCCGACTTCAGCGCTGTTTTGCACGAGACCACCTTGTAGCAACTCAATCGTCTTCAAGGCTGCCGCGATGCAAACAGGGTTTCCGCCGAAGGTGGAAGCGTGCGCGCCGGGCTTCCAATCCATCAATGACGCGCGAGCTACGGTCGCACCGATTGGCAGTCCGGAGCCGATACCCTTCGCAATGCAAACAATGTCGGGCTTGAGCTCATGATGATCGCTGGCGAACATCTTCCCGGTACGGCCCATGCCGCTCTGCACTTCATCAACCACTAAAAGAATTCCGTACTCGTCGCAGATCCGGCGCAGGCCCAGCAGGAAGTTTTTTGGCGCCGGCACGTATCCGCCTTCGCCTTGCACAGCCTCAACGATGATTGCAGCAACTTCCTGCGGCGGCGTTGTAGTTTTGAATAAACGTTCCTCGATCCAATGCAGCGCGCCCTGACCCGCTCCGCCGTCACCACAGTCTTCGGCGCGAAATGGGTTGCGAAACTCGTTGGGATAGGGAACGTGAACCACGTCCAGCGCCTGGCGCTTGAAACCGAGGCGTTGCGCTGACTTGGATGAGGTAAGCGAAAGCGAGCCGAGTGTGCGTCCGTGAAAGCTGTTAAAGAACGCAATGAACTTTTCGCGGCCGGTTGCATGCATCGCGAGCTTCAAGGCGGTCTCCACGGCTTCGGTGCCGCTGTTGGCGAAGTGTGTTCGCGTCGGAGAGGGAACCGGAACAATCTCGTCGAGTTTCTGCGCGAGCGCGGGCATGTGCCGGTAGTAATAATCAGTTCCGCACATGTGAATTAATTGTTCGGCCTGCCGTTGAATCGCCTCGACTACTTCTGGATGACAGTGCCCCGTTGAGCAAACGGCTACGCCGGCATTGCAATCGAGAAAGATGTTTCCATCGACGTCTTCAACCCAGACGCCTTCGCCACGTTCGGCAACTAATTTGAAAGAAGGCCGGGGATACGACGGGTTAACGAATTGCGCATCGGCCTCGATGATTTCTTTGCCTTTTGGCCCGGGCAGCGCGGTTTTGATGGCGGGGCGGCGCGGTGGCGCCATAGTGGTGCTCGACATTGTTTCTCTCCTTCTCAATCGCTCGCTTTTGATAGGTGGTCAGGAAAATGACAACTTCCCTGAGTAATTCCGGAAAAAATGAAAGGCAGCGTTGGTTAAAAGTGACTAGTCAGCGAAGAGATTCGCGCGGGAATGAAGCGGAAGGGTATGCATTGCGCGCTTGAACATGTGCGGATTTTACACGTTCAGGCTCGAGATTATCAATGGGCTCGCCATAAGGAAGAGGACCCGGCCCCGCTTCTCTCAGAACAGCACGCGTAAACTACCTAACAACTCAGCTTACTTGAGTTGAGTGATTGGGCTGTTGTCTGTGACGCGATCAGTGCGGGCGAGACGCTCGCGATCGCATAGGCAAGCCTTCGATGAAGTGATCGAAGCTTAACCAGATGCTCCAGCTGTGATGCAAGAAGGCAACGGGGAAAACGAGGGCAAGCACCAGCAGGACACCAATGACGAGGTCGTAATGGCCGGAAATGATCGGCAATGAGATGAGGTAGGCCAACACAATGACGGCTTCTGTCGTTATTACGGCCACCATGATGGCGCCGAAGAAGAATCCTTCTTCGCGTTTGAAGATGGCACCACACGATTCGCAACGTTCCTTCACGTGAAAAGGGCGCGCGAAGATTCGCGACCCGCCGCAAGCCGGGCAACGCAGCGTCAAACACCAGACCAGCGATTTACTCAATGGTGGACGAATGCGTTTCAATGACATGCTTTTGTTCCGCTGCGGTTCGAGAGTCAAATTAGCCGCGGATTTAACCGGAGGACGCGGTTAGAATTCATAACGATTTGATGGTGCCTCTGCTTCTTATCCGTGTCGTCCGCGAAGACTCGTATGAACGAGCGGATTATTGTGCTTTCGCTGCGTGGCGTCACGTTGAATTTAGCCTGGCTTTCAAGGCCGGGTAAAGGTAACAAGATTGTCGCGTCGCGTAGCGAAGCCTGAGTTTGTGCTCGGTTCAGTCGTCGCTACGCGACGAGATCGCCACGTCCGGATCCCGGGCGTTAAAACGCCCGGCTAAAGTCATGGCGACGCTACGCGTCAAGTTTCTAAGATGTACCGTTGGAGTTTCCGAAACATTTCTGGAGTTGGCAGGATGACGGCCCAGCGAGACACAAAGGAGCGGGAATCTCATTCCGGACTTTGGGCCTTGCTTCCCTCGTCACTCTTCAAACTGATCGTTACGATCAATCCGCCGTCAGCAGCATTTGCAGCGCTCACGGTTCCTCCGTGCAGGAGGATAGCGCGTTCGGCGATTGCGAGTCCTAGTCCCACACCACCGGCTTCGCGATCGCGCGCATCGTCCACGCGATAGAAGGGCCGGAAGATTTCCTCCAGCGCTGATTCAGGAACGCCGGGACCATGATCGCGCACGGAAATCGCAACCGCATCATGGTTCGTTTCCAATGAAGCACGTCCAACGGCTATTTCTATGCTGCTTCCTTCCGGCGTGTAATGAACCGCGTTGCGCACGACGTTCTCAATTGCGCGTCGCAGCAGTTGTTCATTACCAGTGAAGTTGCAGGCAGCGTCGCTCTCCAGCGTCACGGCACAATTTCCGCTCTGCGCTTCAAACTCCGCATCTTCGGCAATTTCGCGAACGAGGCGACACAAATTAAATTTCGACTTCTGAATCTCCCGCGCGCCGGTTTGTAGGCGCGTCAGTGTTAAGAGCTGACCGATCATTTCGTTGAGGCTTTCAGCCTCGCGCTGAATCCGCGCCAGGGCACTCGCGGCTTCGGCTCCTGAACGTTGCCGTGCCAACTCGAGGGCTACGTTCAGACGCGCGAGCGGCGATCGTAATTCGTGCGAAATGTCGCCCAACAAGCGCCGCTGTGCTTGGACAAGTGATTCAATCTGTTCCGCCATCAAGTCAAAATCAGAACCAAGGGAGACTAACTCGTCTCTGCGGCCACCCGAACGACCAACACGCGCCGAAAGATTACCGCGCGCCAACTCCTGCGTCGCGATTCGTAATTTCTTGACTGGTGCTGTCAGATAGCGCGCCAGCCAATAACAGAATGCACCTCCGACCAAAATCAGTCCGAGAATATGCATAACGTGATGAATCAAAGGTGGCGGTTGCCGACGCGGCAGTTCTGCTACAAACGCATAACGACTTTCGTTTGCCCCTGTAACCGGGCGAGCAACGAGCGGAGAAAACTCAGTCGGAGCAAACTCTGGTGAGTTGGTGTTGAGTACACGCTGGGCTATTGCGCGCGCGCCGTAGGGCGTGCGCCGTCCCGACAGCTCATTCAGTTCGCGATCAAACAGAAACACGCGCATGCTTGCCCGTCGTTCCATCTGATCCATGTAGCTAATCAACGCGGCTTTTCCCTCGCGCTCGTAAGTGTCGACCGCCATTCGCGAGCTTTCGACTAATGCGGGGTCAGCGGCTTCGCGCTGCGACTGCCGGGGCGGCTCGCGAAACCTAAAGTACTGAACCACAATCGTGGCGAGGACCATTGAAACCATGGCCAGGCCGAACCAAAGGAAGATTTTTAAGAAAAGACTGCGAAACAAATTGGCTAGGCTCCTTTGTTGACACCGGGCTGAGCGTAGATGTAACCGACGCCGCGCACCGTCTTGATGCGTTCCGCCGGACCGATCTGATGGCCTAGTTTTTTGCGCAGGTTGCTGATGTGCATATCAATGCTGCGATCAAAAGGCGAGGTGCCGCGACCTAAGACGTCACGTGACAAATCTTCACGAGTCGTGATGCGGCCTGCTGCGCGAAGTAGCTTCTCAAGTACTTCAAACTCCACTGCCGTCAGTTCAACTATTTTCCCCGACCGACGCACCAGGCGTGTTCCTAATTCCATTTCGACATCTCCCACGACAATCGTGGGAGCGCCTTCGCCGTCGTCGCGGCCGCTGCTGCGCCGCAAAATCGCCCGGATGCGCGCAGCCAGTTCACGCGGATTGAACGGTTTCGGCAGGTAATCGTCGGCGCCGATCTCGAGACCGACGATCCGATCGACATCGTCTCCGCGCGCGGTAAGCATGAGAACCGGAATCTTCGACGACTCGCGTATCTGCCGTAGCACTTCAAAACCGTTCTGCCCCGGCAACATTACGTCCAACAGAATCAGGTCGTGTTCGGCCCGCAGCGCGCGTTCAGCGCCCGTGTCGCCGCGATGCACCGCCTCAACACTGAAGCCAAGAGGTTCAAGGTACTCGCCGACCAATTCGCACAAGGCGGTGTCGTCGTCAATGATGAGAATTCGTTCCATGAAGGCTGCGGCGCATTCCGACCTGTATTGTAGCCCACGAGCGTGTAGCGCTTTGTAAAGAAGTGTCAGACCGCGGCGCGGCTCATTTACAAAACTTTACATTTGGTTAACCAACTCTTTACGTCGGCGTGCGATTGCTTCGCGTATAAGGGTGGCGTAAGCACGAGCAGCTAGTCTAGTTGGTCGGCAGCAAAAAGTAAGGAGATCAAAAATGAGAAAACGAGTACTCGTTATCAGTGGGATTGCGGTGTTAGTGGTCGCAGCCGCAGTTTTCGTGACGGCCCAGGCTGGGTTGCGTTTTAACCATTTCCAGGGTGGTCATGGCCGCTCGGAGCGACGTCACGGACCAAGTCCGGAAATGATGGAGCACATGGCCAAGGTGTTGGGTTTGTCTGAAGACCAGAAGACCCAAATCAAATCCTTGATGGATGGAGTTCAAGCAAGCGAAGAAGCTCGCCATCAGAAGATGGATGAACTTCACAAACAGCTCGAAGCGGCCACTGCTAATGGCCAGTTCGATGAAACCAAGGTGCGTGAAATTGCGAATCAGCAGGCACAGATTCATGCCGATCAAATCGTCGAGCATCAACGGATGAAGGCGAAGGTCTTCAGTCTGCTGACGCCGGAACAGCGCGTCAAAGCTGAGGAGATGCACAAACGTGGCGGCGGAGAATACCGTCGTCACAGTGGACCGCCTCGGGAAGGCGGTGGGGAAAAGAACTAAAGATAAACAGCACCATCAAGTAAAGGCGCGACAGCGGTGTCGTGCCTTTTTGTTTGTTCTTCCAAGAATCGAAAAGGAAGAATTGATGATGGAAGGAATTACCCCGTCGAAGCGGGGTTGAGTCTCTGACTTCAGGTGCGCGGCAAGTCTCTGACTTGCCGTCGAAGCGAACTCATCCGCGCGGTCTGTGACCAAGGTGCTGAATCCTTCGGTCGGAGCCCTCAATCCAAATGGCGCAGTTTCGGCAAGTCAAAGACTTACTGCGCATCTGAAGTCAGAGACTTTTCAAGTTGCCGGCTAATCTAACTCGACCGTCAGGAAACTTTACTCAGACGTTCAGCCGTTCGTTTCACGGACCTCTGCGCATCGGATGGGCTTCAGTGTTAAAGATGACTCTCTTGAAGTTTAGAGTGGTCGGCGGCGCGAATAGCAGATAGAAATACTTGAAGGTTTCGGCAAAGAGAAAGCTCTGCATCGAGTCGGATTGTTCTTTCGTGATTACGCTCTTGAGCGCCGCGTATCCCGCTTCGCTGCGGCAGTGCTTCACAAAATCGCGGAAGAGTGATTCTCCCATCCGCAGATAACGCGGATCCCTGGTGTAATGGAAAAGATAATAGGTTGATTCAACAATCTCGGGCCGGAGCGGATAACCGGCGGAAACCACTTGCATCTTTTCATAGTCAAACTCTTCGGGTTCGATGCCGTGTTGGTTCCACATTTTGAAAGAAGACGCTTGCAGCCGCGACGCGCGATTAAGATCGCCGGATAAAGCCAGGACGGCGGGAAAGAAGGCGTCCAGAGCACCATAGACCGTGGCTGTGCGTTTACCACTATTCATGTCGGCATGGCCATACCAAAGTTCACGATTAACCCGCTGCCCGGCCGAACGTCTCGGCTCGTCTGCCAGATAACGATTGATTGCCTTAATGCTTTCCTGCCACATCCTTTTGCAATCCCGATCGTCGAAGAGCAACCAGCACTTCAGAAGGTATTCGTAATAGCTGTCAATCTCGGCGCTGATGTGACTATCGGTGTTCGTCCATTTACCGGTTTCGACGTTCACTCTCGTTCCTATCAAGCCAAGGGGCGAGCGGCGCGCATAAGTTTCCACTAAGGCGCGTTTCGCCTTTTCATAAAAGACCGGTTTACGCGTGAGTTTACTGAGCGTGCCGAACTCTATGAGCAGTGTGCCCGTCTCTGCGGGATTGGTGACTTCACCGCAGACTTTGCCGGTGCGCAGGTTGACGTAGCGATATGGCAATCCAGTTGGCGAGTTGAAGACCGGCAACAGTCTGTTTCCAAGATCCTCGGCGAGCCTGAGCAGCCTTCTGTCGCGCGTCAGTTCATATGCCGAAAGCAAGCCGCCCAGTAGGCGAATGGTGATCTCAAAATTTTGAACGTAGATATCTTTGTCGAAGGAAAGATTCTCGAGGATGTATTGCTTCGTCCGCGCTGCTTCCTGCTTGAACCCCATGATGATCAATGTGTCGAGGGCATCAACCGGCGTCATCAGGAGTGGCTGTGCATACCAATCGTGGTAAGACTTGCTCAGAGGCTTCAAGTCATCATGGCCCCAGGCGTATTTCTTATATCCCTGCCACGCGTGAAGGAATTCGGCTTTCACTTCGGCGGCGAGTTGTTTCCGCTGTAGCGGTGGTTGTGAATTGGCGCTGGCGGCCGTGAGGACTAACACCAGCAGGGCGGCGGTTAATGTGCGCATTCTATCGGTCCGCTTTGAACCGTAGGGGCTTCCCTCCGTGGGCGTCCCGGATTTCATGGAGCCGAGCGCCCATCAAGCGACGCCGGTACAGAACAGGAGCGGGAGCTCCGATAAGAATTGCCAATTTCCGATCCGTTTCGCCAGCGGCCAATTGGCAATCGCAAATCGTACTAGATGCTGTCGTTCAATTTGCGGAAGTGATAGCCCATCACTGCCAGCCGCATTGAATGCGCAAACTGTTCCCGGTGGTGGGCCAGCGTGCTCCCAAAAAATTTCCAGAACTCCCGCCGCTCATGGTCAAGCACACCCAGCCTGACAATGATCCGCGTAAAAGCCATCAGGCCACCTCTGATGCTGTAGTGGCTGGGCTCCGGCGGAGTTCCTGATACGCGCCGCAAAGTTTCCAAAGCGCGCTCATAGTATTCGCGCGAGCTGTAGATCGTCCGCAGAATCGAGCGATAGCCTTCAACCAACAGTCTTGAATCCATTCGCGGAACAAAATTCAGACAATCGCTGGTGTTGTTGCCACTGCTTTCGACGAGGAGACGCCCTTCCTTCTTCAGCCGGCGCCAGAGCTGTGTGTCTGGGAGCGCGGTCAGGAGTCCAACCATCGCGAGCGGGATAGCACTCTCGCGAATGAAATCGATCTGCCGTTCAAAAATATCTTCGGGATCGTTGTCGAAGCCGACGATGAATCCAG
This sequence comes from Pyrinomonadaceae bacterium, assembly GCA_051002415.1. Taxonomy (GTDB): domain Bacteria; phylum Acidobacteriota; class Blastocatellia; order Pyrinomonadales; family Pyrinomonadaceae; genus PSRF01. The sequence continues at coordinate 27,807 of JBPCMI010000216.1, forward strand.
CCATCACTTCCATGCCGTAACTCTGAATCTTCTTAACGGACTCGAGTAGGTTGCCACGATTCTGCGACTTCTGCGCTTCCTTCAAGCTCTCCTCAACAGGCGTTTCAATTCCGAGGAAGACTCGGCGAAATCCTGAGGCGCGCATCGCATCGAGCAACGCGTCATCATCCGCAAGATTCACGCTCGCTTCTGTTAACAGTGAAAAGGGAAAGTCGTTCTGCTCTTGCCACGCCACGAGCTCCGGCAGAAGTTTTTTGACATTGCGCTTGTTGCCAATGAAGTTGTCGTCAACTACGAAGACAGTTCCACGCCAGCCAATGCTCTTCAACTTATCAAGCTCGGCAATCATCTGCTGATTACTTTTGGTGCGGGGCACGCGGCCGTAGATTTCGATGATGTCGCAAAACTCACACGAGAAGGGACACCCGCGAGAATACTGAACTGACATGGCGGAATATCGATTCAATTCTGCCAGCTCAAAGTCCGGAAGTGGCGTCAGCGAGAGTGGCGGGCGTTCGGCGGCCTGATAAGTAGCTTTGGCTTCGCCTCGCTGCAGGTCCTCGATGAACTGCGGCAATGTTGTTTCCGCTTCGCCGATGAAGATGTGATCGGCGTGGGGCAGTTTCTCTGAGCTGGTTGAAACATAGGGCCCGCCAACCACCACGCGTTTTCCCAGAGCCTTGCAGCGATCCACCACCCGTCCGAGCGCGTCCTTCTGGATCAGCATCGCAGTGACGAAGACCATGTCAGCCCACTCGATGTCCGAATCCTTCAAGCGCCTGACTTCCATATCGACCAAACGCCTCTCCCATGAGCGCGGTAGCATGCCCGCTACAGTTAAGAGGCCAAGCGGCGGGTAAGCGGAGCGTTTCCCTTCGAACGAAAGTGCATGGCGAAAACTCCAATAGGTGTCGGGAAACTCGGGGTTAATTAGAAGGACTTTCATGAGCATGTTCCTTGCAGCAGAGTTTCAAGAACCGAATCCAGCGCAAAGGCTGCTGCACCAAGTCGGCGAAATAAGTTTGGGGCGGGAAATCGGTGCCATCCTAGTCCCGTGGGAGCGGTTCGTATGTAATAGTTATGTAAAAGTCCGGCGAAAAGCAATGACTGTGACCGGGAGACAGCTCTGATTGATTGTTCTCAGATTGAGCCAGACTTAGCCGCTTGCCGCATTCCGGGCGGTAAGGCTTGCCTTACCGGTCGAGCTACCTTAACAGGGTTAGGAGGCTAAGACTCCTAAAAAACAGAAGATCTGGACGGTAAGCCAAAGGCTTACCGCACGGAAAAGCCGTAGGGTTAGGGTGCGCCGCCCGTTATCCCATCCAGTCAGAAAATCGACCTCGACCGGGCCCGGCGAATGGAGTCCTTGCCCGGGGGCTCAGGCCAAATGGGAAGATACTTCGCGAGGTGGTGTTTCAAAACGAGGGAACGAAAGTAGCGCTCATGCTCCCATTCGGTTTCCGCCATCGTTAACAGGCAATCAATCAAATCGTCACGTCCGCATTCATGGGCCAGGCGGGCAGCAGTCTCATACTCGCGAATGTTGCGGCTCTCCAAACGTCCCGCGCCGTACATAGGCCCAAGCCAACCCGAGACGTGGCAGCCGAACCCGAGGGCGCGGCCTATGATTGCAGCACGCCGTTCTCGAGACGGGTCGGGTGCCGCATGCAAGTCCGCAAGCATCTCGCCCACAAGTTTGCGATGATGCCATTCCTCCTGCTCAATCTCTTCGATACGACGCCGTTCCTCAGGATCGCTAACCGACTTCCAGTGTCCGCGGTACGCGTAAGCTGCCGCGAGCTCTCCGGAATAAGCTAGTTGCAAAAGACCGATGAGCGGCTGTGTATTTGTAACTGGAGACATCGGCGGGCCGGTCGATCCCAAAAATCAGCACGGGAATGCCAAGCACTTCGGTTTGACCCTCGACTTTTTCTCCGAGTTTTTCCGCGACGCGCATGGACGCTTTGTTCTCCGGATGGATCAAACTGATAACGTGAGGTTGGTCCAATTCATTAAAGGCATAAGCGAGCGCTTGGCGCGCTCCTTCAATCGCATAACCCTTCCCCCAAAACTCCCTGGCAAGAGTCCAGCCGATCTCGAAGGCTGGCCAGCCGGCGGGATTGAGGAAGCCAATACGACCGGCGAATTTCCCCGACACTTTTTCTTCGACCGCAAAGTGGCCATAGCCGAGCAGCTCCCAATGTCCAATGAGGTAGGCCATGTGCCGCCAGGCTTCAATGCGAGTTAAAGCCTTGCCACCGATGTAGCGCATGCACTCTTCATCGGCGCACATCTTCTCGTAGGTCTCAAAGTCTTCGATGCGCCACTGCCGCAGGACCAACCGCTCAGTTTCCAACTCGACATTCTTCATGATTGATTTGGCCTTTAGTGTTGGTGTGCCTCAGTTTTTTAGGCAAATGAAAAATGGCAAATGAAAAATGACAAATGGAAAATGAGTTGTTCTTATTTCTGCTTCCACCGAACTCCGTCCTTCGTATCCTCCAAAACTATCCCTCGCTCGAGCAGTTCGTCGCGCAGCTCATCAGCGCGAGCGAAGTCACGTCGACGTCGCGCTTCCTGCCGTTCCTCAATCAGAACCTGAATTTCAGCATCGAGTGATGCAGCCCCATTATTACCAAAGACATTGAGGACGGTGTCGAATCTCCCGAGCAACTCCAGGATTTCGCGCTGGTTTTCCGCGCGCACCTGTTTCCGTGCGAGGGCGGTATTAACGTCGCGCGTCAGATTGTGAATGGCGGCGAGTGCGACCGACGTGTTCAGGTCGTCATCCATACCTTCTTCGAATTCACGGAGCGCGCGTGCCACTGCTTCGCGCAGCGCTTCGTTCACGCCCGGCTCGGTCTTGGCTTCACTCAAACGCGCACGAAAGTCTCGGAGGCCCGCAACAGTCTTCTCCGCACCGGAAAGTGCGTCGAAAGTGAAATTGAGTTGCTTGCTGTACGGAACGCTCAGCAGGAAGTAACGCACCGCCACTGGCGAATAGCCTTTGGCGGCAATGTCGCGAAAGGTGAAATAGTTACCTTTCGACTTCGACATTGTTTCCCCCTCGACCTTGAGATGTTCAAAGTGAATCCAGTAACGGACAAACTGCTTACCCGTCGCTCCCTCGCTCTGCGCGATCTCATTCTCGTGATGGGGAAAAACGAGATCCACTCCACCAGCGTGGATGTCGAAAGTCTCTCCGAGATATTTCATCGACATCGCTGAACACTCGATGTGCCAACCCGGGCGCCCGCGGCCAAGCGCTGAGTCCCAACCCGGCTCCTTCGGGTTACTGGACTCTTTCCACAACGCGAAGTCGCGCGCATCTTCCTTCTCATACTTATCCGTATCGATGCGCTCGCTGCCGCCCACGATGTTGCCGGCAAAGTTAATTTTGGAGAGTTTGCCATAATCGGGAAACGAGGTAATGCGGTAATAGATTGAGCCGTCTGACTTGTAGGCGTGGCTGGTTTGCAGCAGGCGTTCGATCAAATCAACCATCTCCGGAATGTGACGCGTCGCGCGCGGCACGACATCCGGACGTTCGATACCGAGAGCGTCAGAGTCTTCCCAGAGGGCCTCGATGTATTTAGCCGTGTAGTCGTCAATGCTAAGTCCGGCTTCCTGCGACTTGGCAATGATCCGATCTTCAACATCCGTAATGTTCATCACGTGCGTTACCTTGAAGCCTTTGAACTTTAGGTAGCGTCGCAGGATGTCGGCGTTAACGTTGGAACGGAAATTACCGATGTGTCCGTATTCCCAGACGGTTGGGCCGCAGTAATACATGCTGACCTCGCCCTCGCGCATGGGACGAAATTCTTCAATCTTTCCGGAGAGAGTGTTGCGAAATCTAAGCATTAGGTTGGCATTTAGAACGGCGTATTTTTAAGAGAACTTAAAACGAATCGTATGGGAAAGTCCAACCGTCCTACCACCTACGATTTAAAGACCGTCAAGTGCCGAAGTGTTGCCAGCCTTGCGGGTCTAGTTCCCAGATTCTAGACCCTTCGGAAATCTTTACGCCTGCGCTTGCCTCTTTAATCTCGCCGATACGGATAATCGAAACGCCATCCACCTTGCGGGGAAGCTTCGCAGCGTTTTCCGGATCAACGGTAAACAGAAGTTCGAAATCCTCGCCCCCGTGCAACGCCAGCAGCAGCGGATCGAGAGCGCGCCTCCCGCAAAGATCCGCGACGGGCGTATCAACCGGAAGCTGGTTAGCGTGCACTAGCGCGCCAACGTTGCTCTCACGACAGAGGTGATCTAAGTCTGACGACAAGCCATCGCTAATATCGATCATTGCCGAAGCAAGCCGTTCTTCTCCGAGCACTAAACCCCAACCAACTCTCGGCTCCGGACAAAGCTGTCGTAACAACAACTCCTGGACCAGCTTCCATTCCGGTTCCTCCGCATGTTCCTGACCGACGCGCGCGCCTCGTTCGATCAGTCGCAGACCTGCCGCGGCAGCGCCGAGCGACCCGGTTACATAGAGCAAATCACCAGGCCGAGCACCTGAGCGGTAGACCGAGCGCTCCGCAACGCATTCACCAAGGGCAATCGAATCGATTACCAGTTTTTCAGGAGTTCGCGAAACATCGCCGCCGATCAAGCGCACGTCGTATCGTTCGGCCAGACTGAAGAAGCCCTGGTAAAACTCATCGAGAAATTCGCTCTCCCACAAATCCTGTGGGATTCCCAGGGCCAGGAGTGACCAGCGCGGCCGCGCACCCATTGCCGCAAGGTCCGAAAGGGAAGCGGCAAGAGCCTTGTGACCGAGCAGAGCCGCAGGAGTGCTATCACGTCGAAAGTCGATGTCTTCCACCAGTAAATCGGTGGTGATGACCGTCTCGCGATTGGACGCTTGCTTGATTACGGCACCATCATCCCCAATTCCCTGGAGCAGGGAGGCGTGATGGGGATGGTGTCTTGCTGGCGTGGATTCACTATCCACTCGTTGTCTAACCGAGCGAATCAGATCGAATTCGTTGCGCTGCGGGCTGGAGCGTATTGAAGAAGTGAAGCCGATCCGCCGCTGCTCTTCATCCTTCATTCCACGTCCTTAGCTAAAGGTTACGTCGCAGTGACTCGAGTCCGGCCTCAATCGTTTCCAGTGAGGTGGAAAAAGAAAAGCGCAGATGACTTTCACCGTGCTCGCCAAAGATGACGCCGGGGACTGTTGCTACCTGGGCACGGTCGAGAAGTATTTCCGCCGCTTCCCGGCTGTCGCGGCTAACTCGCGAGACGTCGGGAAAGGCATAGAAGGCGCCAGCCGGCTGCTCGCAAGTGAGACCAAGTCCGTTCAGGCCGGCGAGTAAAAGATCGCGTCGCTGCCGATAAGCGCGGGTGTGTTCTTCGAGAAGATGTGAATGATTAGTAAAAGCTGCGAGTCCGGCCCACTGTGTCGGAGTTGATACACCGTTGGAGGAATAGAGTGTCGTCTTCTTTAGTCCCGTCATCCACGGTTCACTCGCAACCGAATAGCCCAGGCGCCAACCTGTCATCGCATACGACTTGGAAAAGGTGAAGCATGTAATCGTTCGTTCAAACATGCCCTCGATTGAAGCAATGGAGAAGTGCTCGCCGTCGTAAACGAGATCTTCGTAAGCCTCGTCGGCAATCACGATCAGCTCGCGTGCCTGAGCGAACCGCGCAACAGCGTGGGCTTCATCGGGTGTGAAGACAACTCCGGTCGGATTCTGCGGCGTGTTGAAGTAGATGACGCGCGTGCGATCGTTGGTTAGGCGCGAGAGCGTTGCTTCAAAGCCATCGCGCCTCGCACTCTCTGTGGGCACGAGGACGGGCTTACCCTCGCAGTGATAGACGAGATCTTTGATTGGCGTCCAGTAAGGTGAAAAGATCAAAACTTCTTCGCCAGGATTCACCACGGATTGAAACGCGCCAAAGAGACCCTGCATGCCGCCATTCAAAACAATCACATCTTTGTCTGCGGCAGGAATCCGGTTCTTCTCTCGAAGCTTGGCAGCGATCGCGGCACGCAATTCTGGAATTCCCGACGAAGGTGCATAGCGAGTTTTGTTTTCTTCGATTGCGCGCGCCATCGCTTCTTTAATTAAGTCGGGTGTGTTCATGTAAGGCTCGCCGCCTTCAAATTGATAGACGGTGGCGCCCGAAGCGCGCAGCTTCATGATGCGATTTCGAATATTTACAATGTCGGAAAAGCCAATTTCATCAAGCCGCGAGGCGAGGCGGAAAAGGGTTGGTGACGTTGTCACTGTCTGCAATGAACCTCCGAGGTGCGGCTGATCTGATGCGGGTATGCGCATAATTATAGCTTGCGAGCTGAGGTGAGTCTACCGGCTGAAAGTCAGGGTGTCCTAATTTTGAAAACAGATGTAGAAAATCCGGTTCTTTAGACATTACCTTTAAGAAAGAGTTTTAACTAAGCGGACGTAAATATAACTGTTGACACGGCAAATGCTGGACAGTAACATGCCCCGGTCTCCTGTCTGCTGGCCATCTCGCCGTTAATAAAAGTCAAAAACCCCGACGCCAGCATATCGAGAAAATCCACGAGCACGAATTGGGCTTTATGAGTCAACCGGCGGTTGTGATTCCCGAAAAACTGTTCTTTAAAATCGGCGAAGTCTGTGAGCTCGCGGGGGTGCAAGCGCACGTGCTTCGTTATTGGGAATCCGAGTTTCCGATGCTCGCGCCGCAGAAAAACCGTGCGGGCCAACGCGTCTATCGAAGGCGCGATGTGGAGATGGCGCTGCGCGTCAAGGAATTGCTTTACGAAGATCAATACACCATCGCTGGCGCGAAGAAACGATTAGCTTACGAAATCCGTGGCGCCAAATTAAGATCTGCTGATGACGGCGCCGCGCGTGAGGAATCGGCCAATCATGACAACGATGCGCCCCGCGTGCGAGCCGCCGCCGCTGCGACGCCTAAGACCGCTGATGACCGCGAGGCGTTGAAAAAAGTTGCTTCTGAACTGCGAGAGATACTGGCACTGCTCGAGAAGCAGAACAAAGCCTTCGCCTCTTCAAAAAAGTAATAGCCCCCGCCGCAGTAGTCGCTTTGACAATTCCAGTTTCAAGACATACTTTGATCACACAACGGGACGTGGCGCAGCCTGGTAGCGCGCACGCTTGGGGTGCGTGAGGTCGCTGGTTCGAATCCAGTCGTCCCGACCACTTTCGAAAAGGCTTCCGGTGCGGATCGGAAGCCTTTTTGGTCTCAAGTTACAAGTTTCACGTTCCAGGTTTTGAGTGTGGTCTCAAAGCCTCAGGTCTCAAGTCTCAAGTCACTAATACAAACCTGGACCACTTGAGACTGAAGGCGCGGAACTTGAAGCACGCAACATGAAACCTGAGACCTGAAACCTGAAACCTGAGACTTGAAACCTGAGACTTGAGACTTGTTCTACTGACTCCTGACTCCTGACTCCTCACCTAAGTTCCGCGATCACAATTTCGGACGTAAGAGTTTTGTGCACCGGACACTGGTGCGCGATCTCTTGCAGCCGCGTGTGCTGCTCCGCAGTTAGCTCTCCTGTGAAGGAAACTGCGCGTTCAATTCGATGCACATATCCTTCACCGGTCCCAGTGCATTCGGCGCAATCACGCACATGAATTCTTTCTTGACGTAAGCGCACGGACACCTTTTCCAGAGGCCAACCTTTTCGCCGCGCATAAAGCATCGTGGTCATCGAAATACAACTTCCCAGCGCCGAGAGGATCAAGACATAAGGATCAGGGCCGGCATCTTCACCTCCAGCTGAAATTGGTTCGTCGGTGATGAAAGAGTGGTCGGCGCCGTAGCGCACTTCGTTCTGCAGATTGGACAGAGAGGTTACTGTAACTTCGCTCATCGCATGGCCTCCTTGTGCAGAGAGCATAGCAAACGCTTTTCTTCGCCTCATTGAATTGGGTTAACTTGCTCGTTAATACGCTTGGCAGCTACACTCACTGCGCTCCAACATTAAAACTTCCGCAAAAAATCGATTCGTTGTCGGGGACTTCGCATGAAGATTCATGAGTACCAAGGTAAGGAACTGTTAAGTAAGTTCGGTGTTCCAGTCCCGCGTGGTTTGGTCGCGCGTTCGCCGGAAGAGGCATATCACGCGGCGAGAGAACTGGGAACTGAGATTGTCGTAGTCAAAGCACAAATACATGCGGGCGGTCGCGGCAAAGGTGGCGGCGTGAAACTGGCGAAGAGCGCCGACGAAGCCCGCGAGATTGCCCGCCAGATGTTAGGGATGACTCTCGTCACGCATCAAACCGGACCCGAAGGTCGGCAAGTTCGTGTCTTGTTGGTCGAAGAGGGATTGCCTATCGATAAGGAGTTCTACCTGGGCGTGGTTCTTGATCGGGCTTCCGGTCGTCCAGTGTTCATGGCGTCATCAGCCGGAGGGATGGATATCGAGGAAGTCGCCAGCAAGACTCCGGAGAAGATATTGAAAGAGACGATCGATCCAGCAGTCGGCTTTCGCTCATTCCAGGCGCGAAAGCTGGCTTTTGGTCTGGGACTGCCGGCGCAGTTAATCACTCAGGCGGTGAAGTTCATGCAGTCGCTTTACAGCGCTTACGAACAGATGGACGCGTCGCTTTTGGAGATCAATCCTTTCCTCCTGACAAAAGATGGGCGCCTGATCGCACTCGATGCGAAAGTCAACTTTGACGATAACGCGCTCTTTCGGCACAAAGAGTTTCTTGACTTACGCGACTTAAACGAAGAAGAGCCCCTCGAAATTGAAGCTTCGAAATTTGATCTCAACTACATCAAGCTTGACGGCAACATTGCCTGCATGGTTAACGGCGCCGGGCTGGCAATGGCGACGATGGACATCATCAAGCTCGCGGGAGGCGAGCCGGCAAACTTTCTGGATGTCGGCGGGGGCGCCTCGCAAGAGCGAGTCGAAGCTGCGTTTCGCATTCTCTTAGCC
>JBPCMI010000217.1:0-14547 GCA_051002415.1 Pyrinomonadaceae bacterium
ATCGTCAGCCACGCGTACACGCGTTCGGCTGCCGCTGCGAACCGCTTCAATCGATACTGTTCCCCGCGCCGGCTTCCCTGCAGCTGCACGGGCTTCAGAAGTTTCAATGCCATGGTCGACGGCGTTGCGGACGAGATGCACGAGCGGATCAGCGATCGCATCACAGAGCAGCTTGTCGAGCCGGAGATCGGCGCCGATGATTTCGAAATCAATTTGCTTGTCAACGGCTCGCGCTGCGGCTCTTCCGGCCCGGGCTGCGCGCTGCAGGACCGGTCCTAGCGAAACCATCCGCAGTCTAATCATCTCGTTTTGCAGTTGCAGAAACGAGCGACGAATCTCCTGGGCTTGAGACTGAAAGTGAGATTGCTCTTTCGGTGGAAGCCCACCTTGTCCACTGTCCAGCGCCGCAGTTGTGAGCCTTGAGAGTTCGTTGGTCGCGGAGAGTAGGTGGTCAAGATCATTCAGGTCAGTGCGGATAAAGTTTGCCGCCTGAGCGGGCGTTGAGGTTGGACCGGGCTGCGCGTTGATTTGTTCTGGCAAGTCTGAAGTTTTCCCCGTCGCGAGTTGCGTGGTCGAAACATCAGGAAAGCTTTGTAAGTTGCTCCCCAAAGTCTGAACGCTCTCATCGCTGGCGATCAGAATACGGAAGCTGACTCGTTCGGCTTGTGCGGGATCAAGGGCCGGCGAGGTTGAGATGACCTCGCTCACTTCAGCTAACTTTTCCTTCAAGCTGTAAAACTGTTCTTCGAAGCTCGCTATCTCGAAGCTTGTCGCCACGATCCACAACGAAGTGCCCGCGGCGTGCCGCCGCCCAATGCGTCGCTTTTCTTCTTCGGTTAAAGCTTGGGAAAGCTCAGCTGGAAGTTGGGAAAGAATAGTTTCCAGACCTGCTTCCACAACTGGATCGGCGGCGGCAGCTGGCGAGAACAAACGCAGGGTGGCAAATAGTTCTCGACGCGAAGGCTCGATTACACCTGACGCAGCTAGCGTCAAGCTCTCAGAGAGCGCGAGAGTCGCGCTTTCGCAAGCGTCAAGGAGTGGGTCTTCGAGTGCCACACTTTCCGAGCGCATAGCGCTCAACAGGTGCTCGAACTCGTGCGCGATTTCCGCCAGACCGCTGAAGCCGAAAGATGCCGCCGAACCCTTGAGGCGATGTACTTGCCGGAAGATGTGGGCAATCAACTCGCGTTGTTGCTGCGGAGCTGGATATTCGCGCAGCTCGTCAAGGGATAGAAAGACCTGATCGATGAGGTCTTCGCTTTCCGAGAGGAATTGTTGTCGTGGCAGTTCCACGGCTAGATAGTAAATCGGAAATGATGAATGGAGAATGGGAAATGGGGAAAGCAGAAGGCAGAAGGCAGGAACCAGTAGGCAGACGGCAGACGGCAGTAGGCAGAAGGCAGTAAGGCCTGCCCCCTGCTCTGCGGCTTCTGCAGGAACACGCCCAGCGTCAACGTTAGGTTTACTGAGCCACGGTAAATCTCTGCGCTGGCCACTTATAAATCCAGTGCCGTCGCCAAAGCTAATCTGGGAGAATTCTAACTAAAAGAGTTAACCCAGTGATGGGCGAGGAGTCTGAGTGAAGCGAAAATCTTCCGAGCTTAAAGGCTCGGCAAACTTTTGCTATTGAGTTGCGTCAATGCCGGACTCTTCATCCGCGGAATCTTCAGCTTCCAGATCTTCTGGGACGGGAGTGAGATTCTCTTGCGGCTGTTGCTCGTCTAAATCGCGCTTGATGGCGTCGAGGATGCCGTTGATGAACTGCGTGGCTTCGTAAGTGGAAAAGCGGCGTGCGATCTCGAGAGCTTCATTGATCGCTACTGTGCGCGGGGTTGGTTCGAAAAGAAATTCGTAAACAGCGAGGCGTAGGATGTTGCGATCAACTACCGCCATGCGCGTAATGCGCCAGTGTTCGGCGCGCGAGCGAATGCGCTCGTCAAGCTCTTCCAGGCGCGCGAGAGTTCCGACAGCCAGTCGCGTGGCAAAGTCGCGCGCCGGGGCTTCCAATTCTGCTTCGCCGAGTTCGGCCCAATAGGTCCGCACCACCTCCTCAGGAGATGTCTCGGCTACGTCAGCGGCAAAGAGCATTTGCAAGGCGCATTCACGCGCCTTACGTCGCGACCCCATAATTTCACAGGGATGAGGGCGGAGGGATGAGGGATGAAAGTGGTGGCAGCTTCGTCGTTTTGTTCCTCACCCCTCATCCTTAATCCCCTTCAAAACGCTTCCTTGTAAAGATTTACCAATTCCACGGCCGTAGTAGCGGCCTCAAATCCTTTGTTGCCCAACTTCACACCCGCGCGATCAATTGCCTGATCCACGTTGTCGGCTGTGACGATCCCAAACACCACCGGAACGCCTGTTTCCAAACCTGCTTGGCCAATACCACGCGTCACTTCATTCGCGATGTATTCAAAGTGCGGAGTTTGACCGCGAATGATAGTTCCGACACAGATAACCGCATCAAACTTTTCTGACTCCGCCGCTGTCAGGGCTAAGAGCGGAATTTCAAAGGCGCCGGGAACTTTAAAGACTTCGATCGTTTCTGCGCTAGCCCCTAACCGTTCGAGCGCATCGAGCGCGCCTTCCAGCAATCGAGAACTAATGAAGTCGTTCCAACGGCTCGCCACAATCGCAAAGCGAAATCCCGCGGCGTTTAGTTGTCCTTCGTGAGTTTTTGGTTGCAAGTTGTTCCAGCGCACCGCGATTGGAGTTAGATTAAAGTCATTTCAGTATAGAGAGGCAATTCTCAAGTCTCAAGTTCAACCATTTCACCGCCAAGACGCCAAGATTCAAAAAAGCTTTTGTCAGTGATCTCACGTTTCATCGCATTTACTCTAACCTGAAGCTGTAACTCGACGTAACTGTCAAAATTATTCTTCGCGTCTTGGCGACTTTGGTTCTTGGCGGTGAAATCGTTGAGATCCTAAGACTTATTCGCCCTTAAACCGCGGAGCTCGCTTCTCCAGGAACGCCCGCGTACCTTCGCGCACGTCCGCCGTTGCAAACAATTCAGCGAAGAGGCGCGACTCAACTGCCAGTCCTTCATCAAGCGGGAGTTCCAGGCCAACCCTCACAGACTCCAGACATGCACGGATCGCCAAAGGCGCTAGTCGGGCGACGTCTTGAGCGAGAGAATGGGACTCAGTTAATAAATCCTCAGGCTCTACTATGCGGTTAATGAGGCCTAGTCGTTCGGCATCCGCGGCAGAGACTTCACGGCCGCCGAGCATGATTTCGAGGGCGCGTGACTTGCCAACCTCACGCGGCATTCGTTGCGTGCCGCCGTAGCCGGGCATTATTCCTAACCTGGTTTCGGGCAAACTGAAACGCACGTTAGCCGTACCCAGTCGGATGTGACAGGCGAGCGCGAGTTCGCAACCGCCCCCCACAGCTAAACCGTTAAGCGCAGCAATTACGGGGACCGGACATTGCTCAATCAGATCGCAGAGAGCTTGTCCACGCAGAGAAATTTTTAGCGCTTCGGCCTTATCGCTCGCCGTTAACTCGTTGATATCCGTGCCGACACAAAACGCCTTTTCGCCCGTGCCGGTTAGTATCACCGCGCGCAAACTAGAGTCTGAGGCAAAACCTCGAAACAGATCACCGAGCGACCGGATCATCTCGCCGGTTAGCGAGTTCAACTTCTCCGGACGATTGAGCCGCACAATTGCGACGCCGTCCTGTTGCTGAAGATCAATGAAAGACATTTCCAAATTCGAACCCTTTTACCGCCAAGACGCCAAGGAGCGCCAAGATCGCCAAGAAGTTTTGGCAGCTGAGATGAAATAAGACCCGCGCAGTAAATTGCTGAGGCACGTTGCCGTATTTCTGCTTGGCGACTTGGCGAATCTTGGCGCCTTGGCGGTTAAAATTACTCGAAACCCCGAAACTCGAAACTCAAAACTCTTTATGTCAGTTTCATCGGCACCGGATTCTTCGGATCGGCGTAGTCATAAAAACCCCTTCCTGACTTGCGACCGTAGAGTCCGGCCAGCACCATTCGTTTCAAAAGTGGTGGCGGTGCGAAGCGCTTCTCGCGAAACTCATTAAACATGATCTCCGCGATGTAGTAAGTCGTATCGAGTCCTACAAAATCGCCAAGCGTGAATGGTCCCATCGGGTATCCCAAGCCGAGTTTCATCGAGGTATCGATATCCACAATCGATCCCACGCCTTCTTCCAGCGCGCGTATCGCATCCAGCATGTAAGGCACCAGCAAGCGGTTCACGATGAAGCCGGTGGTGTCGTTGGCGCGTACCGGAGTCTTCCCCAGCCGCTTGCCAAATTCAATCGCCTGTTCGTAGATCGCTTCATCAGTGAGGATAGTGCGCACGACTTCGACAAGCTTCATCAGAGGGACGGGATTGAAGAAGTGTAGCCCGACAAAACGCCGCTGCCGCTCCGCGGTGGTAGCAGTCATCATTTCCGTGATTGAGATCGACGACGTATTAGAAGCGAAAATTGTTTCCGGTTTGCAAATCTGATCGAGTTGCTTGTAGGTAGCACCCTTCTCTTCGAGGTTTTCAATAATCGCTTCAATGATGATGTCGCAGTCCGCGAGGTCGTCAAATTTCGTGGTGCCACTTAAGCGTCCGCGGGTTTCCTGTTGTTGGTCGGCAGTGATAGTTCCTTTCTCCGCAAACTTGGCGAGCGACTTCTCAATGCCAGTAAAGCCTTTTTGAATGAGTTCGTCGGAAACTTCGCGCACAACAGTCTGAAACCCGGCGCTGGCCGCCACCTGCGCGATTCCGGAACCCATCAACCCGCAGCCCAGCACGCCAACCTTCTTTATCTCCATGCCTCTTCTCCTCAAAATCAAAGTTTCAAATTCGACGTGAATCCTATTAAGACTTTTCGGGCGCCACTTCAATCAAGCCCCCGTGTTTCTTGCCGACAGTCTTCAGCCATTCATTGTAGTCTTTGGCCCAGACGCCAAATCTTTGGATCAGCTTCGCCTTTTTCTGATTGATATCTTCAGCATTATTCGCTGCAGTTCCGGGCGCATTGATCGTCGCTGCTTCCAGTAAGAGATTTCGAATCGTTTCACGGAGTTCGTGCGCTTCTTGATCCAGATAGGGCGCGTTGCTTAGATTCGGTATCGCACTCGCGCTAGGTTTTAAATCGTCCTCCTGGATCGCCGCATAGAAGGCCTCATGCGCCTCGTTCATAGTTTTCACATAGACAACAAAGTTGTCGGCCGTAGGTGTGATCTGGATAGGAAGAGACGTCATTAAAGTAGGCGCGGGGTCGCGAAAGTGTCGGGCAGTCTGCACGAAGCTGACTGCAACTAACGCGAGTGCCGCGGCGCGTAACACTTGCCAAACAATGGCCACGCCTGATCTTTCACCGGGGCGCCGGTAGTCGACAACTAACGCCAAGGCAGCACCGGCGGCGAGCCCACCAAGGTGAGCAGCATTATCGATGATGCCGCGTCCGATGTAGCCGATGAAAAGATTGAGTACGATCATCGGCAGTAAACCTATCCCGAATGCTCTCTTAAAACCTTCCGGTAACTCATGGCGAAACTTGATGCCAAAAACAAAAAGCACGCCAACCAGTCCGAACAATGCACCCGACGCTCCCGCTGAGGGGTCGTCATGAATCTTGAAGAGGAATCGGCCCAGGGAGCCAAGCGGACGATCAGGACTAACGACTGTGAGGTAACTGGCGACTACACCAGCGATGCCGGTCAACACCCAAAAGACAACAAACTTGGAACCACCGTAGAGTTTCTCCACGTAGGGACCAATAATCCAGAGACTGTACATGTTCACCAGCAAGTGCAGCAGGTTTACGTGTACAAAGATGGGTGTGACGAAACGCCACCACTGACCGGAGTGGACGAGAGAATTGAGTTTGGCCCCATAAGCAACCAGAATCGGACCGGAAAAAATGCCGAGCACGCTGAAGCGCATAGCGCTGGACTGCCACATCAACATGTAGACGAAGAGATTCGTCACCAGCAGAATAATTGTGAACTTATAGGGGCGCTCCATGAGCGCGCGGGCAAACCGAACCGTTTCCCGATCTGGCATAGCTTGAGAAGCCCGCGTGACAGGTTGGGCGGAAGTTGAGGCGCCGCAAACCGCGCAGGTACGTTCTCCGGCGCCCACAATAGCGCCACAGCTACGACACATCGTGGGCCGTGGTGGAGTCGGGTTGAGTTGGCTGGCTGACAAGTTTCTAAGATAACAAGCGTGATGCTTCGATATCAAAGCATCACGCCGGATGGTGGTGGCCTCATTTTCCGTAGGGGCGGCACTCTGTGGCCGCCCCTTGTTTAGGATTAGGGGGCGCCCACAGAGGGACGCCCCTACATCTATTCAAACTACGACACTACTCCTGTTTACTAATGCAGTTGTAGTCCGGATGGTCATGGCGCGGGACAGGCTCCGATCCGAAGCAGAACTAACCCGCCACTTCCTGAAGCAGGCTTACCAGGTCGTCGGCGTGTTCCTCTTCCATCGCGAGAATCCCTTCCAACATTCTGCGAGTGGTCGTGTCGTCGTTGCCGACGTAGTTGATCATCTCGCGATAGCTGTCGATGGCGATCCGTTCGGCCACTAAATCTTCCTTGATCATGTCAACGAGGCCCGGACTGTCGTCGTATTCGGCATGACTTCGCGTGAGCAAACCTTCGGGATTGAAATTCGGCTCTCCTCCCAGCTGCACGATTCGTTGTGCGATCAAGTCGCCGTGACCTTGCTCTTCATTCGCGTGCTGCAGAAACTCGGCGGCAACTCCCTCAGCGTGAATTCCCGAAGCGGTGAAATAATGGCGCCGGTAACGTAAAACGCAGACGATTTCGGTAGCAAGCGCTTCGTTGAGCAGTTTGATAACGGTAGGTAAGTCGGCGCTATAGCCGGGCGTAATCGCCCCTTTTTCGATGTGCTGGCGCGCGCGTTCGCGCAGAGTCTTGATATCAGTCAGAAATGGTTTGTCGGCCACGACTTTTGCTCCTGGGATCAGATTGTTTAAGGGGAGTTCGATATTACGCGTTGGTTGAGGCATGAGCAAGCGAGGGGAAAAAGTGGTGAATGCTCGTCGCAAAGTATTGCAGGTTTTTGAACGGGGCGGGTCCAGAATTATTTGCAGGTTGGGAAGGGGGCCTGCCCCCGCTCTCCATGACTCGAAATCGCCAAGAATGGGAATTCAGTTTAATTAAGAGCGCGGGCAGGCCCCCTTCCTAACCTGTGAGTCTACCTTGTTGAATTGCTAATCCGCAGTGACTTTTCCGGACACTTTTATCTCGGTTTGCGCGGCAGGGTCCGTGACGATTGTAATCGGTGCGCGCCACACGAGGGTCTTGATCCTGCAGGTACCCGTGTTGTCTTCGCGGCAGTAGAAGAGCGTCAGCTGTATTTTGAGCTCGCCCTCACCAGGCTCGGAGGTGGTGAAGGGAATGCGTATTGGTAGCTGCAAGCTCTTCGACGTTTGTTTGGTTTCTTTGCTTTTTACTACTGGTCCGCTGCCACCGAGGACAAAGACGCTGAGTTTTGGAAATCCCTTCTCAACAGAGACGCGATAACGTTGCGGCGCCATCGGATTTAGATGGTAACCAGCGGGCAGGTCGACCTGGATGATCAATGCTCCCTCGCTCCCCGTGCGCACTCGCTGCGACGGCAAGCCAATCTCTTCAGCGTTAGGACCTGCGTCGCTTTCATTCATAACGCTGGCGGCGATAGCCGGCGGCTGCAGGTCCTTGATGCGCAGCGTTGCTGTTGTCTTCGTTTTCAGATCGACGACCCGGATCGCGTGGTTGTTTGTATCAGCGACGTAGAGCTTATCGTTCGCGACGCTCAAACCACCTGGCTCGTAAAATGAGGGAACTCCTCCGTCGGCCTGACCTGAGCCCCCACCGCCAAACAGTGATTTCACTGTTCGCGTTTCCGGATCCAGTTGTTTGATCTTGTGATTGTATGTGTCCGCGATCAGCACTTTGTCTCCGAGCGCTAACAGGCCCAGAGGGTGTTGCAGTCGCACATCGTTTCCCGTTGCGTCGACATCGCCAAAATCAAAAAGGTCCCCGCCCACCAGAGTGGTCACCATTCCCGTCGCGAATTCAATTGCCCGCACAATGTTCGACTCGCTGTCGGCTACAAAAAGTCGCTTGCCATCGGTTGCCAAACCCGAAGGTTGCGCAAAACCTGCTTCCAACAATGGCCCGTCCCGACGAGCTTCGCGGCCCGAACCGGCATACGTCGAGACTTCGTCTTTCGCCAGATCAAGTTTCCAGATTTGGTGTGGGCCGGCCATGGCGATATAAAGCGTTCTTCCCACTAAGTGCAGGTCCCAGGGTGAGTTCAAGCCAACAGTGCGCGCGGGACCGGTTTCAAAATACTTATTCGATTGCTTGCCTGTTCCCGCGACGGTCGTAACAGTGCGGGCCTTCAGATCAACCTTACGCAGCAAATGATTCTCTGTATCAGCGACGTAAAGACTGTCGCCATCCAGTGCGAGGCCTTGCGGTCGATACAAACTCGCCTTGTCGTAAGTACCGTCGGCGGCGCCGGGCGCACCTGTTCCAATCGTTTCGAGAAGCGTGCCGTTGAGGCGCGTAACAACGATCCGGTTATGATTTGAGTCGGCGATGAAGAGCCGATCACCTTGCGCGTCGGCGATCAGCTTGCCGGGAAAGGCGAGCGGCAGGTCGCCGACTTTCGCACGCTCAAGGGACAGCTTTAGGGGATCTTCATTGAGCTCACCACGCTGGCGAAAGTCAGCCACAGTCTTCTCAATGGCGCGATCTATGACCTCAAAATTCCCCTCACCGGAAACAGAGCCAATCACGTAGCCAGCTGGATCGATAAGAATCTGGGTGGGCCAGGCGCGCACTCCATAGCTTTCCCAAACCTTAAACTCAGCATCGTTGTAAACAGGATGCTCGATCTCGTAGCGCAGGATGATGCGTCTAATGTTCTCAGTTTGTTTTTCGTTCTCAAACTTGGCCGAGTGCACGCCGATGACTACGAGTTGGCGCGCATACTTTTCTTCAAGCTTTTTCAGATCGGGAATGATGTGGATGCAGTTGATGCAGCCGTAGGTCCAGAAGTCGAGCAGCACTATCTTACCTTTCAGCGCTGCGAGTGAAAGCGGCTTATCGGTGTTGAGCCAGCCGCGGCCGCCGCTGATTTCAGGCGCGCGCACCCGAACCTTTTCCTGTGCAGACATGACAAAACCTTTCTTGTGGGACATTGTAGTCGCCGTGGAAAGCACCTGGAGCGTAGACATTGAAAGTGCGAGTGCAATCACTCCCGCCAAACTCCTTCGGTAGACCGTTCGCAATTAAGACTCCTTATTCTTCTTGTGAATGACGATCAAATCCGCTCTAAAGCAATTCAATCATGAGCATGTGGGGTTGCAGGCTCACCGTCTTTGTCGTCAAGTACTTGATCGACGCGGTCGATCGCGCGGCGCAAGTGAGGGATTGTGATTGATCCACCAACCACCAGGGCTACATTGAACGCGTCTAAGAATTCCGCTCGGGTAATGCCAACGCCGGCGCACTGTTTGATGTGATAAGTAATGCAATCATCACAGCGGAGTACGGTTGAAGCCACCAGGCCTAGCAACTCTTTGGTGCGTTTATCGAGCGCGCCGTCTTCGTAAGCCTGCGTATCGAGCGCGAAAAAGCGTTTGATGCCGAGATGATTGCTGCCAAGAAGTTTCTCGTTCATCGCCGCGCGATAACGATCGAATTCGTCCATTAGCTTTGCTCCTGCTGCCGGGATGTTTCTGATGGGCATTCTAGCTCAAGAAGGCGGCGAAGCAGCCGCAAGCGTAAAGCCTGGGGCGTGAGCCCCAGGTAAGTAACAACACAATTCAGAATGAGCCCGCATAGCGGGCGACGGTTTCCGGGCCTATCGCGCGCTCCACGGGCCAAAAAACGGATTGGTGTCGCTTCCTGGGGCTTACGCCCCAGGCTCTACGCTGCAGCGTGCTTCGCACGCGCTAATCAGGCGTTTGCGTGTCTTCAAACTGTTTCACGCAGTAACCGTTTAACGCATCTTGGTTATATGATGGTCACCGCAAAAATAATGGATATCGCAACAGAAGGAACGTTTGCCGACTCGGCAGGTGACGAAAATAGGTCGTTACTGCAGATCTTCAGGCGAGGAAATGCCCGCTTTGCACTGCTTACCGATGAGATCGCAACCATCGCCGAGTGGCGCCAGCCTAGTCCCTTGCCGCAAGCGCCACCCGCCGTGTTAGGTGTGGTCGCGGTGCAAGGACGTATGTTAACGGTGCTGGATCCGGCCATTCTTCTGGAGGCGCCGGCCGACGGCAGCAACACAACCAATCTCATTGTGGCTTTAAGTGGCGACGAACAGCTCGCCCTGCTCGTTGATGAGAAAGGTGAAACACTGCCCGCCGAAGTGAGCTTGCAGGGCGCGGCAACCAACGGAGCACTGCGGGGATTTATCAAGCATCAAGAAGCCGAGATCGGTGTGCTTGATCGGACAAAACTATTCTTGCTGGCCATTCGCGGGCGCGAGCGGCGACAACGGCGCTTTTGAATTAGTAATGAACGAACAGGCATTTCAGATTCTCGAGTTCGACAAGCTACGCGAGTTGTTAAGGCGCGGCGCACAAACCCCGATGGGGGGTGAACAGCTCGCCGCGCTTGCGCCCATCGGCGATCTTGCTCAACTCAAGGGGGAGCTCGCGGCGGCAGCGGAATGTGCGCAGCTAAGAAAGCGTGGCGTGAAGTGGTCTTTTGCGGACCTCACCGATCCCGCGGAAGCACTCGCGCGTTTACGTGTCGCCGGAACCGCGCTCGATCCGATCACTATTCTCGATCTGAGTCGTCTGGCCAGCCAGGCCTTGTCAGCGCGTGCTTCCATCATGGCCGAGCGCGATGAGTCGCCTGTCTTATCTGAGATCGTCGCGAACCTGCCGCGAGAACTCAATAGTCTTGTTGCCCGCATCGCCAACAAGATTCTGCCAAGCGGTGAGGTCGATGACCGTGCCAGTCCAGAGTTGGCTCGCGTGCGTCATGAAATCGCGCGCCTACGTTCGAGCATAACGCGTTCCCTGGAGAGCTTGATGCGCCGCTCCGAGGAAGCGGTTCAGGATGAGTTAGTCACGATCCGTAATGATCGATTTGTTATCCCTGTGAAAGCGGATCATCAGGGACGAATCAAAGGCGTCGCCCACGGTTATTCATCCTCTGGCGCGACGGCTTTTGTCGAACCTCTCGACACGATTGATGCGAACAACGAGTTGCAGAGTTTGCGCGAACTTGAAACACAGGAGATTGCCCGCATCCTGTTTGGGTTGACCGAAGAGCTACGGCAGGAATTTCCCGCGATTCAAAGCGCGGCACGCGCTGTCGCACAACTCGATGCTATCAATGCGAAAGCAGTGTTTCAGGAGCGGTTCAACTGCGTGATTCCGGAGATCGGTGACGCATTTGAATTTACCGACGCTCGGCATCCTTTGTTAGAAGAGAGCTTGCGAACGTCGGGTGGCGTGGTGGTCCCGGTTTCGTTTGGCTTCGACGAGCGCAACGATTCGATGGTGATCTCTGGCGCGAATGCGGGAGGCAAGACAGTTGTTCTTAAAACCGCCGGACTGCTGTCGTTGATGGCGTTGTCCGGCTTGCCTGTGCCCGCGCGCACCGCGCGACTGCCATTATTCCGCTCAGTTCTTGCGGACATCGGTGATCATCAATCGCTCGCCGCGAATCTGTCGACCTTCACGTCACACGTCGCCAACATTTCCCGAATGATCGAAATCTGTAGCGCGCCAGGGCTCGTGCTGTTGGATGAAGTTGGTACCGGCACCGATCCCGAAGAAGGTTCAGCATTGGGAGTGGCCGTCGTCGATCACTTTCGCAAGAATTGCGGGGCGCATGTGATGGCTACGACTCACTACCGCGGCTTGAAGATGTACGCCGGGAATGAAAGCGGCGTGCTCAATGCCAGCGTCGAGTTTGATGAGAAGACACTACAACCGACCTATCGGTTGTTGGTGGGCGTAGCAGGATCTTCATCGGGGTTGGAAATTGCCAGGCGCTTCGGCATCAAGCCGGAGATCATCACCACCGCGGCAGCGACAGTAAAAGAATCGACGCTCCAGGCGACTGAGTATTTGCGGCGCATCAAGCTGGAATCAGAAGAAGCGCAGCAGCTCACAAAAGCCCTCGTTGAAGAACGTGCTGCAGTTGCAGAAAAGTTTGGCGCCCTTGAACGCGAAGCGGAAAAACGTGAAAGCCAGCGGGCGCGAGATTTTCAGCAGCAGCTCGACCGCACTGTTGCGGAATTTGAGAAACGTTCAAGGGAACTCGTGGCTTCGATCCAGGATCGTTCCGAAAGATTAAAGGTTGAGCGCGAGGCGCAGCGCCGCGTTTCCGAAATGAAACGGGAAGCGCAAAAGGCAGCCGGGTCCGGGCGTCCGCGAGGCACCATCGCCGCCGACGCGTCAAACCAGTCACGCGGCGTGAGGATCATTCGCGACGGCAGTGTGGTAACCGCCAATCAAGCTGCTGCAACGGGGTCAGCACCACAGAGCGATGACGAACAATATGTCGCAGCGGCGGCACGTGAGATTGTTGTGGGTGATAAGGTAAAGCTTCGCTCCTTCGGTTCAATTGGCATTGTCGACAGCATCAAGAATGGTGAGGCGGAGTTGCGCGTCAAGTCGTTGCGGCTGCGCGAGAAGCTGGAAAATCTGGAACTAGTGGAAGCCGTCGCTGCTCCTAAAACAGGAGGACGGTTTTCGAAGTTGCGCGACACGCGCAGCCCGGAAATAAAGCTTAGCGCGCCGGCGGCGACTGCTTCCGAGCTGAATGTTATCGGGCAAAGAGCCGATGAAGCAGTGGACGCGGTGGATAAATTTCTTGACGTTGCTTCGCTTGCCGGGACCAGTCAATTAAGAATCGTTCACGGTCATGGCACAGGAGCACTGCGCCGTGCCATCGGTGAACTGTTGAAAGATCACCCGCACGTCGCGCGCTTTGCCCAGGCGCCTCAGGATCAAGGTGGCAGCGGCGCGACGGTTGTAGAGTTGAGGCAGTAGTATCGGATCGCGGGCGTCTCGCCCGCATACGCCGCTCCTTGAGTAGCGGCGGCTGATCTATAGCGTTCACTCAAATAGTTTCAAATGCGTTTCCCGCAAACATTCATCGACGATCTCAAACGCCAGGCGGACATTGTTAGAGTCGTCCAGGATTACGTGACCCTGAAGAAGAAGGGCGCGAACTGGATGGCCTGCTGTCCCTTTCACAAAGAAAAGACCCCCTCATTTTCGGTAAGCCCGGCAAAAGAAATCTTCTACTGCTTCGGCTGTCACAAAGGCGGCAGTGTTTTCAACTTTGTTATGGAGATGGAGCGGGTCTCGTTCCCTGAAGCCATCAAGCTCGTCGCTGAAAAGAGCGGCGTGTCGCTGCCGAAGCTGGAGATCGATAGTCGTTTTGAAGCGCATCGCAGCGAAGTTGACGATGTCATTCAACTTAATAAGTGGGCGCTGGAATGGTGGGAACAACAGCTGGAGCACGGCGGGCGCGACGCTCAGGCAGCACGCGAGTATCTTTCGCAACGGGAGATTAGCGATGAAACCAGGACAACTTTTCGTCTCGGTTTTGCTCCCGATAGCTGGGAGGCACTTTCTTCACACCTGCGCCAAAAGGGCGCCACCCAAATGCAGATTGATCGCAGTGGTTTAGTCGTCAAGAAAGACGAGGGCGGTTCGTACGATCGTTTCCGCGGGCGCTTGATGTTTCCGGTTATGGATATCCAGGGAAAGCCGATCGCGTTTGGCGGACGCACTCTGAAGAATGAAGATGCGAAGTATATAAACTCCCCAGAGACTGCAGCCTATATAAAAGGTCGCAATCTTTTCGGCTTAAACCTCACGCGGGATGAAATCCGGCGGCAAGGTTACGCGATTCTGGTCGAGGGCTTCCTTGACCTCATTGTGCCGTTTCAATTTGGGCTTCGTAATGTTGCCGCCAGCTTGGGAACGGCACTCACACCTGAGCAAGTGAAACTATTAAGCCGGTTTGCGCGTAAAGTGGTAGTCAATTATGATGGTGACCGGGCGGGTGTGCAGGCGGCGAAGAAAGCCATCGAAATCCTTTTAACAGAAGACCTTGAAGTGAAGGTCCTGGTGCTTCCGGACAACGCTGATCCGGACGAATTCATCAGAAAGTTTGGCGCAATCGAGTATCAGCAGCGGCGTGGCGAGGCACAACCCCACATACAATTCGTGATCGATCAAGCTGTACGGGATCGCAAACTTACCAATCCAGCCCATAAAGAGGCCGCGATTGAGGAAGTGCTCCCGTTTATTCGCGCTGTCCGCAGCCGGATTCAGAAGCGTGAGTACTTTGATATTGCGATGGATTCGTTGCGTGTCAGCGATCCGTCACTGCGGCGAGAGTTTTGGCAGACATTGCGCGGCGGGGAGGGTGCGAGAACCGTAGTAAAGCGCGGTGCCAGCAGACACACGGAAGCCACGCCCGCTGAGCAGCGGCTGCGTGGGGTGCTCTCTGCCGACGAGAAGGTGCGACGTCAGGTCCTACCGCTGCGGCAGGCCGAAGAC
>JBPCMI010000218.1:0-12698 GCA_051002415.1 Pyrinomonadaceae bacterium
AGGCGACAACGTGGCGATGGAGATCGAGTTGATCGCGCCGATCGCGATGGAGAAGGGGCTGCGGTTCGCAATCCGCGAAGGCGGCCGCACGGTAGGCGCCGGTACGGTTAGTGAGGTTGTGGAATAACGCTTCCGAACTTTGAACTTTGTAGCTTTGAAATTTTATGTCAATGGTAAGTGAATCACACATGGACAAGTACACAAGCAAAGTACAAAGAACTAAGAACAAAGTACAAAAAGCGAGACCCGAGAGGAAGGTTCATCTGGGAAATAGGTAAAGATTATGCCGCGCGATAACATTGTGCTCCAATGCACTGACTGCAAGAGCCGCAACTACACAACGACTAAGAACAAGAAGACCACCCCCGATCGGTTGGAATTTCAAAAATTTTGTCGTCGTTGCCGCAAACATACTGGCCATAAAGAGACTAAGTGACGACAGATTCGGAGAAAGGGAGACGGGGAGACACGGCGAAATCTGTCTTTCTCCGCGTCGCCCGGTCTCCCCTTCGCCGCGTCTCGCGATGGAGGGGTATAGTGTCAACGGTTAGCACGTCGGTCTCCAAAACCGAAAGTCCGGGTTCGAATCCTGGTACCCCTGCCAGTTAGAGAGAAGGCAGTTGAGTGTCGAAGAGTGAAATCATGGACGATATAGAGAAGCCAGACGCGTCACTGCCGGCGCCACGCACCGCCCGCTTTGGCGAAGGTGTGGAAGGTCGCGGAGTGCGGCGCGAGCGCGGGTTGAGTGGACCCCGGGTCGGACCGCTGGGACGACTGAGTAACTTTTTGCACGACGTCCGCGCCGAAATGAAGCGCGTTTCATGGCCGGACTTCAACACTGTAAAGAACACGACCATCATCACCCTGATCGCAGTAATCTTTTTCGCAATCTACCTATTTTTGGTTGATCGAATTTGGACTTTCGCTTTGACCCAGCTTAATCAGCTACTTAACTGGATTACCGGATCCTAAAGAGAATTTTTCATGCAGCAGTGGTTCATACTTCACACGTACTCGGGACACGAAAAGAAAGTGCGCGACAGTTTAAAGGCGCGCGTTCGTGACACCGATCTGCAAACCGAGGTCGCGGAAGTGCTGGTCCCGACGGAGACGGTGGTCGAGATGCGTGGCAACAAGCGGATCGAGTCAACGCGCATGTTCTATCCCGGTTACGTGCTGGTACAGATTGAATGTGATGAGCGCGGGCACATACCCGATAACGTTTTTCACATGATCAAGTCGACGCCGAAAGTTACAGGGTTTGTCGGCGGGCATAACCCGACTCCGTTAACCCCACAGGAAGTTGATCAGATCGTCCACAACGTTACCGAGGCCGCAGAAAAACCGAAGCCGAAGTTTTCCTACGCTGCTGGCGAAACTGTTCGAATTAAGTCGGGTCCGTTCCAGAGCTTTACGGGCAAGGTTGAAGAGGTTAACGAAGACAAGTCGACGTTAAAGGTTACCGTCACGATTTTTGGGCGCTCAACTCCAGTTGAACTGAACTTCCTGGATGTGGAGAAGGTTACTTTCGCTGAAGAAGAATGATGGGATTGCCGATTTTCGGTTGGCGACTGCCAACCGGAGCAAGCGGCTAACTTTTCCTTAAATTGGCAGTCGGCAATCGGAAATTGGAAATAAGAAGATGGCTAAGAAAATTACTGGATACATAAAACTGCAGGTTCCGGCCGGGAAGGCCAATCCGGCGCCGCCAATCGGCCCGGCATTGGGTCAGCACGGCGTGAATATCATGGAATTCTGCAAAACGTTTAATGCCAAGACCGCGCAGCTGGATCCCGATTTGAAGATTCCGGTTGTGATCACGGTTTATGCAGACCGCTCGTTCACGTTTGAAACCAAGACGCCTCCTGCTGCTGATCTTTTGAAGAAGGCTGCAGGCTTGCCTAAGGGTTCCGGTAACCCTAAGCGAGAAAAAGTTGGCACGATTTCGAAATCCAAGATTGAAGAAATTGCCAAGACGAAGATGCCGGATCTGAATACAACCAGCCTGGAAGCTGCGATTCGCACGATTGAAGGAACGGCCCGGCAGATGGGTCTGACAGTCGAATAGAATTCGTTTCCGATTGGCGATTGCCGATTGGAATAAGTGGGCTAACGGAAGATAATAAGTGGGCTAACGGAAGATATTGAGAGGGAGGGTATTGGATCAGGATCTTGCTAATCGGCAATCGCCAATCGGCAATCTATAATCCACACTCGTTTGCACCTCGGAGGTTAGAACTTGAAAAAGCACGGTAAGAAGTACCGAGCGGCTGCTGAGAAAATTGAGCCCGCTCGCAAATACAATCTCGAAGAAGCGGTTGCGAAGGTTAAGGAAATTGCCTTCGCCAAATTTGACGAGACAGTTGAGTTAACTGTTTGGCTTGGTGTCGATCCTCGCAAAGCCGATCAGCTCGTTCGCGGTACCCTCGTCCTGCCCCACGGCCTGGGAAAATCAAAAAAGGTCCTGGTCATCGCCCAGGGAGAAAAAATTAAGGAAGCTGAAGAAGCTGGCGCCGACTATGTTGGTGGCGAAGACATGGTTAACAAGATCAAGGAAGGCTGGCTCGACTTTGACGCGGTAGTTTCTACGCCGGATATGATGAGACTCGTCGGCGCGCTGGGTAAGGTTCTGGGGCCGCGCGGTTTGATGCCTAATCCGAAAACGGGCACTGTCACTTTCGACGTAAAAACGGCAGTAAAAGAGACAAAGGCGGGCAAGGTGGAATATCGCGTCGATAAGACGGGCGTAATCCACGTCGGAGTCGGCAAGGTCTCGTTTGATGCCGACAAGATTACCGACAATGCAAAGTCTTTGCTGGATGCGATCGTCAAGGCTAAACCTTCGACGGCCAAAGGAAAGTATGTGAGGAAGGTCAATTTGGCCGCGACTATGAGCCCCGGTGTTCTGCTGGATGAGGCAGCGTACGTCAAATAGGAGTGAGAGCTAATGAAGACAAGAGAGAAGAAACAGAAGGATCTGGAAGCGCTCACTGAGCAATTTAAGAATGCTAAGGCGGCAATGCTTGTCGGCTTCAAGGGAATGACGGTCCCGAAGGATCAGGAGCTCCGCAATCAGCTGCGCGAGGCTGGCGTTAGCTACGAAGTGGTTAAGAACACGCTCGCCCGAAAAGCTGCGGAAGGCACGGATCTGGAAAAGGCTGCGGATCAATTCAAGGGGGTCACCGCGGTTGCGTTGAGCCAGGAAGACCCGGTGAACTTGTCGAAGGCGATCGCCAAATTCGCGAAGGCCAATCCGGAGATATTTTCGTTTAAGGCCGGCGTGGTGGAAGGAAAGGTAGTGGCGCTGAAGGATGTCGAAGCCATTGCCAGCCTGCCTTCGAAGGAAGAATTGATTTCCAAGGTGATGTTCTTGATCAATTGCCAGGCGCAGCGGCTGGTGACTGTATTGTCGGCCGTGCCGCGCAATCTCGCGATCGTGATCAAGCAAATTGGTGAACAAAAGGCATAATTTGAATTTGAGAGTTCGTTGAAAGAACAGTAGGGCCGGACGCGGACAACGAGCATGACGATAGTCAGGTCGTCATTGCGGCTCGGACGCTTTTCGAGAGGAAGATGCAACTCCTCAACAGAAACGTCCCGTGGGTTCTCCTGCTGCGGAAAATAACAAACAGCACATCAGGACCCTTTGAGGAGGATGGAGAAAATCATGGCAGCAACACGCGAAGATGTTATTGAGTATTTGAAGAGCATGACGCTTCTTGAAGCTTCCGAGCTCGTTAAGGAGTTGGAAGAAACGTTCGGCGTTTCCGCCGCCGCCGCAGCCGTAGCGGCGCCGGCAGCGGGTGCAGCGGCTGGTGGCGAAACTGCCGCCGCCGAAGAGAAGACCGAGTTTGACGTGATCCTGCAGGCAATAGGCGGCAATAAGATCAACGTCATTAAGGTAGTTCGCGAGATCACCGCGCTTGGCTTGAAAGAAGCCAAGGATTTGGTCGAAGCGGCTCCCAAGCCGGTGAAGGAAGGCGTTTCCAAAGAGGAAGCCGAAACGGTAAGACAAAAGCTTGCTGATGCAGGCGCAACAGTCGAAGTTAAGTAGCACAGGCAACAGGTGGCGCGCTGCCGGCAACCAATGCCTGCACGCTTTCACCTGGCAATCAGGTTGAGTGAAGAGTTTGTCGGCTTGACACTCCAAATGTTAGTGGTTAAGTTAAGGGAGTATTGAGGGCGCTGGCGTTACTCCCAAAAAAATTGACGATGACATAGCCGCTTTCTTGATTTAAGCGGTCGGGGCATTCTGCGCCCTGACCGCGCTTTGGCTTTTTTAAGCAGCCTGACGGTCGTTTTTGTCACTACGCCGTACCCCAGGCTTGCAACCGCTAATTGTAAACGGGCTTTGATAAGGAACCTCTCATGTCAGTAAATTTACTTCAAGCAGCAAATACGGGATTGGGACGAAGGACAAGTCAGGCACCTGAGCGTATCGACTTTTCCAAGATCGCCACCGCAGTGCGGATTCCGAATCTGATCGAGATTCAGCGGGAGTCCTACAACCGCTTCCTGCAGATGGATTTCCTGCCCGAGGAACGCGAGAACACTGGATTGCAGGCGGTGTTTCAGTCGGTATTTCCGATTTCGGATTTTCGGGGCACGGCTACGCTCGATTTTGTCGAGTATCAGATCGGCAACTGGCAGTGCAAGTGCGGCCGTCTTGAAGGGCTGAACTACCTGCGCGCAAATTGTAAGGAGTGCGCTTCCACCATCAAGGTGAATCCACTCGCTGCCGGCGAAACTCTCTGTCACAAGTGCGGCACCTTTAATTTCGTGAGGCCGCAACTTTGTGAAAATTGCGGCGAGCCGGTGGGACTGAAGCACAAACACGATCAGCAGGAATGCCAGGAGCGCGGCATGAGTTACAGCGTCCCGCTCAAGGTCAAGATTCGCCTCACTGTTTACGACAAAGATCCGGAAACGGAAGCGATGTCGATTCGCGACATCAAGGAAGAAGAAGTCTTCTTCGGCGAGATTCCGCTGATGACCGACAACGGCACCTTCATCATCAACGGTACCGAGCGCGTCATCGTTTCTCAGCTCCATCGCAGCCCGGGCGTCTTCTTCAAGCGCGGCGCGGTTTACATTGCCAAGATCATTCCCTATCGCGGCTCCTGGGTCGAATTCGAATACGACCAGAAGAATCTGCTTTACGTGCGCGTCGGCAAACGCAAGTTTCTCGCTTCGATTTTCCTGCGAGCACTGGGTCTCTGGTTTAACCGCGAATCAGACATCAAGACAACCGGAAACGATTCGGCTCTGGAAGAAGGCGTAAAGAGCGCTGTCTTCAGCGACGAAGACATGTTGCGAGCGCTCTATGTAACCGACGAGGTTCGTATCGAAGATGGCAACCTGATGATGCAAGTGCCTGAGAGCGGACCGAGCAATTTGGTCGGCATGAAGGTGGATTTCGATATCAAAGGACGCACTGAGCCTATCGTTCGCAGCGGTAAGAAAATTACAGCAACCGCACTCGAAGGGCTGCGCAAGGCGAACATTGGCGAGGTTGAGATTGAGGCCACCCAGTTTGAGGGCGCGTTTGCCCTTTCCGATATCGTCAATAAAGAGAGCGGCGAGGTGCTGCTCGAGGCCAACAACGAGATTCCGCCGGCGAAGTTGCAGGAGATTATTGAAGCCGGCATCGACAGCTTCTCGGTCTTTTTCCCGGAGCGCGACGACATTGGCTCAATCCTGTCGCTGACTTTGAAAAAAGACGTAATCACCAAGCCCGTAGATGCATTGCTGGAGATTTATCGCAAGATGCGCCCCGGCGATCCACCGACTGTGCAAACTGCTTATCGCTTGCTGGACGCCATGTTCTTTGACCCGCGCAAGTTTGATTTCTCGCGCGTGGGCCGGTTGAAGTTCAACATCAAGATGGGCAAGCCCGAGCGCAACCGGATCGACGATCCTTTGCTGACCGCCCACGACTTTTATGAAGTGGTTTCTTACGTGCTAAAGATGCGGAAGAACCCTTCTGAGTATCAGTCGGACGATATCGATCACCTCGGTAACCGGCGCGTGCGTGCAGTCGGCGAGTTGCTGGAGAACCAGTTCCGCATTGGTTTAGAGCGCATGGAGCGGGCCATCAAAGAGAAGATGTCCATCCATCAAGAGATGCAGACGACGATGCCGCGCGACTTGATTAATGCCAAGCCCGTCACTGCTGCCGTCCGCGAGTTCTTTGGTTCCAGCCAGCTTTCGCAGTTCATGGACCAAACGAATCCGCTTTCTGAGATCACGCACAAACGCCGTCTCTCGGCGCTGGGACCGGGCGGTCTTTCCCGCGAACGCGCTGGGTTCGAAGTTCGCGACGTCCATCCGACTCACTATGGCCGCATCTGCCCGATTGAGACGCCTGAAGGTCCGAACATCGGCTTGATTTCCAGTCTGTCGTGTTTTGCGCGCATTAATGAGTTTGGGTTCATTGAAGCACCCTACCGGAAGGTGATTGACGGACGTGTCCTCGAATACGTGCGCGTCATCAACGGCGGTGAGACCAAGTTGAAGCCGGGCGAACACATTCCGCTTGAGGACCTAGAAAAGGCCAACAAGAAACTAGGCTCCGGAGGCCGCAAGGCTGAGTTCGAGCCGTGGCCGTTCTATCTGACGGCGTGGGAGGAAGACAAGCACGTAGTCGGACAGGCCAACATTCAACTGGATGCTAACGGCAACATTGTTAACGAGCGCAATGCTTCTCGCAAGGCGGGCGAATTTGTACTCGCCTTGCGGAAAGACATCGAATACGTCGACGTCTCGCCAAAGCAACTCGTCTCTGTCGCGGCTTCGCTAATTCCGTTCCTGGAAAACGACGACGCCAACCGCGCCTTGATGGGTTCGAACATGCAACGCCAATCAGTGCCCTTGCTGCGAGCTGAAGCTCCCTACATCGGCACCGGCATGGAACAGACAACCGCACGTGATTCGGGCGCCGTCGTCGTCGCCAAGCGAGACGGAGTGGTCGACTATGTCGACTCCGAACGTTGCATCGTAAAGGCCGATCATAATGTCGATAGCACTATCTCGCGAGAGGTAACCGCCGCCATCTACACGCTAATCAAGTTCAAGCGTTCAAATCAAAACACTTGCATCACTCAGCGCCCGATCGTTCACGTTGGCGAGCGCGTGTCGAAAGGACAGGTAATTGCCGATGGTCCTTGCACCGATCGCGGCGAGCT
Organism: Pyrinomonadaceae bacterium; assembly: GCA_051002415.1. GTDB lineage: Bacteria > Acidobacteriota > Blastocatellia > Pyrinomonadales > Pyrinomonadaceae > PSRF01. The sequence goes on from JBPCMI010000218.1 coordinate 7,185, forward strand.
CGCGCTTGGCCGCAACGTGTTGGTGGCTTTCATGCCCTGGCGCGGCTACAACTTCGAAGACGCGATCCTCGTTTCCGAGCGCCTGGTGAAAGAAGATTATTACACTTCAATTCACATTGAAGAGCTGGAGATTGAAGCGCGCGACACGAAACTGGGACCTGAAGAAATTACTCGGGATATCCCCAACGTGGGCGAGAACATGCTTCGTGACCTGGACGACAGCGGCATTATTCGCATCGGCGCTCAGGTGAAGCCTGGTTCGATCCTGGTGGGCAAGGTTACGCCCAAAGGCGAAACCCAACTCACCGCCGAAGAAAAACTACTTCGGGCAATCTTTGGTGAAAAAGCAGGCGACGTAAAAGACGCTTCGCTCGTTTCACCTCCTGGAATCGACGGCACTGTTGTCGACGTTCAGGTCTTTACCCGCAAGGGTCAGGAAAAGGATGCGCGGTCATTGGCAATCGAACAGGAAGAAGAAGAGCGCCTGCGACGCGACCTTGAAGACGAGATTCGTATTCTGCGTGAACAGCGCGATCAGCGTATTTATGAATTGCTGGAAGGCCGGAAACTCTCGGCTGACTTGACGGTCAATCGCGACGTTGTCATCGAGAAAGGAACGCCGATCACTCGCGATATGCTCGTCGATATTGAGCCCAAGGTCCTGCGCAAGGTGCAGCTCGCATCTTCGCGAATCGATGTGGGCGGCGAGATCAAGGAATACGAAGACCGCACTGAGCGTCAGATCAAGATCCTTTCTGACATTTATGAAGAGAAGATTGCCAAGCTGCGGCAGGGCGACGAACTCGCTCCCGGCGTGATCAAAATGGTGAAGGTCTTTATCGCCATGAAGCGCAAGCTTTCAGTGGGCGACAAGATGGCCGGACGCCACGGAAACAAGGGTGTGATTGCGCGCATCCTTCCGGAAGAAGATATGCCCTATCTACCGGACGGAACCCCGGTGGAGATCGTGCTCAATCCCCTCGGCGTGCCTTCGCGCATGAACGTCGGGCAAATTTTGGAGACGCACCTTGGCTGGGCCGCGCGGGTTCTTGGTGTTCACTTTGCGACGCCGGTGTTTGATGGCGCCACAGAAGCGGAGATCAAGGAAAAACTTGCGCTCGCCGGACAACGCGCCACTGAATTGGGACTGCCAGAGATCATCAACGAATCAGGTAAGGCGATTCTTTACGATGGACTCTCCGGAGAGCCCTTCGAGCAGAAGGTGACGGTTGGGTACATCTACATGCTCAAGCTGTCGCACCTTGTTGACGACAAGATCCACGCTCGCTCGATCGGACCGTATAGCTTAATCACTCAGCAGCCGCTCGGTGGTAAGGCGCAGTTCGGTGGCCAGCGCTTTGGAGAAATGGAAGTTTGGGCGCTGGAAGCCTACGGGGCTGCTCACATACTTCAGGAGTTGCTGACTGCAAAGTCTGACGACGTTGCAGGACGTTCGAAGATCTACGAAGCGATCGTCAAGGGAGAGGCGGACTTCGATCCGGGCCTTCCCGAGTCGTTTAACGTTCTCGTGCGCGAGTTGCAATCGCTCTGTCTTGACGTTGAACTCATCAATCGCAAGACGGCCACTAATGGTGGCCCAGCGGAAGAGGGCGTCGGCGAAGCGCTGATTACGACCGCGGTGGAAGCGTAAGAAAATTTTCGATTGCCAAATGCCAATTGCCGATTGGCGCTTGGTTGTCGAACTTTGAGATGCGGTTGGTCGACCCGTGATCCGCGCGCGCGACCAATTGGAAATTGGCAATCGGCAATTGGCAATGGAGAGACATGTTTCGATTCCAACAAGAAAAGCAGCAATTAGCTCCTGACTTTGAAGCGATCCGTATCTCGCTGGCGTCGCCGGAAAAAATCCGGCAATGGTCGCATGGCGAGGTGACGAAACCGGAAACGATCAACTATCGCACCTTCAAGCCAGAGCGTGATGGACTCTTCTGCGCGCGTATTTTTGGTCCCGTAGCTGACTGGGAGTGTCTCTGCGGCAAGTACAAGCGCATGAAACATCGCGGCGTGATTTGCGATAAGTGCGGGGTTGAAGTGACCCAGGCAAAAGTTCGCCGCGAACGGCTGGGCCACATCGATCTCGCCAGTCCCTGTTCGCACGTTTGGTTTTTTAAAGGCCTGCCGAGCCGCATCGGTCATCTTTTGGATATCCCGCTCCGCGAGCTCGAAAAAGTCCTCTATTTCGAATCCTACATCGTAATCGATGCGGGTGACGTGCCGGGGATCAAAGAGCGCGAGTTGCTTTCGGATGAACGCTATCGGGAACTTGTGCGTGATTATCCCGCGCAGTTTGTCGCGAAGATGGGCGCCGAAGCGATCAAAGAACTGCTGGCAATGGTCAATGTAGAAGACCTTGCCGTCGAGCTGCGCAAGCGCATGAAAGAGGAGACGTCGCAGCAGAAGAAGCTCAAGTTTTCCAAGCGGCTCAAAGTGACGACCAGCTTCCTCAAATCCGGCAATCATCCGGAATGGATGATTCTGGATGTGATTCCGGTTATCCCGCCTGAGCTGCGGCCACTTGTACCGCTCGATGGCGGACGGTTTGCCACTTCGGACCTTAACGATCTGTACCGGCGCGTTATCAATCGCAACAACCGCTTAAAGGAGTTGATGGAACTGCGCGCGCCTGAAGTTATCGTGCGCAACGAAAAGCGGATGCTTCAGGAGGCCGTCGATGCGCTCTTCGACAACGGCCGCCGGGGACGCGTACTGCGAGGCGTAAACAATCGTCCGCTCAAGTCGCTGAGTGGCACACTCAAGGGTAAGCAGGGACGCTTCCGGCAAAACTTGCTCGGCAAGCGAGTCGACTACTCAGGTCGTTCCGTCATCGTCGTCGGTCCGGAATTGAAACTGCATCAGTGTGGTTTGCCCAAGAAGATGGCCCTCGAGTTATTCAAGCCATTCATCTACAACCAGCTGGAAAAGCAGGGTCACGCGGCCACGATCAAACAAGCGCGTGAGATGGTAGAGCGGCAGGAGCCGGTGGTTTGGGACATTCTCGAGGAAGTGATTCGCGAACATCCCGTGCTACTCAACCGCGCGCCGACGCTGCACCGGTTGGGTATTCAAGCCTTTGAGCCGGTCCTGGTTGAAGGCAAGGCCATCAAGATTCATCCGCTGGTCTGCACTGCATTCAACGCAGACTTCGACGGCGACCAGATGGCTGTGCACATTCCGCTGAGTCCGGAAGCGCAGATTGAGGCAGCGGTGTTGATGCTCTCGAGCAACAACATTCTTAGCCCCGCCAGCGGTCAGCCAATCGCGGTTCCTTCACAGGACATCGTTTTAGGTTGCTACTACCTGACGCGCGATAAGCCCGGCGCTAAGGGTGAAGGTCGAGTTTTCGCGTCGACGGACGAGGTCCTGCTGGCGCTCGATTCGAAGGAAGTGACGACTCAGACTCCTATCAAGTTGCGCATTATCGGCGACCTGATCGATCTGACTCAGGAACATGATCCGCAGGACATTCTGCGTGCGGCGGTTCAGGAAAACGTGAAGCGAGTGGTCAGTACCACCGTCGGCCGTGTCATTTTCAATGATTCCATTCCCGCAGGTTTGCCCTTCTTCAACGGCACAATGAAGAAGAAGGGGCTGCAATCGCTCGTGAACTATTCACATATTCGTTTGGGACACGAGATGACCGTCAAGATGCTTGACGATCTGAAGACACTCGGTTTCCTTTACGCCACTCGCGCGGGGATTTCGATTGGCATCGACGACCTGGTAACTCCGCCGGCGAAGAAGGGCCTGGTGGACAAAGCCGAGAAGGACGTGATTGCGGTTGAGCAACAGTATCTCGACGGTGTAATCACAAACGGCGAACGCTACAACAAAGTCATTGCTATCTGGTCTGAAGTGACTGACAAGGTCGCCAAGGAAATGTTCAAGGCGATGGACGACCGTGAAAAAGCGACTGGCGAATTGAATCCAATCCTCGTGATGAGCGATTCGGGAGCGCGTGGTAGTGCGCAACAAATTCGCCAGCTGGCCGGTATGCGCGGCCTGATGGCTCGTCCCTCGGGCGAAATCATTGAGACACCGATTCAGGCAAACTTTCGTGAAGGTCTGAACGTGTTGCAGTACTTCATTTCAACACACGGCGCTCGCAAGGGTCTGGCTGACACCGCGTTGAAGACTGCTGATTCAGGTTATCTGACGCGGCGACTAGTTGACGTGGCGCAGGACGTAATCACCAGCGAGCCTGACTGCGGTACGCTCCGCGGAATTTCCGCCAGCGCTATCGTCGAAGGCGGAGAAGAAATCGAGTCGTTGCGGGACCGCATCGTTGGACGCACGGCGCTGGAGGACGTTATCGACCTCGTTGAAGGCCGGGTCATCGTCGAAGCCAATCAGGAAATCGATGAAGACCTTTCTTCGGAGATCCAGCGTTCCGGCGTACAGCGCGTCCGCATCCGTTCCGTGCTGACCTGCGAATCACGTCGCGGCTGCTGCATCAAGTGTTACGGACGTAACCTGGCAACGGGTCGGCCCGTAGAGATTGGTGAGGCGGTTGGTGTGATTGCGGCGCAATCGATTGGTGAGCCGGGTACTCAGCTCACCATGCGTACGTTCCACATCGGTGGTACCGCCAGACTGGAAGAGTCGTCGAAACACGAAGCTCGCCAGGACGGCACCATCAAGTACATGGAACTGCAAACGGTGAAGAGCCGCAAGGGCGAGCGCATCGCGATGAATCGCAACGGTTCGTTGACGATCATTGATGATCGCGGACGTGAAGTTGCGCGGCACCAGATCGTTTATGGCGCCCACATCCTTGTGGAAGACGATCAGCGCGTTACTCAGGATCAACTTTTGGCGACTTGGGATCCGTTCACCTTCGCCATCCTTACCGAAGTAGCCGGTCACGTGAAGTTCCAGGACCTGAAGGAAGGCGTGACCTTTGATGAAGAAGTAGACGAAGTCACGGGTCAGTCGCGCATGGTGGTGAAGGATTCGCCTGACGAGAAGAAACAGCCTCGGATGGAAATTCGCAACCCCAGCAACAAGGCGCTGAAGACTTATCAGATGCCAGTGCGGGCTAACCTAATGGTCACCGACGGCGAAGTAGTTGAGCCGGGCGACATCATTGCCAAGATTCCGCGCGAAACTACTAAGACGAAGGACATCACGGGCGGTCTGCCGCGCGTTGTTGAGCTCTTTGAAGCTCGCCGGCCCGCGGAGACGGCGGTGATGTCGGAAATCGACGGCGTTGTGAAGTTTGGTCCGATTGCCAAGGGTAAACGCAAACTGATCATTACGGGCGACGATCTGGAAGAGCGCGAGTACGACATTCCACGCGGTACGCACATCAACGTTCAGGAAGGTGATCGCGTCCGCGCTGGCGAAGCATTGATGGATGGCCCGCTCAATCCGCATGACATCTTGCGCGTTTTGGGAGCCAATCGCTTGCAGGAGTACCTCGTAAACGAAATCCAGGAGGTCTATCGACTGCAGGGCGTGAACATCAACGATAAGCACATCGAAGTTATCGTCCGC